>JAICLD010000026.1 GCA_025927595.1 Nocardioidaceae bacterium | reverse complement strand
CGCTCCGGGGGTCGTGTCGGCGCGCCCACCCCGCGCCTTCTGGGTCGTGGGGGCGCGCCCCCCCCACCTGGGGTGGTCCGGGCGCTGTGCCCGTGCCGCCTCGGCGTGGTCCCGGCGCTGTGGACGTGCCGACTCGGCGGGGTGGAGGGGGCTGTGGGGTCAGCGGCCCTGGTTGGCGACGGCCTTGATGGCGTCGGCGGCGGCGTCGGGGTCGAGGTACTCCCCGCCCTGCCGGGTGGGCCGCAGGTGCTCGTCGAGGCGGTACACCAGCGGGATGCCGGTGGGGATGTTGAGACCGACGACGGCCTGCTCGGACATGCCGTCGAGGTGCTTGACGAGGGCCCGCAGCGAGTTGCCGTGCGCGGCGACGCACACGGTCCGGCCGGTGCGCAGGTCGGGCACGATCGCGTCGTACCAGTAGGGCAGCATCCGGGCGACGACGTCGGCGAGGCACTCGGTGCGCGGCACGATCTCGTCGGCGAGCTCGGCGTAGCGGTCGTCGCCGGTCTGCGACCACTCGTCGTCGTCGGCGATCCGCGGCGGCGGCGTGTCGTAGGAGCGGCGCCAGAGCATGAACTGCTCCTCGCCGTACTCCTCGAGCGTGGCCTTCTTGTCCTTGCCCTGCAGGGCGCCGTAGTGCCGCTCGTTGAGCCGCCACGACCGCCTCACCGGGATCCAGTGCCGCTCGCAGGCGTCGAGCGCGAGCTGTGCGGTCGTGATCGCCCGGCGCAGCACCGACGTGTGCAGCACGTCGGGCAGCACGCCCGCTTCCGCGATGAGCCGGCCCGCGCGCGCCGCCTCGTCCCGGCCCTTGTCGGTCAGGGCCACGTCGACCCAGCCGGTGAAGAGGTTCTGGGCGTTCCACTCGCTCTCGCCGTGGCGGAGCAGGACCAGGGTGTACGGCGCGCTCATGGCCGCCACCCTAGTGGGACCGGGACCGACGGCCCGGACGCGTCCGCCTCAGGAGCCGGACGGGAGCGGGATGCCGGCGTACGTCGGGTCGTCGGCGGAGACCACCGGCGCCTGCACGGTGATGGCGGTGCCGTGGTCGAAGGTGAACGTGATCTGGACGAAGTTGCCCGGGACGATCCTGGGGCCCCGGGCGAACACGCGCCCCTGGGTCGCGAGGTTCAGCAGCCCGTCGGCGGGGATCCTCGTCGTCCCGCCGGTGCTGACCTGGAGGTTGGCGTCCGAGCCGGAGCCGGCGACGCGGCGCAGGGTGTCCGAGCGGGTCGCCACGTTGTTCACGAGGGTGGCGGACACGGTGCCGCTGCCCTTGGCGCCCGAGACGATGAGGGCGTTGAGCACGTCCACCGAGCCGGAGCGGTCGTCGACCCCCGCGGCGGGGTTGTAGACCTGGTCGGTCTGGGCCCCGAAGTTGACCCCGCACGAGGACACGAGCGGTGCGGCGACGACGAGGACCGCGGCGACCAGGCATCGGCGAGCGTTCACGCGGCCGAGTGTAGGGCACCCCCGCCTCACTGCCGGACCCCCACCGTCAGCGCGGCGACCACCAGGGCGACCCCCACCACGCCCGTGTACGTCGTCGAGGCCAGCCACAGCCGCCGCTGCCCGACGCGCGTCGCCACCAGCAGCGGCAGGTGCCGCACCCCGTTCGCCCGGTCCTCGTCGTGGTCGGGCAGCGTGTTGAGGAAGTGCACCCCGACGCCGAGCAGCGCCGCGAGGACCGTCGTCGCGACCGTCGGGGGCGTCCCGTGCATGCCGGGCCCCACGCCGCCGTACGACAGGAACGCGGGCAGCAGCCCGAAGCTGACGACGTAGGGCAGCCACGACAGCGGCGTCCGCTTGAGCCCGACGTCGTAGAGCCAGGCGCCGAGCAGGTACCCGAGGTGGGCGACCCCGGCCGCCGTCCCGTTGGCCAGCGAGAGCGGGACGACCACCAGCGCCGCCATCAGGAACGCCGCCCACACGACGCCGGGTGCGATCCGCCCCGCCGCGACCGGCTTGTCGCGCCGGCCGGCGCGGCGGTCCCGCTCGGCGTCGCACAGGTCGTTCAGCCAGCCGATCGTGAGCTGCCCGGACGCGACGGTGCCGGCGACGATGACCGACCCGACCACGCCGCGGCCGGTGAGCGCCGCGGCGAGGGTCATCGCCACCGTCATGGCCGCGGCGGGGAGGGGGTGGCAGGAGAGCAGCAGCGGGACCGCGCCCTCGCGCCAGCTCCTGCCCAGACCCATGCGCCGCAGTATCGGGCATGCCTCGCCGCAGGCACACGGATCCGACTTCTGTCAAGCCCCAACGTGCCGCCTGACCTGCGCAAACACCCCGAATACCGGTCTCCGACCCGTGTTAGACTGGTCACCGAGGAAGGGGTACCTGGCACATGACATTTACCGTCGGTGAAACGGTTGTTTACCCAAATCACGGCGCAGCGGTCATCGAGGACATCGAGACGCGACAGATCAAGGGCGAGGACAAGCAGTACCTCGTGCTCCGCATCGTCGCCCAGCAGGATCTCGTCGTCCGCGTCCCGGCCTGCAACCTGGACCTGGTCGGGGTCCGCGACGTGGTCGACAAGGAGGGTCTGGATCGGGTCTTCGACGTGCTGCGTGCCGCGCACACCGAGGAGCCCACGAACTGGTCCCGCCGTTACAAGGCGAACCTGGAGAAGCTGCACTCCGGCGACGTGATGAAGGTGGCCGAGGTCGTCCGCGACCTGTGGCGCCGGGAGCGGGACCGCGGCCTGTCCGCGGGCGAGAAGCGGATGCTCGCCAAGGCGCGCCAGATCCTGGTCTCCGAGCTGGCGCTGGCCGAGCACACCAACGAGGACAAGGCCGAGTCGCTGCTCGACGACGTGCTCGCCTCCTGAACGTCCCGTAGCACCGCGGCGTCCCGCCGCCGTCAGGAGCCCCCGGCCCGTGGCCGGGGGCTCCTGCGTTCCCCCGGTACGGCGCGAGGCCGGCGCGCCCGGTGGCAGCCCGCCCGGGCCGGCCCAGAGGAAGGACGGACGACGTGCAGGACCTCCGCGAGGCGCATGCCGACGCCGATGTCCGGGACGAGGACGGCTCCGTCCCGGCCGTGGGCGTCGTCCCGGTCGAGGGACGCGGCTCGCTGCCCTTCCTGCTGCTGCACGGCGAGTCGCTCGTGGCGGTGGCGTCGTGGGCGCTCGGCGAGGCCGGCGTCCGGCTGCTCGACTTCACCGAGGACTGGGACGACGTCCGGTCGCTCGGGGCCGCCCTGGTGGTGCACGACCCGCTCTGCCCGGGCACGCCGGTGCCGTTCCTGCGCCAGACCGTCCGGGAGGCCGCGGCGTCCGGCGCGGTCGTCGTCGGGGTGCGCCCGGTGACCGACACGGTCCGCCCCACGGACGGGCAGGGCCGGCTCGGTGACCCGGTCGACCGGGACGGGCTGTGGCAGGTGTGCTCGCCGGTGGTGATCCCGGTCCCGGTCCTCTCGGCGCTGCGCGGGGCGCCGCCCATGGACGACCTCGCGGAGCTGGTCGCCGCGCTGCGCGGCGGTCACGAGGTGCGGCTGCTGGAGGCCCCGGCCGCGGCGCTGCGCGTCGTCGACGACTCCGACGTCACCGTCCTGGAGCGGCTGGCGGACCCAGGGCCGCGATGAGCCGGTCGGCGAGCGCCAGGTCCTCGGGGAAGGTCACCTTGAGGTTCGTGGCCGGCCCCCGCACCCCGAGCAGCTCCGTGCCGGTGTAGCGGGCCACGCAGCCCGCCGTGTCCGTGCCGGTCCAGCCCTCACGGTCGGCCGCGGTGTACGCCGCCAGCAGGGGGCCCGCCCGGAAGGCCTGCGGCGTCTGCACGCCGACCAGGTCGGGGTGCACGCGACTGTCGGCGCCCAGCAGCCCGGGTCGGGGCCGCACCGGCACCGCTCCGCCGCGCTCGTGGGCCAGCCGCACGGTCCGGTCGAACAGGTCCGGCGTCGCGAGCGGCCGGGCGGCGTCGTGCACGGCCACGACCTCGAGCCGGCCCGCCTCGACGTCGGCGCGCAGCGCCCGCAGGCCGCGCCACTCCGACGCGTGCCGGGTCTCGCCGCCGTCGACCAGGACCGCCTCCTGACCGGGGCGGAGCTCGGCCTCGACGACGGCGGCGACGGCGTCCCGGTCCGCGGGCCGGACCACGACGACGAGCCGGTCGACGTACGCCAAGGTGCAGACGGTGCGCACCGACCAGGCCAGGACGGGCTCGCCCCGCAGCGGCAGCAGCACCTTGTTGGTCCCCGCCCCGACGCGCGCGCCGGAGCCGGCGGCCACGACGACCACGCCGGTGCGGGGGAGGTCGGACACCCGCCTCAGCCCCGCGAGGCGACGACGAGCGCGGTGGCCACGGCCGCGACGCCCTCGCCGCGACCGGTGAGGCCCAGCCCGTCGGTCGTGGTCGCGGCGACGGTCACCGGCGCGCCGGCCGCCTCGCTGAGCACGGACTGCGCCTCGCTCCTGCGCGGCCCCAGCCGGGGCCGGCTGCCGATCACCTGCACGGCGACGTTGCCGACCTCGAAGCCCGCGGCCCGGACCCGCGAGGCCACCTCCCTCAGGAGCGCGACGCCACTGGCACCGGCCCACCGCGGGTCGTCGGTGCCGACGGCGGCCCCGAGGTCGCCCAGACCGGCGGCCGACAGCAGCGCGTCGCAGCAGGCGTGCGCCGCGACGTCCCCGTCGGAGTGGCCGGACAGGCCCCGCGGCTCGTCCGGGAAGCTCAGCCCGGCGAGGTGCATCGCGACCCCGTCGGCGAGGGCGTGGACGTCGACGCCGATGCCGGTGCGGGGCAGGGAGGCGGGGAGCGGTCCGGACACGGGGCGATCATGCCGCACCCGACCCGTCCGGCCGGGGTCGGTGCGCGAACATGGGGGTGTGACGAGTGTTCCCCGTGGCCGGCTGGCGGTCGCCGGCGCGGTCGCCGGCCTCGCGGGCGTCGGGGCCAGCGACCTGCTGACCGCCGTGCTGCGGGTGCGGGTCACCCCGGTGCAGGCCGTGGCGGAGTCGGTCATCGAGCTGACCCCGGGCCCGGCCGTGGAGCGGCTCATCGCGCTGGTGGGGCGCCACGACAAGCCGATCCTGGTGGCCGGGGTCACCGTCGCCGTCGTCGCCCTCGGCGCGCTGGCGGGCCTGCTGGCGGGCCGGCGCGCGCTGTACGGGCAGCTGGTGTTCGTCGCGATGGGCGCCGTCGCGCTCGCCGCGGAGCTCCACCGGCCCGGCTTCGGCCCGGTCTCGCTGCTGCCGCTCGCGGTCGGCGTCCTGGTGTGGACGGTGCTCACGGACTTCCTCGTCTCGACCGCCGAGCCGGCGCCGACGCCCGCGGACTCCCGGCGGCGGTTCCTGCTGCACGCCGGGGGCGCCGCGGTCGTCGCGGTCGCCCTGGGTGCCGGCGGTCGGTGGGTGGGGCGCACCCGGCGCTCGGTGCTGGCGGCGCGCCGGCGGCTGCGGCTGCGGGTGTCGCGCGGCGTGGTCCCTGCCGGGGCGGACCCGGGGCCGGCCGGCACCGTGCCCTGGCGGGTGCCGAACGCGGCGTTCTACCGGATCGACACCGCGCTCGTGGTCCCGGCGCTGGACCCGGCCGACTGGCGGCTGCGGATCCACGGGATGGTCGACCGCGAGGTCACGCTCACCTTCGACGACGTGCTGCGCCGGCGGCTGACCGAGGCGTGGGTGACGCTGTGCTGCGTGTCCAACCCGGTCGGCGGCGACCTGATCGGCAACGCGTGGTGGAGCGGGGTGCGGGTCGCGGACCTGCTCCGGGAGGCCGGGGTGCAGCCCGGCGCCGACGCCGTCAAGCAGAGCTCGAGCGACGGCTGGACCTGCGGCACCCCGATCGAGGCGCTCACCGACGGCCGCGACGCGCTGCTCGCGATCGCGATGAACGGGCGCCCGCTGCCGCTCGAGCACGGCTTCCCGGCCCGGGTCGTCGTCCCCGGCCTCTACGGCTACGTCTCGGCCACCAAGTGGGTCACCGACCTGGAGGTCACCCGCTTCGACACGTTCAGCGCCTACTGGACCGATCGCGGCTGGTCGGAGCGCGGGCCGGTCAAGACCGAGTCTCGTGTCGAGGTGCCCCGCTCCGGCACGCAGGTGCCGGCCGGCGCCGTACGCGTGGGTGGGCATGCCTGGGCGCAGCACACCGGCATCGCCCACGTGGAGTACCGGCTCGACGGCGGACCCTGGCGGCGCGCCGAGCTGGGCCGGGTGCCGGGGCGTGACACCTGGGTGCAGTGGTCGGGCACCGTGCGGGCGGACCACGGCTCGCACACGCTGGTCGTGCGCGCCACCGACCGCTCCGGCTACACCCAGACCGCGGCCCGCGCCGACGTCGTACCCGACGGGGCGACCGGCTGGCACCGGGTCGACTTCACGGCCGGCTGACCGTGTCGCTCGTGACAGGTGTGGCGTCGATGCGCTAGGGGTAGGAAGGGCGCACTCACGGAGCGCGTCCGTCCGTACGACGTGCGGGCGACCACCAGGAAGGGACGCCATGGCCACGCATACTTCTGCCCAGAGCCAAGAGCCGCACCTGCGCCGGCACATCGGCATCGTGGGGCTGCTCTTCGCCAGCGTCGGGTCGATCATCGGATCGGGCTGGCTGTTCGGGGCGCTCAACGCGTCGGTGGAGGCCGGGCCGGCGGCGGTGATCTCCTGGGCCATCGGCGGTGTGATGATCCTGCTGATCGCGCTGGTCTACGCCGAGCTCGGCACGATGTTCCCGCTCTCGGGCGGCGTGGTGCGCTACCCGCACATGTCGTTCGGGTCGTTCGCGAGCTACACCACGGGCTGGATCACCTGGGTGGCGGTCGCCACCACCGCGCCGATCGAGGTCGAGGCGGCTCTGCAGTACGGCACCAAGTACGCCCCGTTCACGACCGAGCACACCGTCAACGGCAGCACGGTCCACACCCTGACCGGCCTCGGCTACGGCATCGCGGTCGTCCTGATGGCGGTGTTCGTGGTCGTGAACTACTACGGCATCCGGTGGTTCGCCCGGATCAACAACGTCCTCGTGTGGTGGAAGCTGGCCATCATCACCCTGGTGATCATCGCGTTCTTCGTCGCAGCCTTCCACGGCTCCAACTTCACGAGCCACGGCTTCAAGCCCACCGGTTGGCACGGCGTCTTCAGCGCGATCGCCACCTCGGGCATCGTGTTCTCCTACCTGGGCTTCCGGCAGGGGATCGAGCTCGCCGGCGAGACCGACAACCCTCGGCGCAACGTGCCGCTCGCCGTCATCGGGTCGGTGCTGCTCACCGGCCTGATCTACATCCTGCTGCAGGTCGCGTTCATCGGTGCCCTGGCCCCGCGCCTGCTCGACAAGTCCAACGGCTGGGCGGGCCTCAGCTTCGCCAACGACTTCGGACCGCTGGCCGCGCTGGCCTCGCTGCTCGGCATGGGCTGGCTGGCGGTGCTGCTCTACATCGACGCGATCGTGTCCCCCGGCGACACCGGCCTGATCTACACCACGATCACCTCGCGGATCTCCTACGCGATGTCCCGCAACGGCAACGCCCCCGCGTCGCTGCAGAAGACCACGAGCCGCGGCGTTCCGATGGTCAGCCTGATCGTGACCTTCTTCGTCGGGCTGATCGTGTTCCTGCCGTTCCCGAGCTGGCAGCAGCTGGTCGGCTTCATCACCTCCGCCACCGTGATGTCCTTCGCGTCCGGACCGCTCGTGCTGGCCGCGCTGCGCCGCCAGGTCCCCGACCAGGAGCGCCCCTTCCGGCTCCCCGGCGGCCACGTGATCCCGGTCCTCGCCTTCTGGGCGTCGAACATGATCGTGTTCTGGTCCGGCTGGGACATCGTCTGGAAGCTGATGGTCGCGGTGCTGCTGGGCTTCGTCCTGCTGGTCGTCTTCACCGTCACCGGTCGGGTCACCGCCCCGAAGCTCGACTTCGTGCCGGGCGCGGTGTGGCTGCTGCCGTGGCTGGTGGGGCTGACGATCGTCTCCTACCTGGGCAACTTCCCCGAGAAGCCCGTCGGGGCCGGGAACCGCGGGGTAATCAACTTCGAGTGGGCGCTGCTCGTGCTGTTCGTGCTCACCATCGTGGTCTACGTGCTCGCCTACGTGTTCCGGCTCTCCCCGGAGGACGCCCAGGAGCACATCGAGATCTCCCGCCACGAGGCCGAGGTGACCGACGAGCAGCTCGCCGGCGCCCACTGACCCGGGTGAGCGGTCGGAGCGGTGCGGCGGCGCCGATACGATGAGCCGGTGACGCTGAGGTTCCACGACACCGCGACCCGGGAGACCCGCGACTTCGCCCCGCTCGAGCCGGGCAGGGTCGGGATCTACCTGTGCGGCCTGACGGTGCAGTCCGAGCCGCACGTCGGGCACGTCCGGTCGGCGGTCGACTTCGACGTGCTCAGCCGCTGGCTGACGGTCCGCGGGTACGACGTCACGCTGATCCGCAACATCACCGACATCGACGACAAGATCCTCGCCAAGGCGGCCGAGCAGGGAAGGCCCTGGTACAACCTCGCCTACGCGATGCGCCGCGAGCTCGACGCCGCCTACGACGCGCTCCACGTCGCCCCTCCGACGTACGAGCCGGTGGCCACCGGGCACGTGCCGGAGATGGTCGAGCTGATCGAGCGGCTGATCGACGCCGGGAACGCCTACGCCGCCGCCGACGGCTCGGGTGACGTGTACTTCGACGTCGCGTCCTGGCCGGACTACGGGGCGCTGACCCACCAGCGGGTCGAGGACATGGAGGCCGCGGCGGACGCCGACCCGCGGGGCAAGCGCGACCCCCGCGACTTCGCGCTCTGGAAGGGCTGGAAGCAGGACTCCGAGCCGGCGACCGCGTCGTGGCCGTCCCCGTGGGGGCGGGGCCGGCCCGGCTGGCACATCGAGTGCTCAGCCATGGCGCTGAAGTACCTCGGCGGCTCCTTCGACATCCACGGGGGCGGCGTCGACCTGAGGTTCCCGCACCACGAGAACGAGCAGGCCCAGTCCCGCGCAGCCGGGTTCGGCTTCGCGTCGTACTGGCTGCACAACGCGTGGATCACCACGTCGGGGGAGAAGATGAGCAAGTCGCTCGGCAACTCCCTCGTCGTCCCGGCGGTGCTCGAGCGGTCGCGCGCCATCGACCTGCGGTTCTACATCGTCGCCGCGCACTACCGCTCGCACGTCGAGTTCTCGTTCGAGGCCCTCGACGAGGCCGCGGCCGGCTTCGCGCGGATCGAGCACTTCCTCGGGCGGGCGGTCGAGGTGCTCGGCGGCGTCCCCGACCTCGCCGACGGCCCCGAGCTGCTCGACGCGCTCCCCACGGACTTCGTCGAGGCGATGGACGACGACCTCGGCACCCCGGCGGCGGTCGCCGTCCTCTACGACACCGTGCGGGAGGGCAACCGCCTGCTGCCGGGTGGGAGCAGCGAGGAGCTGTCCCGGCTCGCGGGTGAGGTGCGGGCGATGCTGGCCACGCTCGGGCTGGACCCGTTCGACCCGCACTGGGCACGTGCGGGCGGCGCGGCCGAGGAGCGGCTCACCGCGGCGGTCGACGCGCTGGTCGCGGCCCTCGTCGAGCAGCGCGCCACCGCCCGCGCCGCGAGGGACTTCGCCGCGGCCGACGCGATCCGCGACCGGCTGAAGGCGGCCGGCATCGAGCTGGAGGACACGCCGCAGGGCCCCCGGTGGACCCTGTGACGACGGCGACCGGCACGACCCATCCGATGCACGCGACCGAAGGACCCTGAATGGCTGGCAACTCGAGGCGACGCGGCGCGACCAGGAAGACGGCCAAGGGCAACCCGTCCGCCGGCTCGGGGGGCCGGGTCCGCCGCGGCCTGGAGGGCCGCGGTCCCACGCCCAAGGCCCAGGACCGCGAGAACCACGTCGCCCACCAGCGCCGCCAGAAGGCCGGCGCGGCGTCCCCCCGACGCCCGCAGCGCCGCTCGACCGGTGGCGAGTCGGAGTGGGTGGCGGGGCGCAACTCGGTCGTGGAGGCGCTGCGGGCCCGCCTGCCCGTCAGCGTCGTGTACGTCGCCGAGGGAGCCGAGCGCGACGGCCGGCTGCGGGAGGTGTTCCGGGTGGCCGCCGACCGCGGCATCTCGCTGCTCGAGGTCGGCCGCCCCGAGCTGGACCGGCTCACCGACGGGGCGGTGCACCAGGGCCTGGCTGCCCGCGTCCCGGCCTACGAGTACGCCCACCCCGACGACCTGCTGGCCCGGGCCGCGGAGGCCGGCGAGCCGCCGCTGATCGTCGCGCTGGACTCGGTCACCGACCCCCGCAACCTGGGGGCGGTGGTCCGCTCCGCCGCCGGCTTCGGCGCCCACGGGGTGCTGGTGCCCGAGCGCCGCTCGGCCGGGATGACCGCCGCGGCGTGGAAGACCTCGGCCGGCGCCGCCGCCCGGGTGCCGGTCGCGCAGGCCACCAACCTGACGCGCCAGCTCAAGGCCTACCAGGACGCCGGCTGCATGGTCGTGGGACTGGCCTCGGACGGCGACGTGTCGCTGCCCGACCTCGACCTCGCGGACGGCCCGCTCGTCGTCGTGGTCGGGTCCGAGGGCGGCGGCCTGTCCCGGCTCGTCGCGGAGACCTGCGACCAGCTGGTCAGCATCCCGATGGCCGCCGGCCTGGAGTCGCTGAACGCCGGGGTCGCGGCGGGGATCACCCTCTACGCGGTGGACCGGGCACGTCGGCGCTGAGCCCCTCGGGCTCGAGCTCCTCCGCCGCGGCCGGCTCGGAGGTCACATCCGGCTCCTCGGGGTCCGGGCCCGCGATCGCCTCCTCGGGCCTCGCGGCGAGCACCGTCTCGATGTAGGAGCGCGCCGCGTCGATCGTGTGCACGGGGCCGCCGCTGCGCTCGGAGAGGAACCAGCGGTGCTCGAGGATCTCGTGGAACACCTCCGCCGGCTCCAGCCGGCCGCGCAGCGTCGGGGGCACCATCGCCGTGATCGGCTCGTAGACCGTGGTCAGCCAGCGGTGGGCGACGATCGAGCGGGACTCCCCGCCGAGGTCGTGGTGGGCGGTGAACGCCGCGATGTCGTTGAGCAGCCGGCGCGCCTGGTTCTCCTCGACCTCGAGGCCGGTCAGTGACTGCAGCTCGCGGGCGTGGTGGTCGGCCTCGACCACCTTGGGCTGCACCCGGACCGTCGCGCCGTCCCAGTCGGTGACGATGTCGACCTCGTCGACGTCGAAGCCGAGCTCGTTGAGCCGCTCCATCCGCTGCTCGATCCGCCAGATCTCGTTCGTCGTGAACTCCTCGGTGCCGGTGAGCTCGTTCCACAGCCCGTCGTACCGCTCCTGCACGCGGTCGACGATCGTGTCGGGGTCGAAGCTCTCGCTGAGGAACCCACCGGCCTGGAGGTCGAGCAGCTCGCCGTAGATGTTGGTCAGCGCCACGTCGAGGTCGTGCATCCGCTGGCCGTCGGACAGCGACTCGTGCAGCTCGCCGGTCTCGGCGTCCACGAGGTAGGCGGCGAACTCGCCGGCGCTGCGCCGGAACAGCACGTTGGACAGCGACACGTCGCCCCACCAGAAGCCGGTCAGGTGCAGCCGGACGAGGAGCACGACGAGCGCGTCGACGATCTTGGGCAGGCTGTCCTGCGGCAGCCCGTGGCTGAACAGCGAGCGGTAGGGCAGCGAGTACTGCAGGTGCCGGGTGACCAGGGCCGGCTCGATCTCGCGGTCGTCGGAGGTGCGCCGGCCACTGACCACGCCCACCGGCTCGACCGTCGGCAGACCGAGCCTGCGCAGGTCGCGCAGCAGCCGGTACTCCCGGTGAGCCCACTGCTCACGGGTCTGCTTGACGGCGTAGACGTCCTCGCCCAGCCGGACGATCCGGACGATGTGCCGGGAGATGCCCCGCGGGAGGGGGACGACGACGTCGTCGCCCCACTCCTCGAGCGAGAGCTGCCAGGGCAGCGTGACCAGCGCGGGGTTCGGCTTGGTCGCCGTCATCCGCAGCGCCATGCGCTCACCACCCTTCCGCTGTGGAGGCGGCCCGGCTCAGCGTCCGGCCCGCCGCGCCCGGGGCATGACGAAGGGCCGGTGGCACGAGTCGCGCTGCGTGAGTCGCAAACCGTGTCGGACCGGCCCTGCGTCGGCTTGGGGTCAGCTCTTGAAGGCGTCCTTGACCTTCTCGCCGGCCTGCTTGAGGTCGGCCTTGCTCTGGTCGGACTTGCCCTCCGCCTGGAGGTTCTCGTTGTCGGTCGCGTCGCCGAGGGACTCCTTGGCCTTGCCGAGCATGCCCTCGCCCTTGTTGGCGATCTTGTCGTCGTTGCCCATGTGGACCTCCTCCGTCGTTGGTCCCCGGGGTACCCCCGCGATCCACAAAGGATGCGTCATGGTGCAGATTCCTGCAAGGGGGGCGGCGGGATTAACATGGCCGCCGCGCCGCTTTAGCTCAGCTGGTAGAGCACTCGCCTTGTAAGCGAAAGGTCGTCAGTTCGAACCTGACAAGCGGCTCCAGCGCGCTCAGCGCAGCCGCTCCGCCGGGAACTCCAGCCGCGGGTCGGCGAGCCGGTCCTGGCTCGCCACGATCCGCAGCTCGCGCTCCCCGGCGGCGGCGGTGGCCGCCACCACCGCGTAGACCGACGACGTGGTCCGGGCCAGCGCGTCCGCGAGGTCGCGGCCGTCGAGCAGGTGCGCGAGCAGGACCGCCGTGGTGAGGTCGCCGGTGCCGTTGGGGCTGATCGGCAGTCGCGGGGTGCGGGTGCGCCAGGCCCCCGCGGCCGAGACCGCGACGAGGTCGAGCGCGTCCTGCGGGGTGTCGTCGGTGACGACGCTGGTCACCAGGACCACCGACGGTCCCCGGCGTCGTACGTCGTCGACGGCGGCGAGCAGTGCCGGCAGGGTCCGCGTCGCGGCCCCGCAGAGGAAGTCCAGCTCGAAGTGGTTGGGGGTCAGCACGTCCGCGGCGGGGACCACGCGGTCGCGCATCAGCTCGGGGATCCCGGGCCGCACGAACATCCCGCGGCCCACGTCGCCCATGACGGGGTCGCAGCAGTAGAGCGCGCCCGGCCGCGCCGCCTTGACCCGCGCCACCGCGTCGAGGACGACTGCGCCGACGTCCTCGGCGCCCTGGTAGCCCGACAGCACCGCGTCGCAGACCGCGAAGGCACCCCGGTCCTCGATGCCCCGGACGACCTCGGCGACCTGGTCGGCGGGCAGCACCGGTCCGCGCCACGCGCCGTACCCGGTGTGGTTGGAGAACGCCACGGTCGGCACCGGCCACACCTCGTGGCCGAGCCGCTGCAGGGGGAACACCGCCGCGCTGTTGCCGGCGTGGCCGTAGGCGACGTGGGACTGGACCGACAGGACGTTCACGGCGCTCATTGTGCCGACACCGGCGGTCAGGCGACCTGCAGCGAGCGCTTGGAGAGCCCCATCCAGTAGCCGTCGACGACCTGCTCGCCCGGCGCCTCGGGGTCGGCGGCGGCGCCGAGCGTCACGAACAGCGGCGTGAAGTGCTCCACCGTCGGATGCGCGTAGGGCATCCCGGGCGCCTTCGAGCGGTAGGCCGCCAGCTCCTCCACGTCGCCGCGGCGCAGCGCCTCGGCCGCCCACGCGTCGAACTCCCGCGACCAGCCCGGGGCGGCGGCGTCGATGCGGAACTCCGACAGGAACGGCAGGCCGTGGGTGAGGAATCCCGAGCCGATGACGAGCACGCCCTCCTCGCGCAGCGGCCGCAGCCGCCTGCCGAGGTCCAGCAGCCGGTGCGGGTCGTCGGTGGGCAGCGACATCTGCAGCACCGGGACGTCGCCGGCCGGGTACATGATCCTCAGCGGCACCCAGGCGCCGTGGTCGAGGCCGCGGCTGGGGTGCTGGTGCACGGTCTGGCCGTCCGGCATCATCGCGGCCACCCGGGCCGCGAGGTCGCTCGCGTCCGGGGTGTCGTAGGTCATCTCGTAGTACCGCTGGGCGAAGCCGCCGAAGTCGTAGACGAGTTGCGTGCCGGGGCCGGAGGCCGACAGCATCACCGGGGCGGACTCCCAGTGCGCGGACACGATGAGGATCGCGCGCGGACGCGGCAGCGCGGCCGCCCAGGCCTCGAGCTCGCCTCGCCAGACCGGGTCGTCGAGCAGCGGCGGGGCGCCGTGGCCGATGTAGAGGGCGGGCATCGTCATGGGGACCTCCTGGGGTGTCGGCACCAGGCTACGCGCCAACGGTTGAAGGATCAAGTGTCTGGTGGACCCCTAGGGTGACGGCATGACGCGGTGGCTCGACGACGACGAGCAGCGGGCCTGGCTGCGCCTCGCGGGCGTGATGCTCAAGCTCTCCCCGGCCCTGGACTCCCAGCTCCAGCGCGACCACGACCTGACCCACTTCGACTACCTGTGCCTGGCGATGCTGTCCGAGAGCGACGACCGCACCTTGGCGATGAGCGACCTGGCCGCGCGGACCAACGCCAGCCTGTCCCGGCTGTCCCACGTGGTGAGCAAGCTGGAGCGTCGCGGGTGCGTGCACCGCACCCCCTCGCCGCGCAGTCGGCGGGTGACGCTGGTGGGCCTCACGGACGAGGGCTGGCGGCTGCTGGTCGCCGCGGCGCCGGGCCATGTCGAGACCGTCCGGTCCCTGGTGTTCGAGGGGCTGACCCGCGAGGACGTCGCCGCGCTGGAGCGCGTCGCCGGGCACATCGTCGACCGGATCGAGGAGTCGCGGCTGCGGACGACCGGCCGCGACTCGCTGTCCGGCTGACGCCTCGCCAGTCAGGGCAGCCGGTCAGGGCAGCCGCCAGTCCACCGGCCGGCCGCCCTGGCGCTCCAGCAGCGCGTTGACCCGCGAGAACGGGCGCGAGCCGAAGAAGCCCCGGGAGGCGGACAGCGGGCTGGGATGCACCGACTCGACCCACGGCACGTCGCCCAGCAGCGGCTTGAGGCTCTGCGCGTCGCGGCCCCACAGCACGGCGACGAGCGGACCGCCGCGTGCGGCGAGCGTCTCGATGGCGCGCTCGGTCACCGGCTCCCAGCCGCGCCCGCGGTGCGAGGCCGGCGCGCCCGGGCCGACCGTCAGCGCCCGGTTCAGCAGCATCACGCCGCGCTCCGCCCACGGCGTGAGGTCGCCGCTGGACGGCATGGCGCACCCGACGTCCTCGGTCAGCTCGCGGTAGATGTTCACCAGGCTCCGGGGCAGCGGCCGCACGTCGGGGGCGACCGAGAACGACAGCCCGACGGGGTGGCCGGGGGTGGGGTAGGGGTCCTGGCCCACGATCAGCACCCGGACATCGGCGAGCGGGCGGCGGAACGCCCGGAACACGTCGTCCCCGCGGGGCAGGTAGCGACGCCCCGCCCGGAGCTCGGTGCGCAGGAACTCGCCCATCGCCGCGACCCGGTCCTCGACCGGGGCCAGCGCGGCGGCCCAGTCCGGGGCCATCAGCCCGCGCTCGACCAGCCCCGCGAGTGCACCCACGCGGCCAGCCTAGGCGTTCTGACCACGGACGTCAGGCACGGCCGAGAACGCGCAGGACCTCCCGGGCGTCGGCTCGCATCCCGGCCAGGAACGGGTGGTAGGCCAGCGCCCGGCTCCGGTCCGTGACGGAGCCGTTGACCCACGGCCGCGGGGCGCAGACGTCGTGGCCGCGGGAGGCGGCGTCCATGTCGACGTACGACACCCCGGCGCGACGGGCGGCCAGGCGCAGGGCGGCGTCGAGGGTCGCCGCCACCCGGCGGCCCAGCGGGTAGTCCCCGGAGGCCAGCGGCAGCGCCGGGCAGGCGCCTCCGGCGGGGACGACGCGGAGGTAGCCGACGAGCAGCACCCGGGCGGTCGGCGCCCGGCGCCGGGCGTCGCGCAGGGCCCCGGCGACCCGCCGGGTGATCGTCGCGCCGTCCCGGTCGAGGTCGAGGCCGCGGCGGCGCAGCTCCTCGGTGCACGGGGCGCCGGCGGGCTGCCGGGCACGGAGCCCGGTGCAGGTGCGCACCACGGTCCCGAACAGGTCCAGGTCGTTGCCGCCGATCCCGAGCGTCACCAGGTCCGTTCCCCGGGTGACGGGGCGCAGCTGCGGCGGCACCGTCGAGCCGCGGAAGGGGTGCTGGGGCCGGGTCAGGTCCGCGGTGCGGGCGCCGCTGCAGGTGACGTCGACCAGCCGCCGCACCCGCAGCCGCTGCGCCAGCAGGTGCGGGTAGTCGTGGTCCGAGCGCAGGCACCCGCCGGCCAGGTCGGTCCTCGGGACGAACGGCGCTGCGCTGAAGGAGTCGCCCAGGGCGACGTACCGGTCGTAGCGACCCGGCGTGGCCGGCGTCGTGGGTGCGGTGCGTGCGGTGGGCGCGCTCCCGGCGGCCTCCGGGGCACCCGGCGAGGACCAGCAGCCCGCGCACAGCAGCGCGAGGAGGAGCACCACGACGGCCGCCCGCGCGGCGTGCGCCGGCCTCTCCTCCATGCCGCGAAGTTACCAGCGGGTCGGGACTAGGCTCGTGGAGCGAAGGGTGGGTCACACGCTGCGCATCTCCTTGCTGGGACAGCAGAGCGTCGAGGACGACGCCGCCGGAACGGTCCGGGGCGGGTCGTCGCGGTCGCTCGCGCTCGTGGGGTACCTGCTCACCCACCCGGGTCCGCAGCCGCGGCAGCGGATCGCCGGCCTGTTCTGGCCGGAGTCCGGCGACGCCCAGGCGCTGACCAACCTGCGCCGCGAGCTGCACCACCTGCGCCGGGTCCTGGGCGCCGACGCGTCCCTGGAGGTCGGCGCCGGGGACCTGCGCTGGCGCGACACCGCGAGCTGCCGGGTCGACGTCCGGGCCCTGCAGACCGCGCACGCGGAGGCCCGGGCGGCCGGCCCGTCCGGGGAGGGCTCCGCGGAGGCCGCGGCGCGCGGGCTCGCGGCCTACGGCGGCGACTTCCTGCCCGCGCTGTACGACGACTGGGTGGTCGAGGCCCGGGACCGGCTGAGGCGCCGGTGCGTCGAGCTCTGCGACGTCCTGACCGCCGCCCGCCCCGGCCGGGACCTGGAGGTCGCGCTGGAGGCCGCACGCCGGCGGATCGCGCTGGAGCCGCTGGAGGAGGTCGGCTACCGGGCCCTGATCCGGCTCCAGGTGGAGCTGGGCGACCGCGGCGGCGCGATCAGCACCTACCACCACTGCGCGTCCGTCCTCGAGCGCGAGCTGGGGGTGGCGCCGTCGGCCGAGACCCGCCGGATCCGTGCGGGGCTGATCGGGCCGCGTGGCGGCGGGACCCCGGCCCAGGCGCGGGACGCCGCCCGGCGCACCGGCTCGTCCGCCGCGCCGCTGGTCGGTCGCGAGGCCCCGCTCGCGGCGCTGCACGAGCTCTGGCACGCCGCGGAGGCCGAGGGTCGCACCCGCGTGGCGCTCGTGCGGGGGATGGCGGGCGTCGGCAAGAGCCGCCTGGTCGCCGAGCTCGCCGGCCACGTCCGGGAGCGGCGCGGCGGCGTCGCCGCGACGCAGTGCTTCGACATCGCCGGCCGGCTGGCGCTGGGGCCGGTCGCGGACTGGCTCCGCAGCCCCGACGTGCGCGCGGCGGCCCGCGCCCTGGACCCGGTGTGGCGGCGCGAGGTGGAGCGGCTCGTCCCGGCGGCGGTCGACGGCCGCCCGGGCGACGGGGACGGCGCGGGGGACGGGCGGGCCGGTGGTCGCTCCAAGGTGGACGCCTGGCAGCGGCACCGCTTCTTCGAGGGGCTCGCGCGGGCCGTCCTGGCGGTGGACCGGCCGCTGCTGCTGGTCCTGGACAACCTCCAGTGGAGCGACGAGGAGACCCGCTCGTGGCTGTCGTTCCTGCTCAGCCTGGAGGCACCGCAGGGACTGCTCCTGGTCCTGGTCCAGCGCCACGAGGAGGGCGCGGACGACCCGAGGCTCGGGGCCTGGCTGTCGGGGCTGCGGACCTCGCTGCCGCTGGACGAGCTCCCGCTCGGGCCGCTCGACCGCCAGGACACCGCCACGCTGTCCGCGGCCGTCACCGGCGCGCCGGTCACCGAGGCCGAGTCGGTCCTCCTGCACGCGACGACCGGCGGCTTCCCCCTGTACGTCGTCGAGGCCGCCCGGGCCGCCGCGGTGGAGGGCGTCGGCGCCGGACCCAGCGGCCGCCTCGGCGCGGTGCTCCGCCGCCGGGTCGCGCAGACCTCGCCCCAGGCGCAGGAGATCGCCGGCCTGGCCGCCGCGATGGGCCGCGACGTGACGCTGGACGTGCTCGCCGAGGCCAGCGACCTGGACGCCGACGCGGTGACCGGGGCCGTCGACGAGCTGTGGCGGCACCACCTCGTCCGTGAGGTCGGCGCCGGCTACGACTTCTCCCACGACCTGCTGCGGGACGCGGCCTACGAGGCGGTCAGCCCGCCTCGACGCTGGCTGCTGCACCGCCGGCTCGCCCAGGCGCTCGAGCTGACGTCGGCCGGGCACGAGGACGACGTCGCGGCCCTGCTGGCCGAGCAGTACGACCGCGGCGGCCGGCCGGACCGGGCCCGGGCGCACTACGAGCGCGCGGCCGACGTCGCGGCGGCCCGCTTCGCCACGGCCGAGGCGATCGCCCTGCGTCGCACCGCCCTGGCGATCATCCGGGCCGGCCCCCCCGGGCGGCAGCGCGACCAGCTCGAGCTCGACTGCCTGCTGGCGATGGCCTCGCCGCTGAACGCCTCGCAGGGCTACTCCTCGCCGGAGCTCGCCTCGGTGCTGGAGCGGGCCGTCGCGCTCGCCGAGGGGACCGGCTCCGGGCGGATGCTGGTGCCGAGCCTGGTCGCGCTGTGGGCGTCCCGCTTCGTGCAGGGCGACGTCGTCGACTCGCTGCGGCTGTCCTCCCGCGCGCTCGACGCGTCCGAGGCGGAGGGCGTCCTGGTGGGCGAGGCGCACTTCGCCTTCGCGGGCTCCTCGATGGCGCTGGGCCGGCCCGCGGTCGCGGTGGAGCACTTCGACGAGGCGCACGACCGGTGCCGCGGCGCGGAGTCCCTGGCGGTGGGCTCCCGGCCCGACGTGCACGCCCTCGCCTGGGCCGCCCATGCCCACTGGCTGCTCGGGCAGCCCGACGCCACCGCCGGCCGGGCCGCGGAGGCGGTGGACCGGGCCCGGGCGTACCACCACCCCTACAGCCTGGCGGTCGCCCTCGCCTACGCGGGGATCAGCTACCAGCTGCTGGGCGAGACCGACGCGCTGGCCGCCACGGTCGCCGAGCTCGACGGGCTGTGCGCCACCTACGACTTCGCCTACTACGGCGAGTGGGGGCTGGTCCTGGAGGGTTGGCTCACCGGTGGCGAGCGCGGCCTCGCCTCGATCCGCTCCGGGGTCGGCCGGCTCCGGTCCCGCGGCTCGCTGGCCCGGATGCCGTACTGGCTGGCGCTGCAGGCCGAGGCCACCGCCGGCGCCGGTCGCCCGGAGCAGGCGGTGGCGCTGCTCGACGCCGCGCGCGTCGGGGCCGGACTGCGCGGCGACGCCTGGTGGCTGCCGGAGATCGACCGGATGCGCGCGGTCCACACCGACGGGCCGCTGCGGGAGCGGCTGCTGTCCGGGGCGCTCGACCTCGCCGAGCGGCAGGGCAGCGTGGCGCTGGCGGAGCGGGCGCGCGCCGACCTCGCCCGCCTCGCCGGCGCGAACGTCGGTGCGAACGTCGGTGCGAACGCCAGCGCGAACGCCGGTGCGAACGCCGGGGCGAACGCTGGTGGAACGCCGGCCTCCTAGCGTCGCCCTCGCGTCCAGCCGGACGCGACACCGCTACCGCCGGAGGACCCCATGAGCACCGTCACCACACCGCCTCCCACCGCCCGTGCCGGGCGGCCCGAGCTGCCCCTGGACGAGCTGCGGCCGCTGCTGCGCGGTGAGGTGGTCACCCCGGCCGACCCCGGCTACGACGACGTGCGGGCCGTCTACAACGCGATGGTCGACCGGCGCCCCGCCGTCCTCGTCCGGTGCCGGGACGCCGCCGACGTCGTGGCGTGCGTGCGCTTCGCCACCCGCCACGACGTGGAGCTCGCCGTCCGCGGCGGCGGCCACAACGCCGGCGGGCTCGG
>JAICLD010000024.1 GCA_025927595.1 Nocardioidaceae bacterium | reverse complement strand
TACCGCCCATCAGCGGCACTCGTGTCCGCTCCCTCGTCCGAGGACGACCCGGAGCCCGCCGGGCTGGCTCCCTGAACGACCCACACCCCGAGCCTCACCTCGCGCACGGACTTTGCCGTCGGCCTCGCCGGATCGTCTGCGCGACGCGGGTCCGGCTCCCTATCCTGCTGGAAGCCGTCGCCGGGCGCGGCCGACCTGGGGAGAGCGGACTGTGCTGCGGTTGTACGAGCTCGCCGGCCCGCTGACGTTCCTGTTCTGGGTCTACTGCCTGCTCGAGGTGATCTTCTCCCGCGAGGACGAGGTGCGGAACCTGGGCAAGAGCGCCTGGCTGCTGCTCGTGCTGTTCTTCCCTCTGGTCGGCGGGGTCGCCTGGTTCGTGGCCGGCCGCCCCGACCGTCGGCCGCGACGGCTCTCGCCGTACGAGCGGGCGGCGCCGGCGTACCCGGAGTACAACCGGCCGGGCCGCGCCGCGGGCGCCACGCCGGAGTCGGACGAGGACTTCCTGCGCCGGGTGCGCGAGCGTGCCGCGGAGCAGCGCCGTCGTGCCGCCGAGGACAGGCGCAGGGAGGACCGGCAGGACTGAGACCGTCGCCCTCCCTCGGCGCCGCTGTCCGGTGAGCCGCGCGGCACCGCGCGGCCACCGGCGTCGGGGGTTAGCCTGCGGCCATGTCCCAGCAGACCCTCGCGCGTCGCCGCGGCACGCCCATGCAGCGCTTCACCGACGTGTGCGTCAAGTACGTCGAGCGGCTCATGCCCGACCCGTACCTCTTCGCGGTCATCCTGACGCTGCTGGTGGTCGTGATGATCTTCGCGTTCGTCCGGGGCACCTCGATCGGCGGCGTCGTCGACAGCTGGTACGGCGGCGTGTGGGGCGAGACCAACATCTTCACGTTCGCCATGCAGATGATCCTGATCCTCGTCAGCGGCTACACGCTCGCAGAGGCGCCGGTCGTCAAGCGGGGCCTGATCTGGCTCGCCAGCAAGCCGCGCAACCAGGTCGAGGGCGCACTGCTGTGCTTCTTCGTGGCGGCCATCGCCTGCCTGCTCAACTGGGGGCTCGGCCTGGTCGTCGGGGCACTGCTGGCGCGCCAGGTCGGGGCCCGGCTGCGCGGCGTCCACTTCGGCTACCTGGTCGCGGCCGGCTACATGGGCTACATGGTGTGGACCAGCGGCCTGTCCAGCTCGATCGCCCTGGCCAACACCGACGACCAGAGCCCGCTGAACGTGATCTACACCCAGACCAAGCAGGTCGTGCCGCTGAGCCTGACGATCTTCCAGCCGTACTCGATCCTCCCGGTCCTGGTGACCCTGGTCGTGATCGGGGTGACCGTCTGGCGGATGGCCCCGTCGACGACCCTGGAGCCGGACCCCAGCGTGTACGCCCCCGAGGAGGAGCCGACCCGCGAGCCCGGCGGCCACACCAGCTTCGCCGAGCGCCTCGAGGGGCTGTGGATCCTCAACGTCCTCGTGTTCGTCGCGGGGGCGGCCTACTTCGTCCGCAGCGGCTTCGCGCTCAACATCGCCTCGATGGTGATGCTGTTCACCGTGCTGGCGGCGCTGCTGCACGGCACGCCGATCCGCTTCATCCGGGCGTTCACCTCGGCCGCGAAGACCTCCGGTCCGCTGCTGCTGCAGTACCCGCTGTACGGCGGGATCGTCGGCCTCCTCGCGTACACGCCGAGCGACAGCACCCGACCGCTGCAGGCGGTGATCGCCTCGTCGATCGTCTCGGGGGCCACCGTGCACACGCTGCCCGTGCTCAACTTCCTCGCCTCCGTGGTGATCTCGCTCTTCGTGCCCTCCGGTGGCGGTCACTGGGGCGTGCAGGGCCCGGTCGCGGTCGACGCCGCCCGCCAGCTCGGTCAGACCTCGCCGAAGTACCTCGGCATGATCTCGATGTCGGTCGCCGACGGCGAGGCGGTCGCCAACATGATCCAGCCGTTCTGGCTGCTCCCGGTGCTCGCGATCGCCAAGCTCAACGTCCGCCAGGTCATGGGCTTCACCGTGGTCGCGTTCCTGCTCGGACTGGTGATCTTCGGGCTGGCGACGCTGCTGATGCCGTTCCTGATCTGACCGCGTAGGTTCACCGCACAGCGGTCACCGCCGGGCCGCACCACGAGGAGGCGCCGTGCCCCAGCAGGAGACCTACGACCACGTGGTCGTCGGAGCCGGCAGCGCCGGAGCCGTCGTCGCCGCCCGGCTGACCGAGGACCCCGCGACCCGGGTGCTCCTGCTCGAGGCCGGCGGCGCCGCCGTCGCCGACGAGATCGACATCCCGGCCGCGTTCCCGGCGCTGTTCAAGACCCGGTGGGACTGGAACTACACCACCACCGAGCAGAAGCAGCTGAGCGGGCGGCGCGCGTACTGGCCGCGGATGAAGGCCCTCGGCGGCTGCTCGTCGATGAACGCGATGATCTACATCCGCGGCAACCGCGCGGACTACGACACCTGGCGCGACCAGCACGGCGCGACCGGCTGGGGCTACGACGACGTGCTCCCGTACTTCGTCAGGGCCGAGCACAACGCCCGGCTCGGCGCGCCGTACCACGGGCAGGACGGCCCCCTGCACGTCGAGGACCGCCGCTACACGCACCCGTTGAGCCGGGCGTGGGTGGAGTCGGCCGTCGCGGCCGGGTTCAAGCCGAACGACGACTTCAACGGCGCCGACCAGGAGGGTGCCGGCCAGTACCAGGTCACCTGCCACCGGGGTCGCCGCTGGTCGGTCGACCGGGCATACCTGCAGCCGGCCCTCGGGCGGGAGAACCTGACCGTCCGGACCGGCGCCCTGGTCTCCCGGGTGCTGGTCGAGGGCGGCCGTGCCGTCGGCATCGCCTACCAGCACGGCCGCGAGCAGCGGACCGCGTACGTCGACGGCGAGGTCGTCCTGTCCGGAGGAGCGGTCAACTCACCGCAGCTGCTGATGCTGTCGGGCATCGGGCCGGCCGCACACCTGCGCGAGCTCGGCGTCGACGTGGTCCACGACCTCCCGGGGGTGGGCGAGAACCTGCACGACCACCCCGCCGTCCCGCTGGTCTGGCACAGCCGCGGCATCACCGACCTCGCCGAGCACAACACGCTCCTCAACGTCGTGCGGGCCAAGGCCCTGGGCAGGGGACCGCTCGTCTCCAACGTCGGCGAGGCCGGCGGCTTCTTCCGCAGCCGCGACGACCTCACCGCTCCGGACCTGCAGGTCCACTTCGCCCCGAGCGGGTTCTACGACAACGGCCTGCACGAGCCCAGCACGCGCAGGCTCACCGTCGCGCCGACCCTCGTCCACGTGCACAGCCGCGGCCGGGTCCGGCTCCGCTCCACGGACCCGCGGTGGCACCCGGACATCGACCCGGCCTACTACGACGACCAGGCCGACCTCGACGCGATGGTGGCCGGCGCCCGGCGGCTCATCGAGACGGTGCACTCCGGGCCTCTCGCGCGTCACGTCGACCGACCGTTCCTGCCCGGCGCCGCGGTGCCGACCGAGGGCGACCTCGTCGAGCACGTCCGCGCCCAGACCCAGACGCTGTACCACCCGGTCGGGACCTGCGCGATGGGGACCGGCGAGCAGGCCGTCGTGGATCCCGAGCTGCGGGTCCGCGGCGTCGAGGGGCTGCGCGTCGCCGACGCCTCCGTGATGCCGATGGTCACGCGTGGCAACACGAACGCGCCGACGATCATGATCGGGGAGAAGGCCGCCGACCTGCTGCGAGGGGAGAGCCCGCGATGACCGAGAAGCTCGAGTCGACCAACCCGGCGACCGGGGACGTCGTCGGGGTCCATGCCGTCGACGACGCCACGTCGGTCGCGGCGGTCGTGGCCAGGGCCCGCCACGCGGCCGGGTGGTGGGCCGGTGGCACGTTCGCCGGCCGCAAGCACGTCCTCGACCAGTGGCGCGGCGTGCTGGCGCGCCGGATGGGGCAGCTCGCCGACGTCGTGCACCAGGAGACGGGGAAGCCGCACGCCGACGCCCAGCTCGAGATCGGTCTCGCCCTCGAGCACCTGGCCTGGGCGGCTTCGCACGCGCCCACGGTGCTCGGTCGACGGCGGGTGCGACCAGGGCTGCTGATGGCCAACCAGTCCGCGTCCGTGGAGTACCTCCCCCTCGGAGTCGTCGGCGTCATCGGGCCGTGGAACTACCCCGTCTTCACGCCCATGGGCTCGATCGCCTACGCGCTCGCCGCCGGGAACGCCGTGGTGTTCAAGCCCAGCGAGCTGACCACCGGAGTGGGCGTGTGGCTGGCGGACAGCCTGTCGGAGGTGCTGCCCGAGCAGGCGCTGCTGCAGACCGTCGTCGGCGGTGGCGAGACCGGAGCGGCGCTGTGCCGCGCCGGCGTCGACAAGATCGCCTTCACCGGCTCGACCGCGACGGGCAAGAAGGTGATGGCCGCGTGCGCGGAGACGCTCACGCCGGTCGTCATCGAGGCCGGCGGCAAGGACCCGCTGCTCGTCGACGAGGACGCGGACGTCGTTGCCGCCGCGGACGCTGCCACCTGGGGTGCCTTCTCCAACGCGGGGCAGACCTGCACCGGTGTCGAGCGGGTCTACGTCCACGAGCGGGTGCACGACCGGTTCGTCGAGGAGCTGGTCCGTCGCGCACGTGACGTGCATGCGGGCACCGATGCCGACGCCCAGTACGGCCCGATGACGCTGCCCACCCAGACCGACGTCGTACGACGCCACGTCGACGACGCGCTCTCGCGAGGCGCGCGGGCCGTCCTCGGAG
The DNA here is from genome assembly GCA_025927595.1 of Nocardioidaceae bacterium. Lineage (GTDB taxonomy): Bacteria > Actinomycetota > Actinomycetes > Propionibacteriales > Nocardioidaceae > Nocardioides_B. Next base: position 16,860 of record JAICLD010000024.1, on the reverse strand, counting down.
GTCCCGACGTCGCGGCCGACCGGTTCGTCCAGCCGACCGTCCTGCTCGACGTCCCCCCGGAGTCCACCGCGATCACCGAGGAGACCTTCGGGCCCACCGTCACGGTCACCAAGGTCCGCGACATGGACGAGGCCGTGCGGCTCGCCAACGGGACCGGCTACGGCCTCGGCTCCGCCGTCTTCTCCAAGGCGCGCGGACCCGAGCTGGCCCGCCGGCTGCGCTCGGGCATGACGGCGGTCAACGGGGTGATCACGTTCGTCGGGATCCCGGCGCTGCCCTTCGGCGGGGTCGGCGCGTCGGGCTTCGGGCGGGTGCACGGCGCTGACGGCCTGCGGGAGTTCACCTTCGCCAAGGCGGTGGCGCGGCAGCGGATGAAGCCCGTCCTCACCTTGACGAGCTTCGACCGCACGGCGGGCGCGGACGCGTCGTTCGCGACACTGGTGACCGCGCTGCACGGCCGGGCCACCCAGCTCGCGAGGCGCCCGCTGGACCCGGGCGACCGCTCCTAGGTCGCTGCGGGGTCAGGCGCCCAGCGCCGCCCAGGTGCTCGGGCCCACGACCCCGTCCGCCACGAGGTGGTGCCGGCTCTGGAACAGCCGGACCCGCGCCTTGGTGCGGCTGCCGAACGTGCCCCGCGCGGGATGCATGTGGAGCCGGTGCTGGACGGCTGCGACCGCGGGGCCCTGCGAGCCGACCCTCAGGGTCCGTGAGGCGTAGCGGGTCAGGCCGGGATGGGTCGGGGCCGCCGGGCGGGACACCGGCGCGGCGACCGCCGTCAGCAGCCCGCGCCAGGTGTCGGCGTCGACGACGCCGGTGGCGGCGAGGCCGTGGGACGTCTGCCAGCCCGACACCGCGGCCTGGGTCAGCGGGCCGAACACGCCGTCCGGGGCGGCGCCCACGGCCTGCTGGACGGCCCGGACCACGGGTCCGGTGTCCCCGACGCCCAGCGCCATGCCCGAGTAGGTGGTCAGGGTCCGGGCCAGCGGTGACGCCTTCGCAGACGCGCTCACGTGCGGGACGCTCGGGCACGGCGTCGCCCGGGCGGCGGTGTACGGGGCGGCCCAGTTCAGCCCCGACTCCCGGCACGGCCCGTAGTCGCGAGCAGCGACCTGGCCGGTCCAGAACGAGGTCCGCCTCATCGCGCCCTCCCACGACAGCGAGATGTGGATGTGGTCCCGGTGGCAGGTGGTGTCGTAGGCGGTGGAGGTGCGCGCGGCGCAGCCCATGTACGGCCGCCAGCCCTCGGCGGCCCGGTAGGAGCCCCAGATCCGGTTGTCCCAGATCAGGTACATGACGCCGAGGCGGCGGGCGTTGGCGTAGGAGTGGCCGTCCGCGTCCTTCGCGAACAGCCAGCCGATCAGTGCCTGGATCTGGGCCCGCTGCTGCGGGCTGCGCACGCTTCGGAAGAAGTCCAGCGCGCGTCCGTCGTAGTGCTCGCTCGTGGGCAGCGGGTCGGTGCCGCAGGTCCGGTCGATCCCGTAGCTCGAGCCGGGGTAGGTCGCCTTCAGCAGGTCGCCGAGCGCCGTGGTGCCGGGCTTCGCGTGCGGGTCGCACGAGTCGGCGGGGACGTACGACGCGAGGCCCTCGATGTCGACCGGCAGCGCCGAGGGGCTGCCGGGCACTGCCGGCCCGGCGACCGGCCCGGCGACCGGCTCGGCGAGCGCGGCGGGGGAGACGGTGAGGGTCCCCGCCACGGCGATGGCGGCCGTCAGGACCGTGCTGGCCCGGCGTCGCAGCAGGGGCCGGGGCGGCGAGAGGGGCATGGCGGGGACGTCTCCAGACAACGAGGTGGCGGCCACCGGGACCGCGGGTGACGGAATGGTGACTACCAGAATGTCCGGTTTTACCGATCTGGGGGCTCGAATGCAGCAACGGGAGGCCCAGGGCGCCGTCCCGCCCGTCTGCCGGGCATCACGCAGCTCGCGTCGGGCTCGTTCAGGGCACCAGCACGAGGCGCCCGGTGACCCTTCCGGCCTTGAGGTCGGCCAGGGCGGTGGCAGCCTCGCCGAGCGGCCGCGCCTCCGCCTCGACGTGGACCTTGCCGCTGGCGGCGATCGTGAGCACCTCGCGCATCATCTCCCGCGTCCCCAGGAGCGACCCGACGATCCGCTGCTCGAGCGCGAACGGGACGTCGCGGATGCTGGCGTTCACGCCGAGCACGAGCGTCCCTCCGGGCTTCAGCGCCTCGAGTGCCTGTGCGACCACGTCGTCCGACGGTGCGAACACGAGTGCGGCGTCGATCCCGCCCTCACCCTGGAGTCGGGCGCCCGCGTCCCCGTTCGAGCTGTCCACCGTGCGATGCGCGCCCAGGTCGGTGGCCATGTCGAGCCGGGCGCTGCCGCGGCTGACCGCGATGCACTCGGCTCCGGTCAGCGCCGCGAACTGCAGGGCCACGTGGCCGACCCCGCCCATGCCGAAGACCGCGACGGACCTGCCCGGACCCAGGTCCGCCTTCTGGACGGCCCCGTAGCCGGTGATGCCCGGGCAGAACAAGGGTGCCGCGGTGACCTCGTCGAGGCCGTCGGGAACGGCGTAGGTGTGGGCAGCGGTCGCCAGCAGGTACTCGGCGTAGCCCCCGTCCACCGACTCGCCGGTGATCTCCTTGGACTGGCAGAGCTCGTCGACCCCGTCACGGCAGAACCGGCAGGTGCCGCACGTCGACCACAGCGGCATGACCCCGACGAGCTGACCCTCGGCAACGTCGCCGGCGCCCTCGCCGGTGGCCACCACGCGACCCAGGACCTCGTGACCGGGGGTGATCGGGGTGAACGACGGGCAGCCGGGCAGCCAGTCGCCCTCCACCATGTGCAGGTTCGAGCGGCACACGCCGCACGAGGTCACCTTGATGACGAGCTGTCCGGGACCCGGGGTCGGGACGGGGACGTCGACGACGGCGAGCGGGTCGCTGTCGAGCGGGCCGGGGGTCAGGAGCCGTGCGGCCTTCATGAGGTGGACCTTTCGGGGCGACGGCTGCGACCGGTGCGACCGGTGCGAGCGGGCGGTCAGGAGTTGAGGGCGGAGAGCCGGTGCATGCTGTCCCGGAGCGGTGCATAGAGCGAGGTGTAGAGGTCGAACAGCTCGTCGTAGAGCGGAGCCACCTCGGCGCGGGGCTCGACCCGGTAGGAGGGCGGGTTCCACCCGGACACGTCGCAGCCGCACGCGTCGGCCGCCATCCGCGCATCTCCGTAGGCGGCGCCCACGGTCAGCGCGGGCACGTCCTGGGGCGCCTGGCAGATGTCGGACACGATCTGCAGCCAGGCCCGGCTCTGCGCGCCCCCTCCGACGGCGACGAGTCGCTGCGGAGGGGCACCGAGCTCGGCCATCTTGTCGATGTTGTGCCGGATCCCGTACCCGATGCTCTCGAGGGCCGACCGCGCCAGGTCGGCCCGCGTGTGCCGCAGGGCCAGCCCGACCCAGGCGCCGCGCGCCCGGGGGTCCTCGAAGGGCGTCCGCTCGCCCGAGAGGTAGGGGAGCAGCACCAGGCCGCGGGAGCCTGGCGGGGACGTCTCCGCCTCGACCACGAGCTCCGCGACCGGGCTGCCCAGCTGCTCGCTCAGCCAGCTGGTCACCAGACCGCCGGTCGACATGCCGGCCGCGAGCGCGCGCTGGTCGCGGCGCAGGCCGCTGACGGCCCAGAGCGGCTGTGCCGGGAAGAACCGGTCGGTGACCTCGATCATGAACAGCGTCGACCCGTACATCAGCATCAGGTCCCCGGTCGCCTCGACGCCGACGCTGTAGCTCTCGGCCATCGCGTCCACCGTGCCGGCGAGCACCGGTGTCCCGACCGGCAGACCGGTGAGCTCGGCACCGGCGCGGTGCAGGGTGCCCACCGTCTCGACGGGCTCGGCGAGCCGTGGTCGCTCGATGCGCTCGGACCCCGGCACGCTCGCCCATCCGGCGTCCCACCAGTCGCCGCTCACCATGTCGTACAACGGGTCCGACCCACTGGCCGTGTAACGGTCGAAGACGTACTCCCCGGTGAGCCGGAACACGGCGTACGACGGCGGGCAGAACACCTTGCGCGCGGCCTGCCACACCGCCGGCTCGTGGTGGTGGAGCCAGGTGAGCTTCGGCCCCACGGACTGGCTCGAGAGGAGGTTGCCGCAGTGGCCGAGCAACAGCTCCTCCCCGAGCTCGCCGTTGGCCAGGGCGACCTCGCGCTCGGCCCGGGTGTCGATCCCGTAGAGGATGCCCGGCCGCAGGGGGGCTCCGCCCGCGTCGGCCGGCACGATGGCGGGCCCGATGCCGCTGAAGCAGACCGCCCCCACGTCCGAGGGGGACCGGACCCCGTCGGCGGTGACGGTGTGGAGCAGCTCGCGGACCAGGCCCAGGGGCTCGTCCAGCCAGACATCGTCGACGTCGTGCTCGAACCGTCCCGGGGCGGGCGAGGAGGTCCGATGGTCGCGACGAGCGGTCGCGAGCACCGTGCCCCGTTCATCGACGGCGACGGCCTTGCTGCTCCCCGTCCCGACGTCAACCCCGAGGAAGATCATGTCCGTCCTCTCGTCCCGTGTGGCCGTCATTCTGGCTGACCGGCACGCGGATCATCGGGATGGGGTAGCGCGCCGCCACGATCGGGTCCATGCCGGTGTCCGTGATCCCGAGGGTGAACTCGCTGAGCCCGCAGACCCGGATCAGCAGGGTGCGCTCGAACTTCGAGCTGTCGGCGACGAGGTACCTCGCCTCGGCGCTCTGCAGCATGGCGCGCTTCATCGCCACCTCCTCGCTGCTGGCGTTCGTCACGCTGTGGGCGTCGACCGCGTCGGCGGACAGCACCGCGACGTCGACGCGGAGCTCCTCGATCTGCCGGATGCTGTCGGGTCCGGACAGCGTGAACACCGACGGGAGGCGCTCACCGCCGACCACGATCAGCCGCGACGAGCTGTGCCCGGCCACCTCGTTGGCGACCCGGATGTCGTTGGTCACGATCGTCAGCCCGATGTGGAGCGCCAACGCCCTCGCCACCTCGAGCGTCGTGGATCCGCTGTCCAGGAGCACCGACTGGCCGGGGCCGATCCGGTGGGCGACCCCCAGTGCCACCGCCCGCTTCTGCCGGTGGTGCTCGGACTCCTTGGCCGCGTACGGCACCTCGGCCGTGGTCGTCAGCGCCTCCACGCCGCCGTGCCGGCGCTCGATGACGCCCCGCTGCTGGAGGACCTCGAGGTGGCGCCTCACGGTCGAGGGGGTCACGCCGAACTCGGTCGCCAGCTCACCGACGGTCTCGTAGCCGCGTTGCTGGATCCGCCGCAGCAGCTCGGAGCGGTTCATGCGTGGCACCCGCACAAAGTAGCGCTCGTCTCCACGCACGGGCACCCGGATGCGCGTTTCCTGCACGAACCTGCGCGTTCGCGCTGCGGTTGTATCACTTCTTGGCTGCGGGGATGCGCCGAACCGCGCACCCTCGTAGGGTCAGCCCGGGCCCGCCGGGCGCACACATCTGTCGAAGGAGTCCTTGATGAAGGCTGTCATTTCGAGTGTCACCACGGTTGCCGCGTGCCTCGCGCTCGCAGCCTGCGGCACCACCACGGGCGCATCGAAGTCCTCGGGGTCGAGCGGGTCGAAGAACCCCAAGGACATGACGATGGTGACGGTGGTCAAGATCTCGGGGGTCGGCTGGTTCGACCGCATGGACCAGGGTGTCAAGGCGTACGCCAAGCGCACCGGGGTGGACGCCCGGCAGGAGGGCGCCGACGACGCCAGCCCGGAGAAGCAGGTGCAGATCATCGAGAGCCTGCTCCCGCAGAAGCCGACGGCGATCACGATGGTGCCGAACTCGCCGGAGTCCCTCGAGAACGTCGCGAAGCAGGCGCGCGGCCAGGGCATCGTGGTCGTGAGCCACGAGGCCGCCGGCATGAAGAACGTCGACGCCGACATCGAGGCCTTCGACAACAAGGCGTACGGCGCTGAGATGATGGACAACCTCGGCAAGTGCATGGGCGGCCAGGGCCAGTACGTCGCCATGGTCGGCCATCTGACCGCGAAGACCCACATGGACTGGGTCGCCGGCGCTCTGGCCGAGGCGAAGACGAAGTTCCCGAAGATCAAGCGCGTCGAGGGCCCGATCGAGTCCAAGGAGGACGAGAACGTGGCCTACCAGAACGCCAAGGCCATCCTCAAGAAGTACCCGGACATCAAGGGCTTCGAGGGCTCGGCGGGCACGGACGTCGCCGGCATCGCCCGGGCGGTGCAGGAGGCGGGCCTCCAGGACAAGACCTGCGTCATGGGCACCTCGATCCCCTCCGTGGCCAAGAAGTACCTGAGCGACGGAAGCATCGACAAGATCTTCTTCTGGGACCCGGCCCTGGCCGGTGAGGCGCAGCTGTCCGCCGCGACGTTGATCGCCGAGGGCAAGAAGATCCAGTCGGGCACCGACCTGAAGGTCAAGGGCTACGACTCGCTGAAGCCGATCCCCGGCACGACCAACGCGTTCGCCGGCGATGCCTCGGTGGTCGTCGACAAGAACAACGTCGACCAGTACAAGTTCTGAGCCGCAGCAGCCGGGACGGGGCACCGGACGAGCCCGGTGCCCCGTCCGCGACAGAGGGAGACGGCGTGTCGTCGGAGCCATCAGCAGCCACCGCCCCGGTCCTCGAGGCACGCCACATCGTCAAGACCTACGGTGGCGTCACCGCTCTCGACGACGTGACGTTCGAGGCGCGTGCCGGCCACGTGCACTGTCTCGCCGGCGAGAACGGCTGCGGCAAGTCCACGCTGATCAAGATCATCAGCGGAGTCGAGCGACCGGACTCGGGGAGCATCGTCATCGACGGCGAGGAGTACGGCCACCTGACTCCCGCCGAGGCGATCCGGGCCGGCGTCCAGGTCATCTACCAGGACTTCTCGCTCTTCCCCAACCTGTCGGTGGCCGAGAACATCGTGCTCACCGCGCAGGTGGCGGACCGCAAGCGGCTGTTCTCGGCGGGGTCCACCCGCCCGCGGGCCCAGGCCATCGTCGACGAGCTGGGGCTCGACATCGACCTCGATGCCCGGGTCGAGTCGCTGTCGGTGGCCAACCGCCAGCTCACGGCGATCTGCCGAGCGCTGATCAGCGACGCGAAGGTCATCTTCATGGACGAGCCGACCACCGCGCTGACCCGCACCGAGGTCTCGTCCTTGTTCGCGCTCGTCGAGAGGCTGCGCGAGCGCAACGTCGCGCTGGTCTTCGTCACCCACAAGCTGGAGGAGGCCCTGCAGGTCTCACAGGACCTCACCATCCTGCGCAGCGGCAGCCTCGTCGTCACCGGGCCGGCCTCGGACTTCGACCGCCGCTCGGTGACCAAGCACATGACAGGTCGCGACGTGATCGAGAGCCGGCACCTCAACGACTACGACGCGACCGCCGCTCCGAGGCTCAGCGTGGAGGGCCTCACGCTGTCGGGAGCCTTCCGCGACGTCTCCTTCGAGGTACGGCCGGGAGAGATCCTGGGCGTGACCGGGCTGCTCGGCTCGGGTCGCTCGGAGATCGTCGAGTCGCTGTTCGGCATCTATCCCGCCGGCAGCGGGACCGTCCGGGTCGACGGCCGACAGGTTCGTCTGCACTCCATCACGGATGCCATCGACGCCGGCTTCGGCTACGTGCCCTCGGACCGCCTCACCGAGGGACTGTGCCTGGACAAGAGCATCGCGGACAACACGATCTCCGCGAGTCTCGACCGGCACCGGAGGTGGGGGATCTTCACCGACCGGGGCAAGGTCGCCTCGACCATCGACCGGTTCTTCACGGCCCTGCGCATCAAGGCCCCCGACGTGTCGGCGCCGGTACGCAGCCTGTCCGGAGGCAACGCCCAGCGCGTGGTGCTGGCCAAGTGGCTGGCGAACGACCCCCGCGTCCTGATGCTGAACGGACCCACGGTGGGGGTGGACGTCGGCTCCAAGGAGGAGATCCTGGACATCCTGCGCGCGCAGGCCACCCGGGGGATGTCCATCGTGGTCGTGTCCGACGACGTTCCCGAGCTGGTGTCGGTCTGCCACCGCGTCCTGGTGGTGCGCCGGGGCAGGGTCACGCACGAGATCGCCGGCGACGACGTCACCGCGCCGGCCATCGAGAGCGGGCTGGCGGCGTGACGACCCGGAAGCCGTTGGCCCGGCTGAAGGGCGGCAACAACGAAGGGGTCGTCGTCCTGGTGCTCCTGGTCGTGGTCGTCCTGATGACGGTGGCGAACCCGGAGTTCCTCAGCTTCTCGAACCTGTTCTCGATCGTCCGGAGCTCCCTGGTCCCCACGGTGCTGGCCCTGGGGGTCCTGATGGTGATCATCTCGGGTGGGATCGACGTCTCCTTCACCGCGATCGCGATCTTCGCCGCCTACAGCACCGTGACCTGGGTGGGACCGGGGGGTGCGGGCGCCGTGGTCCTCCTGGTCCTCGCCTGTGTCGTCGGGGCAGCCCTCGGGCTGGTCAACGGCCTCGTGATCTCCACGCTGCGGCTGCCCACGCTGATCGTGACGCTCGGCACCAGCACCATGTTCAAGGGTGTGCTGATCGCCTACATCGGCGCCCAGTACATCGCCGACCTGCCGGAGGCCATGGCGCGGCTGGGGAACGCCAACGTGCTCTCGATCCCCTCCGGTGGCGAGGTGGCGAACCTCCACGTGTTCGTCATCCCGGTGGCTGCGCTGTGCGTCCTGGTCTGGTGGGTCCTCTCCCACACCATGTGGGGACGCAGCCTCTACGCCTACGGCGGCGACCCCGAGGCGGCTCGACGGGCCGGGTTCCCCGTCGTCCGGGCGCAGATCATCCTCTACACCGCGGTCGGCGTGCTCGCCGCCGTGGGCGGACTCATGCACGTCACCCTCTCGCGCAACGCGAACCCGCAGGACCTCGTCGGGAGCGAGCTCGACATCATCGCCGCGGTGGTGCTGGGAGGCGCCTCCATCTTCGGCGGCCGCGGTTCCGTCCTCGGCACCGTCCTGGGCGTCTTCCTGATCCAGATCATCCAGAACAGCCTGATCCTCGTGGGCATCCCGTCGGTCTGGCAGCGAGCGGCGGTGGGGGCGATCCTCCTCCTCGGCGTCGGGGTGCAGGCCCTCAGCGCCAAGCGCACGTCGCGGAAGGTCTTCGCCTACGCCGACGAGGAGGTCGTGGCGGCATGACCCCGACGGAGAGGACGACCGGCCGCCCCACGACGACCCCGGGCCGGGTCAACGACGAGGTGGACGCGCGGACCCGGTCCCTGGTGTCGCGCGTGCAGATGGAGCGAGGGACCCTGCGGATGCTGGTCCTCACGGTCGCCGCGTTCCTGCTCTTCACGATCCTGAACCCGAGCGTGTTCCTCGACCCGCTCAACATCGTCAACATGGCCGTCGCGGCTCCTGAGATCGGCCTGCTGGCCATCGCCGTCATGGTGGCGATGCTGACCGGAGGCATCGACCTGTCCGTGGTCGCGATCGCGAACGCCACCGGGATCACGATCTCCGCCCTCAGCACCCACTTCCCGCACGCGGGAGGCGCGACGACCGGCCTCATCGTGGTCGTGGGCTTCCTGGTCGGGCTGCTGGGCGGCGTGGTGAACGGGCTGCTCATCAGCAGGGTCGGGATCACCCCGATCCTGGCCACCTTGGGCACGATGCAGCTGTTCAACGGGCTCGCCATCGTCTACACCGGCGGCAAGACCCTGTACGGCGTCCCGCGCCAGCTGACCACCTTCGGGGAGGCGACCCTGGCGGGGATCCCCCTGCTGTTCATCGTCTTCGTGCTCGCTGCCGTGGCGGTCGCCGTGGTGCTGAACCGGACGCCTCTCGGCCTCAAGCTCTTCCTGCAGGGGTCCAACGAGAAGGCCGCGCAGTACTCCGGCATCCGGCTCACACGCACGCTGATGGCGACGTACGCGCTGTCCGGCGCGCTGTCGGCGCTGGCCGGCGTCGTGATCGTGGCGCGGAACCCGACCGCCAGCGCGGACTACGGCTCCTCCTACGTCCTCCTCGTCATCGTCATCGCGATCCTCGGAGGAACGAACCCGAGCGGGGGCTTCGGCACGGTGACCGGCGTGGTGCTGGCCACGCTGACGCTGCAGATCGTCCAGACCGGCTTCAACATCATGAGGCTGTCCAACTACGAGTACGCGATCGCACAAGGCGTGATCCTGATCCTCACCCTCGTCGTGGACCAGGTGAGCCGACGACGCCGGGTGAACAAGAGGGCCACGCCGCGCAGACCGAGCGAGCCGAAGCCGGAGGTAGCACAGTGAAGAAGCTGATCAACGATCCCGAGCGGTTCGTCGACGAGATGGTGGAGGGCGTGCTGCTGGCCCATCCCGACCGGTTGCGGGCCGTGACGCCGGACAACCGGGTCCTGGCACGCGCCGACGCGCCGGTGCAGGGCCACGTCGGCATCGTGACCGGCGGCGGCTCGGGCCACCTCCCGCTCTTCAAGGGGTACGTCGGGAAGGGCCTGTGCACCGCGGTGGCCGTGGGCAACGTGTTCTCCTCGCCGTCCTCCGAGCAGTGCTACGAGGCGACGAAGGCGGCCGACGGCGGAGCCGGGGTGCTCTACCTCTACGGCAACTACGGCGGTGACGTGCTGAACTTCGACCTGGCGGCCGACCTGGCGCAGCTCGACGACATCCCGGTCCGGACGGTCCTCGGAGCCGACGACGTGGCGAGCCACCCGAAGGAGCGTGCGGCGGACCGTCGCGGCGTCGCCGGAATCTTCTTCGCCTACAAGTGCGCCGGTGCGGCGGCCGAGCGGGGCGACAGCCTCGACGAGGTCGCGCGGATCGCGCAGCAGGCGGTCGAGCGCTGCGCGACGATGGGAATCGGGCTGTCCCCGACCATCCTGCCCGCCGCCGGGAGGCCGACCTTCGAGCTGCCGGACGGCGAGATGGAGATCGGCATCGGCATCCACGGCGAGCCGGGGATCCACCGGGGCGCGCTGGAGTCGGCGGACCGGGTCGCGGACCGGCTCACGGCTCCGCTGGTCGAGGACCTCGGGCTCGGACGCGGCGACCGGGTCGCGGTCCTGGTGAACGGACTGGGCGCGACGCCGCTCGAGGAGCTCTACATCGTGTACCGCCGCGTCAGGCAGCTTCTCGACGAGGCAGGCATCACCGTGGCGCGCACGTATGTCGGTGAGTTCGCCACCAGCCTGGAGATGGCCGGCGCGTCCGTCTCGCTGCTCGCGGTCGACGACGAGCGGCTCGCGCTGCTGGACGCGCCCGCGCACTCGCCCTTCTTCTCGGAAGGGCCCCGGTCGTGAAGACGCCGGAGCTGAAGCGTCTGCTGGTCGCCGTGATGACGGGGATGCAGCAGCATGCCGACGAGCTGCGTGCGCTCGACGCGGCGCTGGGCGACGGCGACCTGGGGATCACCGTGTCGTCGGGCGCGAGGGCGGTCGTCGCGGCGCTCGAGGACGTGCCGGACGACGTGTCGCCGGGCGTCGTGGCGAAGAGCTGCGCGCGTGCCTTCGCGACCGCGAACCCCTCGACGATGGCGGCGCTGGTCGCCGGTGCCCTGCTGGCCGGGTCCGCCGTGTGGGACCGCGAGGAGGTGTCCTACCAGGATGCCCTGGACTTCGCCGAGGCGGCGGCCACCAGCATCAGCACGCGCGGGAAGTCGCAGGTCGGTGACAAGACGATCCTGGACGCGATGGTGCCGGCGATCGAGGCGCTCAAGCAGTCCCCCGGACCCGCGGCGGGGCTGGAGGCTGCCATCTCCGCGGCGCGCCGAGGCGTGGACGAGAGCCAGGCGCTGCAGTCGCGCCGGGGTCGAGCCGCGTGGCTGCAGGAGCGCAGCGTCGGCCTGGCCGACCCCGGGGCGACCGCGTTCCTCCGCTTCCTCGAAGAGGTGGAGAGGGCGGGCTAGGACTGCTCACACGGCGACGGTCTCGCCCTCCCGGATGACGTCCACCTGTCCGACGGACAGGTGCCCCGACGGGTGCCGCAGGTCCTTGACGATGTCCCAGTGCAGTGCCGAGTCGTTGACGCCGTCGCACTCCGGGTAGGCGCGCCCCAAGGCGATGTGCACCGTGCCCAGGATCTTCTCGTCGATGAGCAGGTCACCGGTCATCGTGCGGACGGCCGGGTTCAACCCGATGCCGAGCTCACCGACCCGCAGCGCGCCCGCGTCCATGGCCACCAGCTCGCGCGCGACGTCGGCGCCCTCGGTCGCGTGCACGCCCGTCACCTCTCCCGCGGAGAACTCCAGCCGCAGGTCGGTGAACGCCGCGCCGGCGAACCAGAACCGCCCGGGGAAGGTGATGTGCCCCTCCACCTCGGTCTCGATCGGTGCGGTCGCGATCTCCCCGTCCGGGAAGTTGTTGTCACCGGCGAAGGGCACCCAGCGCCGGCCGGCAACCGGCAGCCGGAGGTCGGTGTCCTCACTCCGGATGTGCGCCACCTGCTCGGAGCCCAGCCGGTCGGCGAGCCGCGACCACTGCTCGCGACAGGCGTCCCAGTCGGCCAGGCAGCCGTCGAAGAACTCGCGCAGCAGGCCGCTGTGGTCGGCGCCGACCATGCGCGACCACGCGGGGGTCGGGACCCGCACCAGGGCCCACCGCGTGTGGCGCCAGCGGAGCGCCGAGACCTGGCCCTTGCCGTGGCGCTGGGCCGCCAGCCGCACCGGGTCGGCGGGGCCCGCGGGCGGCGGCACCATGGCGCGGAACGACACGTGCACGTCCGCCCACTCCATCGACCAGGCCTCCAGCGGGTCCGGCTCACCGAGGACCCGCAGCGGGGCGTGGTGCAGGGCGTGGCGGTCGAAGCGCTCGTCGGACAGGACGACCTGGGGGAGACCACCTCGGCGGTAGACCTCCTCCACGAACGCGTCCACCGCCGGGATCGCGGTCTCCGAGGTCAGGAACACCGACACCTTGGACCCCCCCTCGACGCCGGTGCCGTCGGCCACCCGGGTCGCCAGCTCGCCCCACCGCTCGGGCTCAGGCATCGGCCCGCGCACCACGCAGGTCCCGCACCGAGCCCATCAGCACACGCACCCGCTCGGGGTCGACGGGGTTCTCGAAGCGTCCGTCCCGCTTGAAGAAGGTGCCCACGATGGCGGCGTCAGCCACGCTCAGCTGGTCGGCCACGTTGTCGGCGTTGACTCCCGTGTTGACGACCACGGCGGTGTCTCCGGCGACGTCCTTGACGACCTTCAGCATGCTGGTGTCCGTGGGCGCGCCCGCGGTCAGGCCGGAGATGCAGAGCCCGTCGGGCCGGCAGTTGAAGATGGTCGACCGCGCGATGCCGGCCAGGTCCCGGGGGGCGAGGTAGGACGCCGCCTCAGGCACGATGTTGAAGAGCAGGCGCACGTCCTCGCCGGACACGGCGCGACGGTGGCGGGAGGTGGCACCGACATTGGTGTCCCAGACGCCGAAGTCGGAGGCGTAGGCGCCGGTGAAGATCTCGCGGACGAACGTGGCACCGGTGGCGACCGCCAGGTCGATCGAGGCCGAGCCGTCCCAGAGGACGTTGACCCCGAACGGCACCGTGATCTCCGAGCGCAGCTCCCCGATGACCCGAGCCATGGTCACCGCGGTGATCGGCTCGGTCCTCGTGAGGTAGGGGAGGCTGAACTCGTTGGAGATCAGCACCCCGTCGACGCCCCCCTCCTGCAGGTGGCGCAGCTCTGTGCGCGCGTGCGCGACGACGGCCTCGACGCCGGCTCCGGCGTCGTACCCGGGATCGCCCGGCAGGGCCATCAGGTGGCACATGCCGATGACCGGCTTCTCCACCTCGAACGTGTCGTGCAGCCAGTGCGGCATCAGGGGTTCTCCTCAGGGTGGGCGAGGACGACCTCGACGCCCGCGGCGTCGAGGCGTCGGGCGAGCCCCGCCGGCGGCGGGGAGTCGGTGACCAGGGTGGTGACCGCGGACAGGTCGCACACCGTGGCGGCTGCGCGCTGGCCGAACTTGCTGGAGTCGCAGAGCAGCACGACCTCCTCGGCGCGTTCGATCAGGGCCCGCTTGGTGTACGCGTCGTCGACCGAGTAGTCGTAGACGTCGTCGGCCAGCCCGGCTGCGCCCAGGAAGAGCTGGTCCAGCCGGCGGTCCGACGCGCTCGCGTAGGCCGCCGGACCCACCACGGAGAGCTCCGCAGGTCGTACGAGCCCGGCCAGGACGTGGACCTCGTGCAGCGTCGCGGTCTCGGTCGCCACCACGAGGGAGGAGGTGACGACCGTGAGGTCCTCGACCGAGGGCAGCAGCCGGCTGAACGCGAGCGTCGTCGTGCCGGTGTCGATCCCGATGGTGGAGCCCTCCCGGACCCGCGCCGCCGCGGCCCGGGCGACGGCGCGCTTCGCCGTCGCCTGGGCGTGGGAGCGGGTCAGGAACGACGGCTCGAGGGTGACGCCCGCGCGCTCGACCAGGCGGATGGCGCCGCGGGTGCGGCGGACCAGCCCGGCCGCCTCCAGCTCGTCGGCGTCCCGTCGGATGGTGAGCTGGCTGACGCCCGTGAGCTCGGCGAGGTCGCTGAGGGAGGCATAGCCGCCGAAGCCGCGCGTCAGCTCGACGAGGCTCGCCTGCCTGGTGTCGCGTCGCATGCCGCTCCTAGTGTTCTCGAACGCTCATGTCTGATCGAAAGTGTTCAGGACAAGTGAACCACATTCCCGCCCGGGGGCGAAGCCCCTGTGGGCCCGGAGGTGGCCGTCAGGCATGAGCCCCGGGGCCACCGGGTATCGCGCACCAAGCGATGGAGAGGAGCGTTGCGATGCCCGACGGCACCGACATGGTCAGCGTCCTGGTGAAGGACCACGAGGAGATGAAGCAGTACTTCCGCGAGCTCGAGGGCACCACCGACCCGAAGGCCCGGCGGGACATCGCCGACAGGCTCACCGCCGAGGTCGCCCGGCACTCCGTCGCGGAGGAGATGCACCTCTACCCGGCCGCGCGCAAGATCCTGCCCAACGGCGACGAGCTCATCGACGAGGAGATCAAGGAGCACTCCGAGGCCGAGGAGCTGCTGAAGTCGTGGGAGGGCATGGACGGCGACGACCCGCAGTTCATGCCGACGTACCAGAAGATCCGGGACGGGCTGCTGCACCACATCGACGAGGAGGAGGAGCCCAAGCTCTTCCCCGAGATGCAGGCCGCGCTGAGCCGGGAGGAGCAGGAGGACCTCGGCGCCAAGATCACCAGGGCGAAGAAGCTGGCGCCGACGCGGCCGCACCCCTCGGCTCCCGACTCCCCGCCCGGCGACATGATCGTCGGGATCCCGACCGGGATCGTGGACCGGATCCGCGACAAGATGAGCGGCCGTTCCACTGACTGAGCCGGCTGGGGCGACCGGGCTGGAGCGCTTCGTGACGGCGCAGGACGCGGGCGGGACCTACGACCGCGCCCTGCGCGAGCTGCGTGCCGGCTGCAAGGTCACCCACTGGATGTGGTTCGTGTTCCCCCAGGTCGCGGGTCTCGGTCGCAGCGACACCGCGCGCCACTACGCCGTCGCGGACCTGGAGGAGGCGGTGGCGTACCTGCGGCATCCCGTGCTGGGCCCACGGCTGCGGGAGTGCGCGGGCGCGCTGACCGCGCTCTCCGGCAGCGACCCCGTCGCCGTCCTCGGGCCGGTCGACGCCCGGAAGCTGCGGTCCTCGATGACGCTGTTCGAGTGCGCCGACCCCGACGAGCCGGTGTTCCGGGCGGTCCTGGACCAGTACTTCGGCGGCATGGCCGATGACGCGACCCTGAGCCGGGTCTGAGGCGGTGCCGCCTCCCACGGCCCCGGTCGGAGGCGGCCGGGCCGGTGGCCGGGCCGGTGGCTGGGCCGGTGGCTGGGCCGGTGGCTGGGCCGGTGGCTGGGCCGGTGGCTGGGCCGGTGGCTGGCCCGGTGCGGGGCTCGTCGGGCTGGCCTTCATGGCGACGATGCTCGGCACCACGCTGCCCACGCCGCTCTACCCGACCTACGCCGCCCGGCTGGGGTTCGGCGAGCTCGTCACCACCGTGGTGTTCGCCGCGTACGCGCTGGGCGTCATGGTGGCCCTGGTCCTCTTCGGGCACTGGTCGGACCAGCTGGGCCGGCGCCCGCTGCTCCTGGCCGGGCTCGCCCTGTCCGCACTCTCGGCGGCGGCCTTCCTGCTGCCGCTCGCGCTGGTGTGGCTGTTCGTCGGCCGGATCACCTCGGGGCTCTCGGCCGGCATCCTGACCGGCACGGGCACGGCCGCCATGGTCGATCTCGCGCCGGCGGAGCAGCGCGGTCGCGCCAGCCTGCTGGCCGCGGCGGTCAACATGGCGGGCCTGGGCTGCGGACCGCTGCTCGCCGGGCTGCTCGCCCAGTACGCACCGGGCCCGACGCGGCTGCCCTTCGTCGTGGACCTCGGCCTGGTCGCCCTCGGGGCGGTGGCGGTCCTGCTGGTCCGGGAGCCGGTACGCCGCGCGGCCCACCCGTCGCTGGCTCCGAGACGCCTGCGCGTGCCGCCGCAGACCCGTGCCATCTTCGTGCGCGCGGCGATCGCCGGGTTCGCCGGCTTCGCGGTCTTCGGCCTGTTCACCGCGCTCTCGCCGGCGGTCCTGGGCCGGCTGCTGCACCGCGACAGCCCGGCGCTCGTCGGGGTCGTGGTCGCGGTGACGTTCGCGGCGTCCGTGCTCGGCCAGGTCGTCTCCACGCCCCTGGGGGTGGCCCGTGCGCTGCCGCTCGGCTGCCTGCTGCTGCTGGCGGGCGTGGCGCTGATCGCCCTGAGCCTGCCCACCCGGTCGCTCGCCCTGCTCGTCGCCGCTGCCGTCGTCTCGGGCCTGGGGCAGGGGACCAGCTTCCGCGCGGGCCTCGCTGGGGTCACGGCAGCGAGCCCCGAGGAGCTGCGGGGGGAGGTGACCTCGACGTTCTTCGTCACGCTCTACGTCGGCATCTCGCTGCCGGTGATCGGCGAGGGAGCGCTGGCCGGCGCCGCGGGCCTGCAGACGGCCGGGATCGTGTTCTCCGGCGTGGTGGCCGTCCTCGCC
>JAICLD010000120.1 GCA_025927595.1 Nocardioidaceae bacterium | reverse complement strand
TCGTCGTGGAGCTTGAGGATCGCGTCGATGAGCATCTCCGGGCGGGGCGGGCAGCCGGGCAGGTAGATGTCGACCGGGACGACGTGGTCGACGCCCTGCACGATCGCGTAGTTGTTGAACATGCCGCCGGAGCTGGCGCAGACGCCCATCGCCAGCACCCACTTGGGGTCGGGCATCTGGTCGTAGATCTGGCGCAGCACCGGTGCCATCTTCTGGCTGACCCGGCCGGCCACGATCATCAGGTCGGCCTGGCGCGGCGAGGCCCGGAACACCTCCATGCCGAAGCGCGCCAGGTCGTAGCGCGGACCGCCGGAGGTCATCATCTCGATCGCGCAGCAGGCCAGGCCGAACGTCGCGGGCCAGAACGACGCCTTGCGCATGTAGCCGGCGACGCCCTCGACCGTCGTCAGCAGGACGCCTGCCGGCAGGTTCTCCTCGAGTCCCATGTCAGTCCCACTCCAGTCCGCCGCGGCGCCACACGTAGGCGTAGGCGACGAAGACGGTGGCGACGAAGACCACCATCTCCAGGAGCCCGAACAGCTTCATCTCGAGGAAGTGGACCGCCCACGGGTAGAGGAAGACGATCTCGATGTCGAAGACGATGAACATCATCGCGGTGATGTAGTACTTCACCGGGAACTTGCCCCCGCCGAGCGCCTGCGGGGTCGGCTCGATGCCGCACTCGTAGGAGTCCAGCTTCGCGCGGTTGTAGCGCCGGGGCCCGGTGAGCGTGCTGACGACCACCGAGAAGACCGCGAACCCCGCGGCGAGGATGCCGAGTGCGAGGACCGGTGTGTAGAGCTCCACCGTCTGCCCCTCCCTGTCTGGTGCTCGGTCGTGCCTGGTGGCAGCTGCCCGCTGCCGGGGTCGTGCTAGGCGGCCGGGGCCACCCGTGAGAGAGCGTTGATGACGCGGTCGGAGACGTCCCCGTCGCGCGGGTCGGTGAGGTTCGCCATGAGCTTCAGCATGAATCTCATCAGGGCGGTGCGGGGCAGGCCGTAGCGGGTGGCCTGCTTCATGAAGGTGGGGTTCCCGATCATCCTCGCGAACACCCGGCCCAGCGTGAAGTACCCGCCGTACTCCGCGTCGAGCGCCGCCGCGTAGCCGTGCAGCACCTGCTCGCGGCCGGCCCCCTCCGGCCGTGCGAGCGCCTGCACCACGGTCTGCGCAGCGAGGTGCCCGGACTCCAGTGCGTAGTCGATGCCCTCGCCGTTGAAGGGGTTCACCATCCCGCCGGAGTCACCCGAGAGCAGCATCCCGCGGGTGTAGTGCGGCTTGCGGTTGAACCCCATCGGGAGTGCCGCGGAGCCGATCCGGCCGACGAGGTTCTCCTCCCGGAACCCCCACTCCTGCGGGGTGTGGGACAGCCAGCGCCTCAGGACGTCCTTGTAGTCGACGTGCTGGAAGGCCGTCGACGTGTTGAGGATGCCGAGCCCGACGTTCGCGGTGCCGTCCCCGACGCCGAAGATCCAGCCGTAGCCCGGGAGCAGGTGGCTCCGGCCCGGCTCGCCGTCCCACAGCTCCAGCCAGGACTCCATCCAGGGGTCGTCGTGGCGGGCAGTGCGGTAGTAGGCCCGCACCGCGACGGCCATCGGCCGGTTCTCGCGACGCTCCAGGCCCAGCGAGGTGGCCAGCCGCGCCGAGACGCCGTCGCAGGCGACCACCAGCGGAGCGGTGTAGGTCTCGTCGGCGCCGACCCGGCGGCCGCGGTCGTCGACCGGCTTGGCGCGGACGCCGACGACCCGGCCGGTGCGCTCGTCGAGCACCGGACCGCTCACCGAGGTGCGCTCGGTGAGCCGGGCGCCGGCCTTCTCGGCGTGCCGGGCCAGGATCTCGTCGAGGTCCAGGCGGGTGCGCACCAGGCCGTAGGGCGGGAACGCCGCGAGCTCGGGCCAGGGCAGCTCGAGGCGGTGGCCGGCTCCCACGATCCGCAGGCCGTGGTTGCGCTGCCAGCCCGGGGCGTCGAGGTCGAGGCCCATCGCGACCAGCTGGCGCACCGCCCGCGGCGTCAGGCCGTCGCCGCAGACCTTGTCGCGGGGGAAGGCGCTCCTCTCCAGCAGCAGCACGTCGACGCCGGCCTCGGCGAGGTGGTAGGCGGTGCTGGCGCCGGCGGGGCCGGCCCCCACGACGATGACGTCGGCCTGCCGCGCGTCGGCGGTGGTCCGGGCCATGTCGGCAACCCCTCCCTGTGGGTACGCGGTGCGGTTTCATGTGACCTTGTGAAAACGTTCACGAGTGGCCTGTGAGACGAGAGTCTAGAGGCCCGCGTCACATCCTGCGACCCGGCCCGGGGTGCCTGCCCGTCAGCGGACCGCGTGGTGCAGGGCGACGATGCCGGCGGACAGGTTCCGCCACCGCGGTGCGCTCCAGCCGGCCGCCGCGACCCGGGCGGCGAGCGCGGCCTGGTCGGGCCACGCGCGGATGGACTCGGCGAGGTAGACGTAGGCGTCCGGGCTCGTGGACACCGCGCGGGCGAGCGGCGGCAGTGCCCGCATGAGGTACTCGACGTACACCGTCCGCAGCGGAGCCCAGGTCGGGTGGCTGAACTCGCAGACCACCAGCCGGCCCCCGGGACGGGTCACCCGGCGCAGCTCGCGCAGGCCGGCGTCCGGGTCCACGATGTTGCGCAGCCCGAAGGAGATCGTCACCGCGTCGAACGCGCCGTCCGCGAAGGGCAGCCGGGTGCCGTCGCCGGCGGTGAAGGCGAGCGCCGGTCGCGCCCGCTTGCCGACGTGCAGCATCCCCCACGAGAAGTCGCACGGCACCACGGTCGCGCCCCGGTCGGCGAACGGCTGGCTCGAGGTGCCGGTGCCTGCCGCGAGGTCGAGGACCCGCTCGCCGGGACGCGGGTCCACCGCCTCCACGACGGCGCGGCGCCAGCGACGGTCCTGGCCGAGGGAGAGGACGTCGTTGGTGAGGTCGTAGCGTCGCGCGACCGCGTCGAACATCGCCGCGACGTCGGAGGGCCTCTTGTCCAGCTGCGCGCGCGTCACGCGCCCACCCTAGGGCGCACCTCGTCCGAGGCCGCGCGGGTGGCGACCGTAGGCTGCCCTCGTGAGTGAGCCCTCCACCAGCGCGCCGGGCGTCGGCGCCGAGGCGGCACCCCTGGTGGTGCGGACCCTGCGCCTCGACGACCCGGGACCGCTGCTGGAGCTGCTGCCCGACACCGAGGACGCCACCGGCTGGGTCCGGCGCGGCGACGGCCTCGTGGGCTGGGGGGTCGCCGCCCGGTGCCGGACGGGAGGGCCGCAGCGGTTCACCGAGGCCTCGCGCTGGTGGGCCGGGCACGCCCGCACCGCCGTCGTCCGTGACGAGGTGCACGAGCCCGGCTCGGGCCTGGTGTGCTTCGGCTCCTTCGCGTTCGCGGACGACCCCGGGGACAGCGTGCTGGTGGTCCCCGAGGTCGTCGTCGGCCGCCGGGGCGCCACGACCTGGCTGAGCACGATCGGGCGCGGCAGCATCCCGGCCGTCCCGGCGATCGGAGCGACGGAGCCGCCGCGACCGCCGCGCGGGGTCGCGTTCGCCGACGGCGCCCTGAGCAGCACGGCGTGGGAGTCGGTCGTCGCCGAGGCCGTCGACCGGATCACCGCGGGCGAGCTGGAGAAGGTCGTGCTGGCCCGCGACCTGGTGGCGACGGCCGAGGACGACGTCGACGTGCGCTGGCCGCTGCGCCGGCTGGCGGCGACGTACCCGATGTGCTGGACGTTCCACGTGGACGGGCTGTTCGGCGCCACCCCCGAGATGCTCGTACGGCGCGAGCGCGGCCTGGTCACCTCGAGGGTGCTCGCCGGCACGATCCGCCGCACCGGCGACGACGCCCGCGACCTCGCCCTGGCCGCCACGCTGGCCCGCTCCTCGAAGGACCTCGAGGAGCACGAGTACGCGGTCCGGTCGGTGGCCGACGCGCTGGCGCCGCACTGCTCCTCGATGAACGTCCCCGAGGCGCCGTTCGTCCTGCACCTGCCCAACGTCATGCACCTGGCCACCGACGTCGCCGGCGTCACGATGGCGACCGGCGCCGACGGCGAGCCGGCCGGCACCTCCCTGGACCTCGCCGCGGCGCTGCACCCCTCCGCCGCCGTGGGCGGCACGCCGACCGAGGACGCGGTGCGGCTGATCGCCGAGATCGAGGGCATGGACCGGGGCCGCTACGCCGGCCCCGTCGGCTGGATGGACGCGACCGGTGACGGCGAGTGGGGACTGGCGCTGAGGTCGGCCGAGCTGGCCGGGCCGCAGGTGCGGCTGTTCGCCGGCTGCGGGATCGTGGCGGAGTCCGACCCGCCGTCGGAGCTGGCCGAGGCCCAGGCCAAGTTCGTCCCCGTGCGCGACTCCCTGGGCGGCGCCTGAGCGGCGCGCCCGCTCACCAGGACAGGTCGGTGCCCGGCACGACCCGCTCGTAGTGGCGCTCGTCCGAGTCGAGCAGCAGCGACAGGTTCCGCCCGACGACGCTCAGCCCGGTGTCGTTGAGCAGGCCGTCGTGGACGGCGACCGACCGCGGCGCGCCGACCTCGCGGGCGAAGGCCACGACCTCGGCGAGCCTGCTCCACGGGGCGTGGATCGGCAGCAGCAGCAGGTCCACCGGCTCCGGCGGCGGCGTGAGCGCGTCGCCGGGGTGGTAGACGCGCCGGTCGCCGAGCTCGATCACGTAGCCGCTGTTGGACACCCGGGGCAGGTCCTCGTGGATCACCGCGTGCAGCTCCCCGACCGCGGTCACCGGCAGGCCGGCGTCGAACCGCTCGCCGGGGGACACCACGTGCACCCGGGCGGCGACGTCCTCGTCGGCCTCGGCGATCCGGTCCCGCACCGCCGCGACCGTGTGGACCGGCGCGTCGGTCGTGCGCAGGTGCGCGACGTCGAGGTGGTCGAGGTGCTCGTGGGTGACGAGGACGGCGGTGGCGCCGTCGACGGCATCGCGCTCGGTGAAGGCCCCCGGGTCGACGACCAGCACGTGACCGTCGTGCTCCACCCGGACGCAGGCGTGGCCCAGCTTCGTGATCCTCATCGGGTCACGGTAGCGCCGCCCACGTCGCTCACGTCGCTCACGCCGCTCACCCGAGCCGGTCGTCGACGAAGCACCACCGCCACTCCTCGCCGGGCTCGGCCGAGCGCATCACGGGGTGCCGCGTGCTCTCGAAGTGCCGGCTCGCGTGCCGCCGGGGCGAGGAGTCGCAGCAGCCGACGTGGCCGCAGTCCAGGCACTTGCGCAGGTGCACCCACGCCGTCCAGCCCTCGGCGACGCAGTCCTCGCACTCGCCCTCCACGCGTGACTCCACGTCCCGCGGCGCCTCCCGGAGGTGCTCGCAGGCGGCGATCGTGCCGGTGACGCCGCTGACGGTCTCGGCGCCCTCGAGCTCGGCCACCCGGGCGTTGCGGATGTCGAGCATCGACTCCTCGACGTCCAGCGCGGTGAGCACGTCCTCGACGACCTCGTGCGGGATCGTGCCGGTGCTGCGGACCTGGAGCACCTTCTCCCGCTCGGCCGCGAGCATCTCCAGGCGGAGCCTGGCGTAGGCCTCGCTGGGAGTCTCCTCGTCGGGGTGGGTGCCGCCGAGCCGCTCCCACGCCGCCGTGTTGCGCTGCGCCGCCCGGTCGTGCAGGGCGGTGACCGTGTCGAACGGGTCGTCCTCCCCGACGTGCTCCTCGAGACGGTCCAGCCCGGCCCGGGACGCCTTCTCGAAGAGCGCCGCCCGGGCCAGCGCGTCCTCGCGGGGGTCCGGTCGCGGGAGCCCGAGCCGGCGCACCAGGGCGGGCAGCGTCGAGCCCTGGACGAACAGGGTCCCGGCCGCGACCACCAGCGCGGTCAGGACCAGCGTCTCGCGGTACTGGAAGGACTCCGGGATCGCGAACGCCGCGGCCAGCGTGACCACCCCGCGCATCCCCGCCCAGCCGAGCACCGCGGTGTACCGCCACGACGGGTGCGTGCCGGTCTGCCGGTCCGGCGCGGGTCGCACCAGCAGCAGCCGAGCCGGGAACACCCACACCAGCCGCAGCACGACCACCGCGGCGAACGTGGCCAGGCACAGCCGCGCCACGTCGCCGAGCGGTACGTCGCTGGCGAGCACGTCGCGGATGATCCAGCGGGCCTGGAGGCCGATCAGCAGGAACACGCTGTTCTCCAGCAGGAACGAGATCGTCCGCCAGTTCAGCCGCTCGGCGATCCGGGAGGTCGCGGTCTGCAGGACCGGCGAGCGGTGGCCGAGCAGCAGTCCGGAGACCACGACGGCCAGCACGCCGGAGCCGTGCACCTGCTCGGCCGCGACGTAGGCCACGAACGGCGTGATCAGGGACAGGCTGGTGTCGATGACCGGGTCGGTGACCTTGCGTCGCACGCCGCCCACGACGACGTACAGCAGGAGACCGACGAGGACACCGGCGACGGCCGCGAGCGCGAAGTCCCCGGCGACCTCCCAGACCGAGACGGTGCTGCCGCCGACGGCGATCGCGGTGCGGAAGGCGACCAGGGCCGTGGCGTCGTTGAGCAGCGACTCGCCCTCGAGGATCGTGACGATCCGGCGCGGGATGCCGATCCGGCGGGCGATCGCGGTGGCGGACACCGCGTCCGGGGGGGCGACGACGGCCCCGAGCGCGAAGGCGGCCGGCCAGGTGATCGCCGGCATCACGACGTGGGCCACCGCCGCCACCCCCACGGTCGTGAACGCGACGAGCCCGATGGAGAGCAGGCCGATCGCCCGCCGGTTCACGTTGAAGTCCACCAGAGAGGTCTGCAGGGCGGCCGAGTAGAGCAGCGGCGGCAGCAGCCCGACGAGGACGACCTCCGCGGTCAGGTGGACCTGCGGGACGAACGGCAGGAACGAGCCGGCCGCCCCCAGCGCGACGAGCACGATCGGTGCCGGGAGGTCGAGGCGCCGGCACACCCCCGTGACCGTGACGACGACGGCCGCGAGGGCGGCGAGGGAGAGGGCGACATGCACGGCCTCATTCAAGCAACCGGGTCGCGACCGGCCCGGGAGTGTGCCACAGGTCGGGCGCCGGCGCAGCGGAACCGGACGGGATAGTCCCCCGCTGGGCGCAGACTGTCCGATCTTCGCGAGGGCATGTCCGATATGCCGGAAGTGCTGGATCTGCGCCCGGTTCGTCCCCATGCCGCCCTACCGTCGTGACCAGACCTGCCGCCGACCGCGACCCCCTGGAGGTACGAGATGACGTTCTCGCCGAAGGAGTGAGCTCCGGCGGCCCGGCCGTCCGGCCGGGCCCCCACCGCTCCCCCGCACTCACGCTTCCCCAGCTCCACCCCAGTCCAGCTGCCGCCCATCCCGTCGAGCCGGAGGGACCGCATGACCAGCACCGTCCGGCCGTGGGCCGTCCGCCTCGGGCGCTACGGCGTCCTGGCCGGCAACCACGGCCTCCAGGCCCTCTGGACGGCGCGGATCGTCTCCAAGGTCGGAGACTGGGCGGCCCGCGTCGCCCTGATCACGCTCGTCTACACCGACACCGGCTCGGCCCTGTGGGCCGGCCTCGCCACCGCCGCCTGCTACGTCCCCTGGCTCGGCCCGGGACAGCTGCTGGCCACCCTGGCGGACCGGCTGCCGCACCGCACCGTCATGGTCGCCGCCGACGTGGCCCGGATCCCCGTCTTCGTGGTCCTGGCGCTGGTCCCGCTGCCGCCGGCCGCGATGGTCGCGCTCGCCTTCGTCGCCGCCTTCGGCGACGTCCCGTTCTCCGCCGCCTACCAGGCGAGCATCCCCCTGGTCGCCCGCGACCGGTACGCCGACGCGCTCGTGCTCATGGGCACCACGAGCCAGGTCGCCGTGCTGGTCGGGTACGCCGGCGGCGGCGTCCTGGTCACGTTGCTGGGCTGCCACGGCGTGCTGCTGCTCGACGCCGCCACGTTCGCGGTCGCGGCGCTGGCCGTGCTCAAGGTGCCGGCCACCCGGTCCGGCGGACCGGCCACCCGCGCCGGCACCCACCTGCGCCAGACGGTCCGGATCGTCACCGCCGACCGCCTCGTCGCCATCTGCCTCGCCGTCGTCGCGGTCTCCTCCCTCGGCCAGATGGGCGTCGAGTCGCTGACCGTCGTCTACGCCGACCACCTCGGCTGGGGCACGGGCGTCGGCGCCGGCCTGCTCTACACCGTGATGCCGCTGGCCGCCGTGGCGACCGGCTTCCTGCTGCCCTCCGGCGGCGACCCGCTGCGTCTGGTCCGCCTCGTCGTCGGCCTCAACATCGCGCTGTGCCTGGTGTCGGTGACCGCGTTCGCCCTGCTCGGCTCGACCCCCGGCGGCCTCGTCGGCGTGGCGGCCCAGGGCGTCCTCGACATGATGGTGACGCCGCTCTACCTCGTGGCCGAGGCCCGGCTCCCGGCCTCCCACCGCGCCACGGCGTTCGCCTTCTTCGGCGGCTGCTTCATGGCGATGCAGCTGCTCGGCGCCTTCGGGGCGGGCCTGCTGACCCAGCTCGTCGGGATCGAGGGGGCGTTCGCGCTGGCCTGTGCGCCGACCGTGCTCCTCGGCGCGGCGACCTGGCGGCTCCTGGCCTCGCCGCGTCCGGCGTCCCTCCCGGCGACCACGCTGCCGCCGGCCCCCGCGGCCGTCCCGCAGCCGACCGCGCACGCCGTGGCCGCCGCCTGAGCCGGGCTCAGACCGCGGCGACCAGGTCGCCGACCGCCGCGTCGAGCTCGCGCCGGTCGTCGCGCCGGACGACGGCCTCGACCACCTGGATCCCCCCGGTGGGGCTGTCCAGCGCGTGCCGCAGCTCCGGCAGCGAGTCGACCCGCCAGTGCGGTGTCCGGGTCGCGGCGCACAGCGCCGCCAGGTCCACCCCGTGCGGGGTCCCGAACAGCCGCTCGTAGGAGTCGGCGTGGCCCGGGGCGCCCTGCTCCAGCGAGGCGAAGATCGAGCCGCCGTCGTCGTTGACCACCACGACGGTGAGGTCCGGCCGCTCCTCCGCCGGGCCGAGCACCAGTCCGGTGGCGTCGTGCAGGAACGTCACGTCGCCGACCAGCGCGAACGCGCGGGTGCTGTGCGGACGCCCGAGCGCGGCGCCGACCGCGCTGGAGACCGTGCCGTCGATCCCGGCCAGGCCCCGGTTGCCGACGACCATCCTG
>JAICLD010000126.1 GCA_025927595.1 Nocardioidaceae bacterium | reverse complement strand
CGCAACATCAACGACTTCGAGGACGACTTCCCGGGTGCCTGGGTCATCATGCTCGAGCAGAACTACCGGTCCACCCAGACCATCCTCACCGCCGCCAACGCGGTGATCAGCCGCAACCGCGGACGCAAGGCGAAGAACCTGTGGTCCGACGCCGGCGACGGGGAGCGGATCGTCGGGTACGTCGCCGACGACGAGCACGACGAGGCCCGGTTCGTCACCGAGGAGGTGGTCCGGCTCCGTGACGAGGGGGTGACCCCCGGCGACGTCGCGGTGTTCTACCGCACCAACGCCCAGTCGCGCGTGTTCGAGGAGGTCTTCATCCGCTCCGGGCTGCCCTACCGGGTGGTCGGGGGCGTGCGGTTCTACGAGCGCCGCGAGGTCAAGGACGCCCTGGCCTACCTGCGGATCCTCGTGAACCCGGCCGACGACCTGTCGGTGCGCCGGATCCTCAACGTCCCCAAGCGCGGCATCGGCGAGCGGGCGGAGGCGTGCGTCGACGCCCTGGCCCGCCAGGAGCAGCTGACGTTCCTCGACGCGCTGCGCCGTGCCCGGGAGGCGCCGGGGATCGCGACCCGCTCGCTGGGCAGCATCCGGGGCTTCGTGGACCTGGTCGAGCAGGGGGAGTCGATGGTGGCCGCCGGGGAGCGGCCCGACGTGGTGCTCGAGCACGTGCTGGCCTCCAGCGGCTACCTCAAGGAGCTCGAGGACAGCGAGGACCCTCAGGACGAGACCCGCGTGGAGAACCTCGCCGAGCTGGTCGCGGTCGCCCGCGAGTACGCCGACGAGGTGCAGGCGGAGGTCGCGGCGGCCGCCGGGGACGGCGCGGCGCCCGATGCCGGTGACGACGCAGACGCAGACGCCGAGGAGACGGTCCGCGCCGGGCTGCCGGAGTTCCTGGAGCGGGTGGCGCTGGTCGCCGACACCGACCAGATCCCCGACGGGGGAGCCGGGGTGGTGACGCTGATGACGCTGCACACGGCCAAGGGCCTGGAGTTCCCGGTCGTGTTCCTGACCGGCCTCGAGGACGGGATCTTCCCGCACCAGCGGTCGCTGGGGGACCACACCGAGCTGGAGGAGGAGCGCCGGCTCGCCTACGTCGGGCTCACCCGCGCCCAGCAGCGGCTCTACGTCTCCCGGGCCGTGGTCCGGTCGGCGTGGGGCGCGCCGTCGCACAACCCGGCGTCGCGGTTCGTCGGCGAGCTGCCGGTCGACCTGGTGGACTGGCGGCGCACCGAGGAGGCCCAGACGTCCTGGAGCCGACCGGTGCTCGCGTCCACCCCGAGGGCCGGTGGAGCGGTGACCCGCCGGTTCGGGACCGCGGCCGCCCGGGCCGACGCGTCCGCGCGCGGCCGGCAGCGCGAGGTGCCGACGCTGGCGCCGGGGGACAAGGTGCTGCACGGCGCGTTCGGCCTGGGCAGCGTGGTCTCCCTCGACGGCGAGGGCGACAAGGCGGTGGCCTCGATCGACTTCGGCTCCCAGGGCGTCAAGCGGCTGCTGCTGCGCTACGCCCCCGTCGAGAAGCTCTGAGGGGTCACCTGGTCAGGCGACACGCCGCTGGTGGCCGGAGGAGGTGACCCCTCGGACTCAGGGAGTGACGCCGTGCGCGATCAGCGCGGTCCTGGGGTCGACCGGGTCGCCGCCGCCGGGCCGGACCTCGAGGTGGACGTGCGGCCCGGTCACGTTGCCGGTAGAGCCGACCGCGCCGATCACCTGGCCGGCGGCGACCCGCTGCCCCGTGGTGACGCCGGTCGCGGACTGGTGGCAGTACCACAGCTCGGTGCCGTCGGGCAGCGTCTCGATCGTCCGGTTCCCGTAGGCGCCGGCCCAGCTCACCTCGGTGACCGTGCCGCCGGCGACCGCGTGGATGGGGGTGCCCTCGGGCGAGGCGAAGTCCAGGCCCGTGTGGCAGTGCGACCACAGGCCCGAGCACTGGCCGAAGCCGGCCGTGAGGTGGTAGACCCCCCGGGTCACCGGCACCGTCCAGGCGCGGCGGGCGAGCACGCCCGACTCCTTGTCGGCACGGTGGGCCAGCGACGCGAGCGCGGCGGTACGTCGCCGGGCCTGGGACTCGGCGGCCGCCTGGAGGTGGGCGTCCGTGGCGTGGACGGCCGTCGTCGTCGTGGTGCGGGTCGCCTCACGCGAGGTGCTGCGGCTCAGCGCGCGGACCCGCAGCGGCACCGCGTCGGCGGCCTGCGCCCCGACATCCGCGCCGAGGTGCGGCGGCAGCTCCCGCGTCAGCGGAGCGGCGCCGGAGGTCTCGGCGCTCACGGCGAGGGCGCCTGCGGAGGCGATCACCAGGGCGGCCGCCCCCATGACGCTGGGGGGCGACAGGAGCCAGGAGCGGTCGGACGGGCGGTCGGCTCCGCGGTCGGCACGGCGTCCGGCCGGCGTCGGGCGGGGTGCCGCGTCGGCCGGTCGACGACGCAGCGGGGCGCGTCCTTCTGCTCGGTGGCTCGGCACGTGGGTGTGGTCCTGACGTCGATGGGCACGCAACGACCCACGACCATAACGGAATGGTCTCTTTTTGTCCGCCTGCGGCGTGCCGCCTGTGTGAACCGGATCACGAGCACCCGTCGGCTCCCGCGCGGACCGGGCCCCGGCGACGCGGGCCGCTGTGGCCGACCTCACGCACGTCCCGCCCCGACGACGTACGCGTCGGGTCGGCTAGGGTGCCCCTGATCAGGCGGACCCGAGCCCGGCGTCCGCAGCCGGCAGTGCCGCGTCCTGCGCGGCCCGACGAAGGTGGGACCCATGGCGGCTCCGGTCCGGATCGTGGTGGCCAAGCCCGGCCTCGACGGGCACGACCGCGGGGCCAAGGTGATCGCCCGCGCGCTGCGCGACGCCGGTCACGAGGTCATCTACACCGGTCTGCACCAGACCCCCGAGCAGATCGTCGAGACCGCGATCCAGGAGGACGCGGACGTCATCGGGCTGTCGGTGCTCTCCGGCGCCCACATGACGCTGTTCCGCAAGCTGCTCGACCTGCTCGAGGCGCGCGACGCCCGCGACATCGTCGTCATCGGCGGCGGCATCATCCCCGAGGACGACATCCCGCTGCTCAAGGAGCTGGGGGTCGCGGAGGTCTTCACCCCCGGCGCCCCCACCACGCGCATCGTCGAGTGGGTCCGCACCCACGTCGCGGACGACTCCGCCGCCCACGCCTGAGCCGGCTGCCCGGCTATCCCTCACGGGCCGCCTCGACCCGGTCGACGTGCCCGACGACCAGCCCGGCGACCTCGTCGGCACGGGTGACGATGGCCCAGTGGCCGGCGTCGACGCGCTCGACCCGCAGGTCGTGGCACCAGCGGTCGAGGTCCTCCAGCGTCACGTCGGTCAGGAACCGGTCCCGCTCCGGGTGCACCACGAGCACGGGCAGGCCGGTGGTCCTCGGCCGGCCCGCGGCGCCGGCGCGCGGTGGCCGGGCCACGTTGGCCCGGTAGAGCTCCAGGCCGTGGGCGGCGTCCTCGCCCAGCCCGGGTCCCCAGTGGTCGCGGGGCAGCCCCTCGGCGCGCGTGGCGGCGGCAGCGAGCAGCCGGTGCCCGTGCCGCCACAGCGTGTCCGGGACCACCGGCAGCTGGAAGAACCCCATGTACCAGGAGTGCAGGAGCTGGCGGGCCAGCCGGCCCTCGCGGCCACGCGGTGAGCGGACGAGCCGCCCGAGGTGCTCCAGCGCGGGCCCCGAGACCGAGGTGAACGACGCGATCCGCCCGGTCAGCCGCGCGTCGGTGGGCTCGGCCAGCACCGCCTCCCACAGCTGCACCGAGCCCCAGTCGTGGCCGACGAGGTGCGCGGCGTCGCCCGGCGCGAGCACGTGGTCGAGGACCGCGACGAGGTCGTCCACGAGGCGGGCCGTCCGGTAGCCGGACCGGCTCCGGGGGGCGGTCGAGCCTCCGGCACCGCGTACGTCGTAGGTGACCACGTGCCAGCGGTCCAGCGGCAGCCGGGCCACGAGGGCGTCCCAGGCGTCCTGCCGGTCCGGGTAGCCGTGGACCAGCACGACCGTGGGCCGGTCGCCGCCGGCGGGGGAGTGCTCGAGCACGGACAGCCGGACCTCGCCCGACGCGACGGTCGAGGAGAGGGCGGGAGGAGGGGCGTGACCCATGTGACGAAGGGTACGGAGCCCCGGTAGGTGGCTCCCCGCCCGCGGGTCTAGGGTCGCCGTGAGGTCTCCCCGGGGCGGTGCCACCGTGCCCCGGCGAGTGTCGGTCAACCCGGAACAGGACGGTCGCAACCGTGGACTTGATGGAGTACCAAGCCAAGCAGCTCTTCGCCAGGCACGGCGTGCCGGTCACCGTCGGCACCGTCGTCACCCGAGCGGAGGACGCCGCCGCCGCGGCCGAGGAGCAGGGCGGCCGGGTCGTCGTGAAGGCCCAGGTCCAGGCCGGCGGGCGCGGCAAGGCCGGCGGCGTGAAGCTCGCCGAGACCCCGCAGGACGCGGTCGCCCGCGCCGGGGACATCCTCGGCATGGACATCAAGGGCCTGACCGTCCACCGGGTGCTCGTCGCACCGGCCGCGGACATCAAGGACGAGTACTACTTCTCCTTCCTGGTCGACCGCGCCAACCGCGGCTACCTCTGCATCGCCAGCGTCGAGGGCGGCGTCGAGATCGAGGTCGTCGCGCACGAGAAGCCCGAGGCGCTCGCCAAGGTCTCGATCGACCCGCAGACCGGGGTCGACGACGCCAAGGCGGCGGAGATCGTCGCCGCCACCGGCTTCCCGGCGGAGGTGGCCGACGAGGCCGCCGAGGTCATCAAGAAGCTGTGGACGGTGTTCATCGAGGAGGACGCCACGCTGGTCGAGGTGAACCCGCTCGCGCTCCTCGGGGACGGGCACCTGGAGGCGCTGGACGGCAAGATGACGCTGGACGGCAACGCCGGCTTCCGCCACCCGGACCACGCGGAGTTCGAGGACAAGGCCTCCGCCGATCCGCTCGAGGCCAAGGCGAAGGCCAAGGGCCTCAACTACGTCAAGCTCGACGGCGCCGTCGGCATCATCGGCAACGGCGCCGGCCTGGTGATGTCCACGCTCGACGTCGTCGCCTACGCAGGCCAGAGGTACGGCGGGGTGGCGCCGGCGAACTTCCTCGACATCGGCGGTGGCGCGTCGGCGCAGGTGATGGCCGACGGCCTCGACGTGATCCTCAACGACACCCAGGTCAAGAGCGTGTTCGTCAACGTCTTCGGCGGCATCACCGCCTGCGACGCGGTCGCCAACGGCATCGTGCAGGCGTTGCAGATGCTCGGTGACGAGGCCAACAAGCCGCTCGTCGTACGCCTGGACGGCAACAACGTCGAGGAGGGCCGACGGATCCTCGACGAGGCGAGCCACCCGCTGGTGACGCTGGTGGACACCATGGACGGTGCGGCCGACCGGGCCGCCGAGCTGGCGAGCAAGTAGGGGCGGGACATGTCGATCTTCCTGAATGAGAGCTCCAAGGTCATCGTGCAGGGCATGACCGGGTCCGAGGGGCAGAAGCACACCCGGCGGATGATCGCCTCCGGCACCGACGTCGTCGGCGGGGTGAACCCGAAGAAGGCCGGCCAGAGCATCGACTTCGACGGCACGTCGGTGCCGGTGTTCGGCTCGGTCAAGGAGGCGATGGACGCCACCGGCGCGGACGTCTCCGTGGTCTTCGTGCCGCCGGCCGGGACCAAGGGCGCCGTCGTCGAGGCCGTCGACGCCGCCATGCCGCTCGTCGTCGTGATCACCGAGGGCGTCCCGGTCCACGACACCGCCGACTTCTTCTCCTACGCGCAGGCCAGGGGCACCACGCGGATCATCGGGCCGAACTGCCCCGGACTCATCAGTCCCGGCAAGTCCAACGCCGGCATCATCCCCGCCGACATCACCAAGGCCGGACGCGTCGGGCTGGTCTCGAAGTCCGGCACGCTGACCTACCAGATGATGTACGAGCTGCGGGACTTCGGGTTCTCCTCGGCGGTCGGCATCGGCGGCGACCCGATCGTGGGCACGACGCACATCGACTGCCTCCAGGCGTTCCAGGACGACCCGGACACCGACGCGATCGTGATGATCGGCGAGATCGGCGGCGACGCCGAGGAGCGGGCCGCGGCCTACGTCAAGGAGCACGTGACCAAGCCCGTCGTCGGGTACGTCGCCGGCTTCACCGCTCCCGAGGGCAAGACCATGGGTCACGCCGGCGCGATCGTCTCGGGGTCGTCGGGCACGGCGCAGGCCAAGAAGGAGGCCCTCGAGGCCGTCGGGGTCAGGGTCGGCAAGACGCCGTCCGAGACCGCCCAGCTGATGCGCGACGTCCTCGAGGACCGCTGAGCAGGACCGCTGAGCAGGACCGCTGGACACGCGGCCGGCTCGGCGGGCGGGCCGCTCAGCCCAGCAGCCGCGCCACCAGCAGGCCGTCCCCGACCGGGAGCAGCACGGGCAGCAGCGACTCGTGCTCGCGCACGGTCCGCCCGAGCTCGCGGATCGCGACCGTCTCGGCGTCCCGCTGCGCGGGGTCCGCGACCCGGTCGTGCCACAGGGCGTTGTCGAAGGCGACGACGCCACCGGGCTTGAGCAGCCGCAGCGCCTCGGTGAGGTACTCGGCGTACTCGGTCTTGTCGCCGTCGCAGAACACCAGGTCGTAGTGGCCGTCGGTGAGCCGTGGCAGGACGTCGAGCGCGGCACCCGGGATCAGCCGGACCCGCTGCGAGGCGATCCCGGCCTCGGTGAAGGCCTTCTTGGCCAGCCGCTGGTGCTCGGCCTCGATGTCGACCGTCGTGAGGATCCCGTCGGACCGCATGCCGCGCATCATCCACAGGCCGGACACGCCCGTCCCGGTGCCGACCTCGACGACCGCGCGGGCTTCGGTGACCGAGGCCAGGAACCGCAGCATCGCGCCGCCCCCGGTGCCGATCGGCGTCACGCCGACCTCGTCGGCGCGGGCCCGCGCCGACGCGAGCACCTCGTCCTCGCCGGCGTACTCCTCGGCATAGGTCCAGCTCGCCGGCTTCAGTCCGGTGACGATGATGGCCTCCCTCGTGTCGCAGGCTCTCGCGGCGCCTCCGACGGGCGCTGGTCTGCTGGCCGGACTCTATCGCGGCCGGGGCGGGGCTCCCGTCCGGTTCCCTCAGCCGGCTCTCAGCGGGGCCGCCTACCGTGGGGAGCAGCAACCGGACGGCCCCGACGGCCCCGACGGCACCCCCCCGACCGGTCGCCCTTCATCGCACCCCGACGGCCGAGGAGCAGCAGATGAGCACACCGACCTCCGAGCGGTCCTCCAGACCCGCCCGCGACGACTGGCAGCCGCCGTCCTGGGAGGACGTCGTCACCCAGCACTCCGCCCGGGTGTACCGGCTGGCCTACCGGCTCACCGGCAACCCCCACGACGCCGAGGACCTGACCCAGGAGGTCTTCGTGCGGGTGTTCCGCTCGCTGTCGTCCTACACGCCCGGGACCTTCGAGGGCTGGCTGCACCGGATCACCACGAACCTGTTCCTCGACCAGGCCCGACGGAAGGCCAAGATCCGCTTCGACGCCCTCGCCGACGACGCGGACTCGCGGCTGCCCAGCCGGGGTGCCGCCCCCGACGCCCAGGTCATCGACGGACTCTTCGACGACGACGTCGAGACCGCGCTCGCCGCGCTGCCCCCGGACTTCCGCGCCGCCGTCGTCCTCTGCGACATCGAGGGGCTGTCCTACGAGGAGATCGCCGACGTGCTGGGGCTCAAGCTCGGCACCGTGCGCTCGCGGATCCACCGGGGGCGCACGATGCTGCGCACCGCGCTGGCCCACCGGGCACCCGCCGGCGGCCGGTCGCGCTACTCGGGTCCGGCCGAGCGCCGGCGTCTGCTCGCGCCGCAGGTCGGGTGAGCCCGGCGATGCGTCGACCGCTGCGGCTGCTGAACGGCCATCTGGGCTCCTCGGTCAGCGCGCTCGTGGACGGCCAGCTCGACCCGCACAGCGCCGAGCGGGCCTGGGCCCACGTCGAGACCTGCCCGGGCTGTCGCCGGGAGGTCGAGCGTGAGGGCTGGGTGAAGCGACAGCTCGCCCAGGTCTCCGGAGCAGCCGGGGAGCCGGGAGCGCCCTCCGAGCGGCTGATGGGCTCGCTGCTGAACCTCGACCCCGCGGCGGTCGCCTGGGCCCGGACGCGCGAGATCGAGGACCACGGCCGGGGCCGACGGCGCGCCGGGATCGCCGTGGTCGGCGCCGGGTCCGTCTCGGCCGCGGTGATCGGCCTGGTGGCGCTCGGCGGGCTGCCCGGCACCGGGGGCTCCGGGGGACCGGCCGCCTCGATCGGGAGCCGGTCCACGGCCCCCACCCGCGCGGTGGTCGCCCCGGGCGGCTCCGGGCAGGGCCGGCTCCCCGACTGGACGGTGTCCTGGACCGACGGGGGCGTCGCCCGGGCCCGGGCGATCGCCGCCCGCCACTGACTCGCGACGGGTGCGCACACCGACACCGGTTGCCACCGCTTGACACCGGTTGACACCGGTTGACGGCGAGCTGCCCCCGCCGGCGGCCGGGTGCGGCAGAATGGTGCGGTGAACGAGCACGACGACGGGCGTCCGGTCCCGGAGCAGCCGGGAGGCGACGCGAGCAGCGGCCCGCCGTCGTACCCGCCCGCCGCCTATGGGCAGCCCGCCGCCTACGGGCAGCCGGCGCCCTACCCGCAGCCGGAGCGGCGCGGCCCCGGCCCGGTCCCCGGCTGGGCCTGGGCCGTCCTCGTCGTCCTGGCGCTGCTGACCGGCGGCCTCGGCGGCGTGCTCGCCGGCGTCGCGGTGTCCACCTCCATCGCCGGCGGCGGCGCCGTGCCGTACGTCGAGACGGCCGACCCGGCGCCCGCGAGGCCGCTGCACGCCGGCAACGGCAGCAT
>JAICLD010000124.1 GCA_025927595.1 Nocardioidaceae bacterium | reverse complement strand
GAGGCGCTCAAGCGGGAGTCCCGCGACCACGACGCGGAGGAGGAGCTCCGGCTGGGCTACGTCGCCTTCACCCGGGCCCGGCACCTGCTGTGGGTCTCCTCCCACGTGTGGCGGCACGGTCGGGTCACCCCGGTGGGCCCGTCGGAGTTCCAGCGGGTCGTGCGCGACGTGCTGCGCGAGCGAGGCGGGGACGCGGACGCCTGGCTCGAGGCCCCGCAGGAGCGCCGTGCCAACCCGCTCGACGACGGTCGCCGTGCGGTGCCGTGGCCGGTCACCGAGCAGACCGCCGAGGCGCTGCGCCGGCTCGCGGCCGCCGAGCTGGTCCGTGACGCGGCCGTGGCGCCGGCCCTGCCGGGCGGGCCCCCCGAGGACGCCGGGCTCGACCTCGTCGAGGCGTCCCTGGTCGCCGAGTGGGACGCCGAGCTCGACCGGCTGCTCGCCGAGGCCGCGCGGGACCGGGCCGACGTCGTCGACGTACCGCTGCCGTCCAGCCTGTCCGCGACGTCCCTGGCCCGGCTGCGCGACGACCCCGGCCTGCTGGCCGCCGACCTGGCCAGGCCGATGCCGCGGCAGCCGTCGCCGGCGGCCCGCTTCGGCACGCGCTTCCACGCCTGGGTCGAGGCCCGCTTCGGCCAGCAGCAGCTGGTCGACCCCGACGAGCTGCCCGGCCGGGCCGACACCGGGATCGACGACGAGGACGACCTGCGCCAGCTCGTCATGCTCTTCGAGGCCGGCGAGTTCGCCGAGCGGACCCCGCTCGCGGTGGAGCCGCCCTTCGCGCTCGTGCTCGCCGGCCAGGTGGTCCGCGGCCGGATCGACGCGGTCTACGCCGACACCGACCGCGACGAGGACGGGGAGGACCGCTACCTCGTCGTGGACTGGAAGACGGGCCGCGCACAGGCGACCGACCCGTTGCAGCTCGCGGTCTACCGGGTGGCCTGGGCCGAGCTCGTGGGCGTCCCGGTGGACCGGGTGCGCGCGGCGTTCTTCCACGTCCGCACCGGCGAGCTCGTGGAGCCCGCGAGCCTTCCCGGCCGCGAGGAGCTCGAGCGGCTGCTGACGGACGGCGGCGACCCGCGGGGGTGAGGCCTCACTCCGCGGCGAGCGGGGGCACGGCCAGCACCGCGTCGAGGGCGACCTCCACCATGTCCGAGAACGTCTGCTGCCGCTCCAGCGGCCCGACCTCCTCGCCGGTCACGACGTGGTCGGAGACGGTGCAGATGGCGAGCGCGCGCCGCCGGTGCTGGGCGGCCAGGGTGTACAGCGCGCTCGCCTCCATCTCCACGGCGAGCACGCCGTAGTCCACCAGGCGGGTGACCAGCTCCGGGCGCGGGTTGTAGAACGAGTCGCTCGACAGCAGCAGCCCGACCCGGGCCCGGACCGCCAGGTCGCGCTCGCGCGTCGCGTCGTACGCCGCCCGGAGCAGGTCGAAGTCGGCGACCGGCGCGTAGTCCAGGCCCTCGAAGCGGACCCGGTTCATCGCGGAGTCGGTGCACGCCCCGGACGCCAGCACCAGGTCGCGCAACCCCAGCCCAGGGGACAGCGCGCCGCAGGAGCCGACCCGCACGACGCTCTGGACGCCGTACTCGGCGAACAGCTCGGTGGCGTAGATCGCCATCGACGGCATCCCCATCCCCGAGCCCTGCACCGAGACCCGGGTGCCGCGGTAGTGGCCGGTGTAGCCGAGCATCCCGCGCACCTCGGAGTAGCACCGCGCGTCCTCGAGGAACGTCTCGGCGATCCAGCGGGCCCGCAGCGGGTCGCCGGGCATCAGGACGTGCGGGGCGACCTGACCGGGCTCCGCGCCGATGTGGGTGCTCATGGCCGCACGCTAGCCGTCGGCGCCGACCGGTCGACGTAGGGTTCACGCCGTGACGCAGCGACCCCTGCCCGGTCCGGGATCGACCGACATCGCGCTGTCGGTGCGCACCCACGAGCGCGCCGGGGACAGGCGGGTCGACGAGGCCTGGCTGGAGAAGGTCTGGTCCGACCCCGGGACCCGGACCGTCCCGCTCGCGGGGACGCGGCTGCCGGTGACAGACGATGGCGACCGGGTCCGCTGGCGCACTCCCGAGGGGCTGGCGGGGGACGGGCTGCGGATGTTCCTCGGGATGCTCGGCGACGTGCCGCACGTCGCGGTGCTGGTGGAGCAGCCCGTCGACGAGCGCCGGTGGAGCGGCCTGCGGGAGGTGCTCGGCACCCTGCAGGAGCCCGACCTCGGGTTCATGGTGCACGCGACCGCGCTGGCGGAGTGGCACGCCTCGCACCGGTTCTGCCCGCGCTGCGGCGGCCCGCTCCGCGCCGCCGGGGCTGGCCACGTCCTGGTCTGCGACCGGTGCGGCCGCCAGCAGTTCCCGCGCAGCGACCCGGCCGTGATCATGCTCGTGACCGACGAGGAGGACCGGGCCCTGCTCGGCCGCCAGGAGCGCTGGCCCGAGGGGCGCTACTCGACCCTGGCCGGGTTCGTCGACCCCGGTGAGAGCCTCGAGGACGCCGTCGTCCGCGAGGTCGCCGAGGAGACCGGCGTCGAGGTCGGCGAGGTGCGCTACTTCGGCAACCAGCCGTGGCCGTTCCCGCAGAGCCTCATGGTCGGGTTCTTCGCGCGCGCCACCAGCACCGCGATCCGCGTCGACCAGGACGAGATCAGCGACGCCCGCTGGTTCTCCCGCGGGCAGGTTCGCCGCGAGACCGAGGCCGGCACGCTGGTGCTGCCGGGCGGCATCTCGATCAGCCGGTCCCTGGTCGAGGCGTGGTACGGCGGACCGCTCCCCGGCAGCTGGTGAACCGGCAGCTGGTGTCCCGGCAGCCGGTGTCCCGGCAGCCGGTGAGGCTCAGCCGATCTCGGCGAGCTTGGCGCGCACCTGCGCCACGGACGGGTTCGTCTGCGCGGTCCCGTCGCGGTAGACCAGCGTCGGCACGGTCTGGTTGCCGTTGTTGACCCGCTCCACGACCTCCGCGGCGTCCGGGGTCTGCTCGATGTCCACGACGTCGTACGCGATGCCCTCGCGGTCCAGCTGGCTGCGCAGCCGGTGGCAGTACCCGCACCACGGCGTGGAGTACATCGTCACGGCGGGGACCTCTGCGGTGCCGGTCATGGGCTGTCCTTCCTCGCGTCTACGCTGGCCTGGTCGAGCCGGCGCGACGGGCACGTCGTCCGGGTTCGTCGACACAACCGACGCCTCGAGGAGTTTGTTCCGCTGATGCAGCCGCCGTCCGGTCCCGGCGACCCCGACCTGCTGCTCGCCGCGCTCGACCCGGAGCAGCGGGAGGTCGCGGTGGCGCTGCAGGGCCCGGTGCGGGTGCTGGCCGGCGCCGGCACCGGCAAGACCCGGGCGGTGACGCACCGGATCGCGTACGGCGTCGCGACCGGCGTCTACTCCCCGACCGAGGTCCTCGCGGTCACGTTCACGACCCGGGCCGCCGGCGAGATGCGCACCCGGCTGCGCGACCTCGGCGCCGGCGGCGTGCAGGCGCGGACCTTCCACTCCGCGGCGCTGCGCCAGGCCCGGTTCTTCTGGCCCCGGGTGTACGGCGGCGAGCTGCCCGTCCTCACCGAGTCGAAGCTGGCCCTGCTCGGCAACGCCGCCCGCCGCAACCGGCTGCCGACCGACCAGGCGACCCTGCGCGACCTCGCGAGCGAGGTGGAGTGGGCCAAGGTCAGCAACGTCCGCCCCGACGACTACGCCCGGGTCGCCGAGGCCCGGGACCGCTCCGTGACCGGGCACGACCCGGCCACCGTGGCCCGGGTGTTCGCGACGTACGAGGACGTCAAGCGCGACCAGGGCCGGATGGACATGGAGGACGTGCTGCTCTGCGCGGCGGCGCTGCTCGCCGAGGACGAGCGGGTCGCCGCGCAGGTCCGCCGCCAGTACCGCTGGCTCGTCGTCGACGAGTTCCAGGACGTCAGCCCGATCCAGGCGGCGCTGCTCGACCTGTGGCTCGGCGGCCGCCACGACGTGTGCGTCGTCGGCGACCCGGCGCAGACGATCTACTCCTTCGCGGGCGCGAGCAGCGACTACCTGCGCGACTTCCCGCGCCGGCATCCCGGCACCACCTCGGTGGAGCTGGTCCGCAACTACCGCTCGAGCCCCCAGGTCGTGACCGCCGCGAACCGGCTGCTCGCCGGCACCTCCAGCGCCGGGGTCTCCCTGCGGGCCCAGCAGGAGCCCGGTCCCGAGGTCACCTTCACCGAGCAGCCCGACGAGGTCGCCGAGGCCGAGCAGGTCGCCGCCGCCGCGCTCGAGCTGGTCCGCGGCGGGACGCCCGCGCGGCAGATCGCGGTGCTGTTCCGGGTCAACGCGATGTCGGAGGCCTTCGAGGAGGCGCTCGCCGCCCGCGGCGTCCCCTACGTCGTCCGCGGCGCCGCGCGGTTCTTCGACCGTCCGGAGGTCAAGCAGGCGGTCACGCTGCTGCGCGGCACCGCGCGTGGCGACCAGGACGCCACCGACCCGGTCGCCGAGACCCGCGCCGTGCTCTCCGGCATGGGCTGGACCGAGAAGGCGCCGACCGGCCGAGGCAACGTCCGCGACCGCTGGGAGTCCCTGCAGGCGATCGTCTCCCAGGCCGAGCAGCTGGTCTCCGGGACCCCGGACGCGACGCTGGCCGACTTCGTCGCCGACCTCGACCGTCGGGCCGGCGAGCAGCACGCCCCGGTCGCGGAGGGCGTCACGCTCGCCACCCTGCACGCCGCCAAGGGCCTGGAGTGGGACGCGGTCTTCCTCGTCGGCATGCACGAGGGCACGATGCCGATCGTCTACGCCGAGGGAGCGGCGGCGGTCGAGGAGGAGCGGCGGCTGCTCTACGTCGGGATGACCCGCGCGCGGCACCGGCTCGCGGTCTCGTGGTCGCTGGCCCGCAGCCCGGGCGGCCGGTCCTCGCGCAAGCCCTCCCGGTTCCTGGCCGGGCTGCGGCCCGAGGTCGCCTCGGACCGCCCGGCCGCGACCAAGGCGGGGCGGCGCAGCCGCACCGTCGCGCACTGCCGCGAGTGCGGCAGCCCGTTGGCGACCACTGCCGAGCGCCGGGTGGGGCGGTGCGAGAACTGTCCGGCGAGCTACGACGAGGAGCTGTTCGAGCGGCTCCGTGAGTGGCGCGTCGCCCGCGCCGGGGCGGAGAAGGTCCCGGCGTACGTCGTGTTCACCGACCTCACCCTGCAGGCGATCGCCGAGACCAAGCCGGGCGACGAGCAGGCGCTGCTGCGGATCAACGGCATCGGCCGTTCCAAGCTCGACAAGTACGGCGACGACGTGCTGTCGCTGGTGGCGGGCGACCCGGTCCCCGGCGCCGCGGAACTTTCTCGCTGAACCACCCGGTAAATGGATTGCCGTCGCGCCGAGGGGGACGGTACCGTCGTGCCACTCGTACGACACCCGCGCACCCACGGCCCTGACGAGGCCGGCGCACGACGACAGAGGGAGGTGATGGCGGTGATGACCATCCACGCGATCCGCACGGCGACCGCCGATCTCGGCACGCCCGCGACCAGCCGCGACCGCAAGGCATCCCTGCGCGCCCTCCCGATGACGGGTGCCGTCCTCGCGGCCGCCGGAGCCACGTGCGCCCGCGGCGACGTGACCATGGGGGACAGCTCCGTCCTGCGCGGTGTCGCCACCGTGACTGGCGCGTTCCCGGGGACCTCTGCCTGGAGTCCACCGAGCTAGATGAGAGCCTTCTCTGCTCGGCAGCCTCCAGGCCGCGGACCCCGACACCGGGATCCGCGGCCTTTTCGTTTCCCCGACCCGGCCGGGACATCGGCACAGACATCGGCCCAGCACGAAGCAGACGACGAAGGAGGTGACACATGAGTACCAGCGTCCTCGACCGGTCGGCGGCCCAGGTCGACGAGGACCTGCTGCCCTGCCGGCAGGAGGGGCCGGAGCTGTTCTTCGCGGAGAGCCCGGCCGACGTCGAGCTGGCCAAGGCCCTGTGCCAGACCTGCCCGGTCCGCAGCGCCTGCCTGACCGGCGCCCTGGAGCGGCGCGAGCCGTGGGGCGTCTGGGGCGGACAGCTGTTCGTCTCGGGCGAGGTGGTCGCACGCAAGCGGCCCCGCGGGCGCCCACGCAAGAACGAGGTGGCCGCCTGACCGGGCAGCCCCGTCGTCCCGACACCCACCCACGCACCCGACCCCCCCGACCTCCCCTTGAGACAGGAGAACCGACATGGACACGCACGAGAGCTACGCCCTGGCCGAGCAGGCCGTCCGGCTGAGCGAGGCCGCCCGGCGCCGCCGGGCCCACCACCTCGCGGTCGCGCGGCGGCAGACCCGCCGCGCGGAGCGGGCGGCCCTGCAGGCCCGGCTCGTCCTGGCCCGCGCCCTGTGAGCCCGGCGAGCACCCGCCGGCCGACCGCCCACCGCGGCGGCCCGTCCGGCACCCGACCCACGCACCACACCTCCCTCACGAACCGGAGCACGACGATGAACCTGATGTACGAAGACCTGGCGCGCGCACAGATGTCCGCGCGCCTGGGAGAGGCGCACGCACGGCGACGCGGCCACGCGCTCGTCATGTCCCGGCGGCTCTCCCGCCGGGCGGAGCGTGCCTCGCGCGAGGCACGGCTCGCCCTGGCCCGCACGAGGTGACCTACCCTGGGGGTCGTGACCGCCGCCACCTGCGACTACTGCGGTGCCACGGCCCCCGGGGACGGGCTGCCGCTCACCTGGAGCACCGCCGTCGAGAACGGCCGGTCCCGGGTGTTCTGCGAGACCTGCTCCCGCGAGCACCTGCGAGCGATCGAGGGCAAGCTCGACAGCGAGTGGTGGTAGGCGCCCCGCTCAGGCGTCGCCGAACCCGGGCATCGACTCCTCGAGGATCTCGCGGAACGGCAGCCGGGACTCCAGCTGGCACAGCACCCCGATGCTGCCCAGCCACACCCGGTGGATCAGCAGGTAGGACGG
This sequence comes from Nocardioidaceae bacterium, assembly GCA_025927595.1. Classification (GTDB taxonomy): domain Bacteria; phylum Actinomycetota; class Actinomycetes; order Propionibacteriales; family Nocardioidaceae; genus Nocardioides_B. Next base: position 2,022 of record JAICLD010000124.1, on the reverse strand, counting down.
CGGCAGGTTCAGCTTGAGCGCGAGCAGCGACCCGGGCTGTCGCGGGTCCTGGATCCGCTGGAACTGGCCGCGCATCCAGGCGCGCGAGAACGCGAACGCGTCCGGGACTGCGGGCTCCACGAACGGGCCGAGGTAGTCGCGCAGCTCATCGGGGTCGATCCGCATGTTCGGCTTGACGAACCCCTCCCGGCGCAGCCCCTCCAGGACGTCGGCGTAGTCCCCGTCCAGCGCGATCCGGATCAGCGACCCCATGGTCTCGGGCAGCCCGTGCTCGGGCAGCCGCGCGACCGCGCCGTAGTCGACGACCCCGAGACGGCCCGGAGACCCGTCGGGCCGCGGGACGACCCGGAAGTTGCCCGGGTGCGGGTCGGCGTGCAGCATCCCGGTGCGCGCGGGACCCTCGAACAGGAAGCGGACGTAGAGGTCGCCGTAGTGGTCCCGCTCCTCCTGGGTGCCGTGGTCGATGAGCCGGGCCAGCGACCCCGGGCTGTCCATCCACTCGGTGACCAGCACCAGGTCGGTGCCCGCCACCACGTCGGGTACGACGAACTGCGGGTCGTCGCGGAACGCCTCGGCGAACGCGCTCTGCGCCTGCGCCTCCAGCCGGTAGTCGAGCTCCTCCGCGACCCGGTCCCGAAGCTCGGCGACCAGCGGCTTGATGTCCAGGCCCGGCACCAGGGACCCGAACGTGCGGGCGAGCCGGCCGATCTGCCGCAGGTCCGACAGCAGCGCCTCGCCGGCACCGGGGTACTGCACCTTGACCGCGACCTCGCGGCCGTCGTGCCAGCGGCCCCGGTGCACCTGGCCGATCGAGGCCGCCGCGGCCGGCTCCTCCTCCAGCTCCACGAGCTGGCTGCGCCAGTCGGTGCCGAGCTCGCCGGCGAGCACGTTGCGGACCGCGCGCGAGGACATCGGCGGTGCCGCGTCCTGCAGCCGGGTCAGCTGGGTGCGGTACGGCGCCGCGATGTCCTCCGGCAGCACCGACTCCAGGATCGAGAGGGCCTGCCCGACCTTCATCGCGCCGCCCTTGAGGTCGCCGAGCGTGCGGAACAGCTGCTCGGCGGTCCGCTGCTGGACGTCGCTCATGACCGTCTCGGCGGGGGCGCCGCCGATCCGACGGCCCATCCCCACCGCCGAGCGCCCGGCGAAACCGAGCGGCAGCGCCGCGAGCCGCGCGGTGCGGGCCGCGGCCCGGCGGGGGAGGTCGGTCATACCCCCATTGTGGCCGACGGCACCCAGCCCTGGCCGGTTTCCGGCGGGTGCGGGAGGCGGTCACGCCCAGGAGCAGCCGCAGCCGGGGTGCCGCGGCCAGCGGTCGGTGTCCAGCCGGGTCAGCCCGGGGTGCAGGGTGACGGTCGCCGACCAGGTGGAGGGCCTGGCCCCCTCGACGTACGACGCCAGGTCGCGGGCCGCCCACGAGAGCGCCAGCGTCGCCAGCAGCGGGTCCAGCGGCTCGGTCACCCCGTCGGGACGGTCCCGCGACGAGGCATCGGCGTACTGCCGCACGAGCAGCGGCCACGCCGGGTCGGCGTCGGTGCAGTGCGCGTCCACGCACCGCAGGCAGGCGGTGCTCCCCGGGACGACGAACGGCCCCACCACCGCGCGGCCCTCCGCCAGCCGCACCAGCAGGTACGGCGTCCCGGCGCGCGTCCAGCCGTCGACGCGCTCCCGCTCCGGCTCGCCGACGCCGACCAGCACACCGCAGTCCGGCGGCCCCTCCACCTCGCCGACCCCGCCGGCGCGCAGCAGCGAGCGGAGCCGGCCCGGCAGCCCGGCACCGACCGGGTGCCCGAAGCCGCGCACCTCGACCCGGCAGGACCGGCGCGCCCGGGCCGCGTCGCCGGCCCGTGACCCGGCCGACCGGGTCAGCGCGGCGGCGGCGGCGCGGGAGAGCCCGCCGGCCGCCAGCGGCTCCTTGACGTCGCGGTCGTCGACGAGCAGGTCGTGGGCGCTCAGCAGCTCGACGGTCGCCGGGTCGTCGTACTCGCGCTCGTCGGCGCTGGCGGTCAGCAGCCGCAGGCT
>JAICLD010000075.1 GCA_025927595.1 Nocardioidaceae bacterium | reverse complement strand
TCCTGACCGCGCGAGGGTGCCCCGGGTGGGACTCGAACCCACACTGGACGGTGTTTGAGACCGCTTTCTCTACCGTTGGAATACCGGGGCCGACCGGTCACGAGGGTAGCGGAGCGACCGGGCGCGCTCGCCCGTGGCACGTGCCGTGTGTCGTCGCCGAGACGGAGCCGCTCCCGGCGCTGCACGCCGGGCGCGCGGCGGTCGGCGCCGTATAGCCTGGTCGCCGTGACCGACGGCACCGCGACCAGCCCGGGCGCCGGGCGCCGCGTCGTGATCGCCGAGGACGAGGCGCTGATCCGGCTGGACCTCGCCGAGATGCTGGCCGAGGAGGGGTACGACGTCGTCGGGCAGGCCGCGGACGGCGAGACCGCCGTCGCGCTCGCCGAGGAGCACCGTCCCGACCTCGTGGTCCTGGACGTGAAGATGCCCCGGCTCGACGGGATCACGGCCGCCCGCCGGATCGCCGAGCGGCGGATCGCGCCCGTCGTGATCCTGACGGCGTTCAGCCAGCGCGACCTCGTCGACCGGGCCCGGGACGCCGGCGCGATGGCCTACGTCGTCAAGCCGTTCAGCAAGTCCGACCTGGTCCCGGCGGTGGAGATGGCGGTGAGCCGCTTCGCCGAGCTCCGGCAGCTCGAGGCCGAGGTCGCCGACCTGACCGAGCGGCTGGAGACCCGCAGGAGCGTCGACCGGGCCAAGGCGGTGCTGCAGCAGCAGCTGCGGCTGAGCGAGCCGGACGCGTTCCGGTGGATCCAGAAGACGGCCATGGACCTGCGGCTGTCGATGCGCCAGGTCGCCGACGGCGTCCTGACCCATGGACCGTCGACGCCTGCCGAGGGCGGTCCCGGTGGCGCGCCCGGCAGTGGACCGGCGTAAGCGGGCATACCGGACCGGCGGCGGCGCCGTACGTCCCGTGAGGTCACGAAATGGCAACGACCGAACGCCTATCTGCCCAATGCCCGGTGGGGGTGCGGTGCGGAGCGACTACGTTGCACTCCATCAGCTATCGCGGCGCGGTGCCCGGAGGGGGCCGCGGACGCTCCCCTTGACGGAGGCCCCATGACTCGCCCATCCCATGCCTGGCGCACGGCCGCGGTGCTCGCGACCGCGGCCCTCGCCCTCACCGCGTGCGGCAGCAACGACAACAACGGCAGCAAGGGCTCCGCGTCCTCCAGCGACGCGAGCAGCTCCTCGGCTCCCAGCTCGAGCGCCGCGACGAAGGGCGACGGCGTCCTGACCGTCGGCGCCCTGCTCCCGCAGACCGGCGACCTCGCGTTCCTCGGGCCGCCCGAGTTCGCGGGCGTGCAGACCGCCATCGACGAGATCAACGCTGACGGGGGAGTGCTCGGCAAGCCGGTCGCCGAGGTGAAGGCCGACTCCGGTGACGGCACCCCCGACATCGCCGGCGCCCAGACCGACAAGCTGCTCGCGGCCAACGCCGACGTGGTCATCGGTGCTGCCGCCTCGGGCGTGTCGCTGAGCGTCATCGACAAGATCACCGGGGCGGGCGTGATCCAGTTCTCGCCGGCGAACACCTCGCCGACGTTCGACGACCCGAAGACCGACCCCAAGAACCTGTACTTCCGCACGGCTCCGTCGGACGTCCTGCAGGGCGCCGTCCTGGCCAACACGGTCCTGGAGGACGGCAAGAACAACGTCGCGATCCTGGCCCGCCAGGACTCCTACGGCGAGCTGCTGGCCAGCCAGGTGGAGAAGGGGATCAAGGCCGGCGGCGGCCAGGTCGCCACCAAGCAGCTGTACTCCGCGGACGCGACGAACTTCACCGCCGAGGTCAACAAGGTCGCGGCCGTCAAGCCCGACGCGGTGGTGCTGATCGCGTTCAACGAGACGACCAAGATCATCCCGCAGCTGATCGCCAAGGGCGTCGGCCCCTCGGACCTCCAGATCTACTTCGTGGACGGCAACACCGCCGACTACTCCAAGGACTTCCCGAAGGGGACCCTCAAGGGCGTCAAGGCGACCTATCCGGGCGCCGAGCTCACCTCGGGCTTCAGGAAGCGGATGCTCAAGACGAACCCGAAGCTCACCGAGTTCACCTACGGTCCCGAGTCGTACGACGCCGTCGTCATGAACGCGCTCGCCGCCACCATGGCCAAGACCGACGACCCGACCACCTACGCCCCCGACCTGATCAAGGTCTCCAAGGACGGCACGAAGTGCAGCTCCTACCAGGAGTGCGTGGCGCTGGTGAAGAAGGGTGAGGACATCGACTACGACGGCGTGTCCGGTCCGGTCGACATGGGTCCCACGGGCAGCCCGACGAAGGCCACGATCGGCATCTTCCAGTACGGCGCCGACAACAAGTACACCAACCTGAAGTACGTCACCGGCGTCATCTGAGCCGACGACGACGAGAAGGCCCGACCGCGAGGTCGGGCCTTCTCGTGCGTGGTGGGCTCGCCGCCTCCGGCGCGCCGGCGCGCCGAGGTCCCGGCGACTAGTTGTTGCTGCCGGCGAGCGTCCCGAGGTACAGCTCGATGACCTTGGGGTCGTTGGCGAGGTCCCTGCCGCTGGCGGTGTAGGCGTTGCGGCCCTGGTCCAGGACGTAGCCGCGGTCGCAGATCTGCAGGCAGCGGCGGGCGTTCTGCTCCACCATCACCACCGACACCCCGGCGCGGTTGATCTTCCGGGTCTGCACGAACACCTCGTCCTGCATCACCGGCGACAGTCCCGCCGACGGCTCGTCGAGCAGCAGCACGGAGGGCTCCATCATCAGGGCGCGGCCCATGGCGACCATCTGGCGCTCGCCACCGGACAGCGAGCCGGCACGCTGGGCGCGCCGGTCCAGCAGGGCCGGGAACAGCTCCCCGACGAACTCGAAGCGCTTGCGGAACGACTTCGGTCGCTGGAAGACGCCCATCTCCAGGTTCTCCTGGATGGTGAGCGACGGGAACACGTTGTTGGTCTGAGGGACGAAGCCGATGCCACGGCTGACCAGGTGGTCGGCGCGGCGGTTGGTGATGTCCTCGCCCTTGAGAGCGACCGTCCCGGACCCGATGCGGACCAGGCCGAACAGGGCCTTGAGCAGGGTGGACTTGCCGGCGCCGTTGGGGCCGATGATCCCGACCAGCTCCTGCTCCCGGCAGTACAGGTCGGCGCCGTTGAGGATGTTGACCCCGGGCAGGTAGCCGGCGACGAGGTCGTCGGCGCGCAGCACCGCTCCCTCCGCGGCCCGCAGGTGCTCCTCGCGCTCGCTGCTGGTCCCTGTCGCGCTGGTGTCAGCCACGCTGGTCTCCCGGTGTCGCGGCCGGCTCGGCCTGCTCGTCGGCCGCGGGCGGCTGCCCCCCGGCGATCTCCGCCTCCACCTCGGCCAGGATCTGGTTCTCCAGGTCGACGCTCTCGACGCTGAGGTCCTGGTCGTGGTGGGAGCCGAGGTAGGCGTCGATGACCCGCTGGTCGCCCATGACGGAGTGCGGTGGGCCCTCGGCGATCACCTGCCCCTGCGCCATCACGATCACCCAGTCGGAGATGTCGCGGACCATGTCCATGTCGTGCTCGACGAAGAGCACCGTGCGACCCTCGTCGCGCAGCGACTTCACGTGCCCGAGCAGCGACTGCTTGAGCGCGGGGTTCACACCGGCCATCGGCTCGTCGAGCATCACCAGCTCGGGGTCGGCCATCAGCGCCCGCGCCATCTCCAGGAGCTTGCGCTGGCCACCCGACAGCGACCCCGCGAAGTCCTCGCGCTTCTTGATCAGGAGGAACCGATCCAGCAGGGCGTCGGCCTTCTCGGTGTTCGCCCGCTCCTGGCCGCGCCAGAACGGCGCGAACATCGCTCGGAGCAGCCGCTCGCCCTGCTGGCCGGTGGCACCGACCCGCATGTTCTCCAGCACGGTGAGCTTGGACAGCACCTTGGTGAGCTGGAACGTGCGGACCATCCCGCTGCGGGCCACCCGGTAGGCGGGCACTCCCTTCAGGCTCTTGCCGTTGAACGACCAGTCCCCCTGGTCGGGCCGGTCGAAGCCGGTCAGCAGGTTGAAGAACGTGGTCTTGCCCGCCCCGTTCGGGCCGATCAGCCCCGTGATGACGCCGCGCTGGATCTCGACGTGCGCGACGTCGACGGCCGTGAGGCCGCCGAAGGTCCTCCGGATCCCGTCGGCCACCACGATCGGGTCCGGCTTGGGTGCGCCCGGCTCGTGGGGGACGTCACGCAGCGCGGCGCGCGCGGCGGAGACGTCGACGACGGCGGTGGAGGTGGCGCCACCCCCGCCGGGAGCGGGGGAGGAGGTGCGGTCAGCGGGCATCGAGGGCCAGCTCCCTTCGGTCGCCGAAGATTCCCTGCGGGCGGTAGACCATCAACAGCATCAGGGCCAGACCCATGAACACGAAGCGCATCAGGCTGGCCTGGTTGCTGTCCATGAGCCAGTCGGGGATCAGGGGGTTCGTGCCGCTCGTGGCCTCCCCGAAGAACAGGTCCAGGAAGCTGAGCAGGAACCAGAAGACGATGGTGCCCACGACCGGGCCGAGCACCCGGGCGGCACCGCCCACGAGCAGCACGGTGTAGGCGAAGAACGTCGTGTCCGTGGCGAAGAACGACGGGTTGATCGCCGAGTGCTGCAGGGCCGACATGATGCCGGCCAGGCCGCCGATCAGGCCGCCGATCATCAGGGACTGCATCTTGTAGGCGTAGACGTTCTTGCCGAGGCTGCGCACGGCGTCCTCGTCCTCGCGGATCCCCTTGAGCACGCGACCCCACGGGCTGCGCATCAGGGCCCAGACGACCAGGCAGCACAGCGCGGCGAGCACCCAGCACACGACCAGCGTCCAGAAGTCGTACGGCCGCCAGCTCACGACACCCGGGATGCCGACGCTGCCCGTGAACGGGTTCAGGTCGTTGAACGTGGCGTTGAACGACTGCAGGCCGTCCTGGCCACCGAAGTACTTCAGGAGGCTGACCGAGCCGACCGTCTGACGGATGATCTCCGCCGCGGCGATCGTGACGATCGCCAGGTAGTCGGCACGGAGCCGCAGGGTGGGGACGCCGAGCAGCAGCGCGAGGACGGCGCACAGCACGAGCCCGACGAGGCTGCCGAGCCAGAACGACAGACCCCACGTCGCCACGAACGCCGACATCGCGTAGCCCGCGACGGCCATGAAGCCCGCCTGGCCGAAGTTGAGCAGGCCGGTGTAGCCGAAGTGCACGTTGAGGCCGATGGCCGCCAGGCAGTACACCGCGGCCACCGGCCCGAGGCCCTGCTGCAGCGCCTGGCTGAAGATCGAGTGCCAGTCCATGGTGTCTCCTAACCGACCCGCTGGGCCCTGCCGAGCAGGCCCTGGGGCCGGATCAGCAGCACGATGATGAGGACGACGAGCGCACCGACGAACTTGAGCTCGGCGGGGACGATGAGAGTGGACACCTCGACGAACAGCCCGATGACGAGGGCTCCCACGATCGCACCCCAGGCGGTGCCGAGACCGCCGAGGACGGTGGCGGCGAACATCAGCAGCAGGAGCTTGAAGCCGACCTGGTAGTCGAAGCCCTGCGTCATGCCCAGCAGCACCCCGGACAGCCCGGCGAGCGCGGTGCCGACGATCCAGACCACCGAGATCACCCGGTCGACGTTGATCCCGGAGGCGGCGGACAGCGCGGTGTTGTCGGCGACCGCGCGGGTCGCCTTCCCGAGCTTGGTCCGCTGCAGGGCCACCGTCACCAGGAGCAGGACGGTCGCGGAGAACAGCACCACGAAGATGTCCTTCGGCGTCACCAGCACCGATCCCCAGTGGTACGGCTTCGGGCTGGAGAACTGGGAGTACTGGTGCGTGCCGGCGCCGGCGAAGTACTGGAAGACGCTGCGCAGCAGGATCGACAGTCCGATGCTGACCACCATCATCGCGACGAGCCCGGTGCCGTGCCGGCGCAGCGGCCGCCACAGCGCGACGTCGTTGACCCAGCCGAAGACCCCGGACACCACGACGGCGACGGCGATCGCCACCGCCACGGTCACGTTGACCCCGGCGACGCTGATCGTCCCCGGGAGCGCGTCGACGCCGTACGCCACCAGCGCCCCGAAGGTGACCAGCTCACCGTGCGCGAAGTTGGTCAGCCCCGTGGTGCCGAAGATCATCGACAGGCCGAGCGAGGCCATGGCCAGCAGCAGGGCGAACACCAGGCCGCCGACTGCGAGCTGCAGTGCCTGGACGGCGACCCCGGTCTCGGTGCTGGTCTCCTTGCCGATCGGGAAGGCCACGAAGACGTCGGAGTCGAGCTTCAGGCTCACCTTGAGCGCGACCTGCTTGGGGTTGCGCAGGGCGGCACCCTCGGGGAGCGACGCCTTGTCGATGCGGATCGTGAACGTCTTGCCCAGGTTGTCGATCGAGGAGCCAGGCAGCGCGACGTCGAAGACGCCGCTGGCGTTGCTGGTGCCCTTCCCGACCACCTTCCCGGTCGAGTCCTCGACGTTGATCTTGACGTCCGGCACCGGAGCCGGCGGCTTCTTGCGGGTGTCGCTCAGGCAGCCTTGGATGTGGATCGTGTCGTCCGTGCGCGGCGCCGGCTTGACGCAGGCCGGACCCGCGGCGGCGGCGGGCCCGGCCCCCGTCAGCAGCGTGGCCGTCACGGCCATGAGCACGAGCAGGACGGCCGTCAACGGGAACCGTTGCCGATGGACGTGGCTTCTCGGGCGGTGGTGCATGGGACTCCTGTCGCCTGGACGGCAGCGGTGACGCGGGACTATAGCGACAGCGGAAGGTCCCTCTCGGGAAGCCGCGCCCCCACCTGCCCCCTGCACCGAGAAACCCTAGGACCATCGCCGTGGCCGTGGGGGGCTTTGCCGCAACGAATGAGCAACACGTCGGCGCGGTCCTGGCACCGATGCCGGCGGACAACCGAGGCATCCTCGGTCATCTCCGCCCATCGGGGTCCTCACCGCAGCGCTGCCACCAGCGCGGTCAGCAGGGGCGCGACCACGAGCCCGGGCAGGAGGTCGCCGACGGGCAGCTGCTTGAGGCGCAGGAGCCGCAGCGCCACTCCCACCAGCATCAGGCCGCCGGTGGCGGTCAGCGCGGCCACCTCGGCGGCGGGCAGGACGTCGCCCAGCACCGCCCCCAGCGCGGTCAGGGAGCCCTGCACCGCGACCAGTGCGACCACGCTCGCGGCCACGCCCCACCCCAGCGACGCGGCGAAGGCGATCGAGGCGAGGCCGTCGAGGGCCGACTTCAAGAACAGCTGGTCGGCGCCCCGGCCGAGGCCGTCGTCGAGGGAGCCGAGGACGGTGAGGGGGCCCACGCAGAAGACCAGCGAGCTCGTCACGAACCCCTCGATGAACCGGTGCCGCTGCGCCGCGCGGGGATCGGAGGGGTCCTCCCCGTGCCGCGCCAGCCGGCCCTGGAGCCAGCCGCCGAACGACTCGAGCCCGTGCTCGATGCCGAGCACCGAGCCGACGATCCCGCCCAGCACGATGGACCCCAGCACGATCAGCGTCGGCGCGCTGCTCCCCACGGCCGCCGACCAGGCCGGGTCCGCGACGCTGGTGGCGGCCGAGGCCGCGACCAGCAGCGTCACCAGCCCGAGGCCGTCGGTGACGACGTCGCGGGTGCGCCGGCTGAACCGGTGACCGACGAGGACCCCGATGCCGGAGCCGAGCAGCACCGTGGCGACGTTCACCAGCGTGCCGATCCCCGGGAACATGCCACTCCTGTCTGATGGGTCACGCGGCGTGCCGGCCCGGGAGCTCCTGCTACCCAAAGCGCTCGAACAAGGCGTAATCTTCCACCTCGGCTCGGCAGCAGCGTCTTCGGGGGGAGACCGCCGACCGCCCGGACCGCGGCTGCTCCGCGGGCTTCGCGTCGCCGGTCTCCGGCTGGGGAAGGGGTCGTGCATGTGGCGTCAACCGGTGCTGGTGGAGGAGGCGTCGCCCGAGGACGCCGCGGTCCTGCTCGAGTTGTGGGGCGGCAGCGGCGGCCGGCTGGAGCGCATGGCCGGCCCCAAGCCGTTGCGGGACGCGGCCGCCTCGCTCGCGCGGATCGCGGCCGACGCGGACCAGCGGCTGCTCGTGGCCCGCGTGGACGGCCGGGTCGCCGGTGCGGTGCACCTGTCCCGAGCGCCGCTGTCGCCGCTGCACAGCGAGTGCGGCGTCCACATGCTGCACCTGCACGTGCTCGAGGAGTTCCGCAAGCTGGGCGTCGGAATGGCCCTGATGGAGGCCACGGTCACCTGGGCCGAGGAGAAGGACATCTCCCACGTGCTGACCGCCGCGTCGGTGAGCTCGCGCGATGCCAACCGCTACCTGGCCCGGCTCGGCTTCGGCCAGATCGCGGTCGTGCGGGGCACGACGACGGCGGCGCTGCGGGCCAAGCTGCCCGTCGAGACGCCGGCGGTCGCCCGCGCCGACCGGCGCAGCCACCGCAACGTCGGGCACGTCCTGGCCAAGCGTCGCTCGATGCGCCGCGCGGAGCAGACCCGGCCCACCTGAGCGCCTCCGCCTCCGGGGGAGGCGACGACTAGGGTTTGCGGCGTGCCCGTGACCCCGACGACCGACCGTCCCCGGCTGCTGCTGCTCGACGGCCACTCGCTGGCCTACCGCGCCTTCTACGCGCTGCCGGTGGAGAACTTCTCCACCACCACGGGACAGCACACCAACGCCGTCTACGGCTTCACCTCGATGCTGATCAACGTGCTGCGCGACGAGCAGCCGACCCATGTCGGCGTGGCCTTCGACGTGTCCCGGCAGACCTTCCGGTCCGAGGAGTACGACGCCTACAAGGCCAACCGGTCGAAGTCGCCGGACGAGTTCTCCGGCCAGGTGTCACTGGTCAAGGAGGTGCTCGCCGCCCTGCGCATCGCGATGGTGGAGAAGGACGGCTACGAGGCCGACGACGTGATCGGGACGCTGGCCACCCAGGCGGTGGCCGAGGGCTTCGAGGTGCTGATCTGCACCGGGGACCGCGACGCCTTCCAGCTCGTCGGGGACACCGCGACGGTGCTGTACCCGAGCCGGGGGGTGTCCGAGATGGCTCGGATGACGCCCGACGCCGTGCTGGAGCGGTACGGCGTCCCGCCGTCGCGCTACCCCGAGCTGGCGGCGCTCGTCGGGGAGACCTCGGACAACCTGCCGGGGGTGCCGGGCGTCGGCCCGAAGACGGCCGCCAAGTGGATCAACCAGTACGACGGTCTCGACAACGTCATCGCCGGCGCCGACCAGATCAAGGGCAAGGCGGGGGACTCGTTCCGGGCGCACCTGGCGGACGTGATCCGCAACCGACGGCTGAACGCCCTGGTGTGCGACCTCCCCCTCAGCGCCACGCCCACCGACCTGGTGGTCCGGCCGTGGGACCGACAGGAGGTGCACACCCTCTTCGACAGCCTGGAGTTCCGGGTCCTGCGCGACCGGCTGTTCGAGACGCTGCAGTCGGAGGAGGAGATCGACGACTCGGGCTTCGCCCTGGAGACCACCCGGCTCGAGCCGGGGGCGCTCGGCGGCTGGCTGGAGCAGCACGCGTCGGGCCCCGGTCGGGTGGGCGTCCACGTGCAGGGCACCTGGCGGGCCGGCTCCGGCGAGGTCTTCGCGGTCGCGCTGGCGGCCGGCGACGGCACCGCGGCGTGGCTCGACGTGGAGCAGATCGGTCCCGAGGACGACGCCGTGCTGGCCCGCTGGCTCGCCGACCCGGCGGTGCCCAAGGTGCTGCACGACGCGAAGGGGCCGATGCTGGCGCTGGCGGCCCGCGGCTGGGAGCTGGCCGGGCTGCAGCGGGACACCGCCCTCTCGGCCTACCTCGCCCGGCCGGACCAGCGCTCCTACGACCTGGCGGACCTGACGCTGCGCTACCTCAAGCGGGAGCTCAAGGCCGAGGACACCGGCGACCAGGGACAGCTGAGCTTCGACAGCGTGGGGGAGAGCTCCGCCGGTGACGCGGCGATGCTCCAGGCCCGGGCCGTGCTGGACCTGGCCGAGGCCCTCGACGACGAGCTGGAGGAGCGCGGTGGCACCCGGCTGCTGTCGGAGGTGGAGCTGCCGCTCGTCCTGGTCCTCGAACGGATGGAGCGGGTCGGCGTCGCCGTCGACGTCGAGGACCTGGAGTCCCTGGAGGGCATGTTCGCCGGCGAGGTGAAGCGGGCGGCGGACGCGGCGTACGCCGCGATCGGCAAGGAGATCAACCTCGGCTCCCCCAAGCAGCTGCAGGTGGTGCTCTTCGACGAGCTCACGATGCCGAAGACCAAGCGCACCAAGACCGGCTACACCACCGACGCCGACGCTCTCCAGGCGCTGAACCTCAAGTCGCCCCACCCCTTCCTCGACGCGCTGCTGCGCCACCGCGACGTGTCCCGGCTGCGGCAGACCGTCGAGGGACTGCTGAAGACGGTGTCCTCGGACGGCCGGATCCACACCACGTTCAACCAGCTGATCGCGGCGACCGGGCGGCTGTCCTCCACGGACCCGAACCTCCAGAACATCCCGGTCCGGACCGAGGAGGGACGGCGGATCCGGCAGGCGTTCGTGGTCGGACCGCGCTACGAGTCGCTGATGACCGCGGACTACAGCCAGATCGAGATGCGGATCATGGCGCACCTGTCCGAGGACGCGCTCCTGATCGAGGCGTTCCGCTCCGGGCGGGACTTCCACTCGGTCACCGCCGCCCGGGTCTTCGGGGTCGACGCCGGTGAGGTGACCCCGCAGATGCGGGCCAAGATCAAGGCGATGAACTACGGACTCGCCTACGGGCTCTCGGCCTACGGCCTGTCCCAGCAGCTGGGGATCGACACCACCGAGGCCCGCGGCCTGATGGAGGAGTACTTCGAGACCTTCGGGGGGGTCCGCGACTACCTCGCAGGGGTCGTCGACGTGGCCCGGCGCAGCGGCTACACCGAGACGATCATGGGCCGGCGGCGGTACCTCCCCGACCTGACCAGCGACAACCGGCAGCGGCGTGAGATGGCCGAGCGGATGGCGCTCAACGCGCCGATCCAGGGCTCGGCGGCCGACATCATCAAGGTTGCGATGCTCAACGTGGAGCGCGCCCTCGCGGAGTCCTCGCTGTCCTCCCGGATGCTGCTGCAGGTCCACGACGAGCTGGTCCTCGAGGTGGCGCCGGGCGAGGTGGACGTGCTCGAGGCGCTGGTGCGGGAGCAGATGGGTGCCGCGGCGCAGCTGACGGTTCCGCTCGACGTCTCCGTGGGCACCGGGGCCAGCTGGCACGAGGCCGCGCACTGACGGTGTCCGCTCAGCCGCCTCGGACCCGGTCGTAGGAGGGCGCGAGGCTGCGGACCAGCAGCGCGGCGAACAGCGCGGCGTCCACGACCAGCACCACCTCGAGCAGCCCGGACAGGGACGACAGGAACGGGGCGGCGGCGAGCAGCACCACGAGCGCGCCCCAGACCAGGACCACGGACCGGCGGCGCTGCCGCGCGACGATCGTGTACACCATCACCTGCAGCATGGCCAGCAGCGTCCCGAGGACCGCGAAGAGCCAGAGCCGGTCGCGCAGGCCGGCGTACTCGGCGCCCCCGATGAAGACCACCGCCCACGACGAGAGGACGGCGGTCCCCAGCACGGTCACCGCCCCGATCCCGAGCACCGCGACCAGGCTGAGCAGGCGTGCCTCCCGTCCGGCGCCGAGCCGCGACATCATCGGGAAGGCGATCACGACGACGAACTGCGGCAGGAACATCACCGCCTTGGCCAGGATCAGCCCTCCGGCGTAGAGGCCGGCCTGGTGCTCGTGCAGGGTGACGCGGGCGACCACCACGTCGGCGTTCGACAGCGCGAAGAACGCGAGGAGGGCGTGCGAGTTCGTCAGGGTCTCACGCAGGACGCCGCCCCGAGCCCATCGCCGGGTGGCCGCTTCGGCCACCGCGCGCCGGTCCTGGTGGCGCAGTGCCGACCAGCCGACGAGCACCGGAAGCACGGCCCCCACCGTCACGCCGACCATGGCGCCGAGGGTGTCCGGCCGGACCGCCAGGGCCACCGCGCCGCAGCCGATCCGGCCCAGGCCCACGGCGAGGTAGATCCCCGCCAGGGGTCCCCAGCGCTGCTCGCCCTGCAGCACGCCGGCCTGGCCGCCCATCACCGACAGCGGCACCGCGGTGACCGCCACGAGAGCGGCCGGGCCCCAGCTGTCGAGGCTCAGCGTGGCCGTCACCACCGGGCTGGCCACCAGCATCACGACCCCGAGCGCCACGGCCGCGACCCAGCTGGTCGACATCACCTCGCGCTCGATCTGCGGGAGGTCGTCCGGGTCGGCGCTGACCCGTCGGGCGGCGGTGGCCTGCAGGCCCAGGGACAGCACGTTGACGACGAGCAGCACCCCCATGACGGCCGCGAGGGCGCCGTACTCCTCGGGGCCGAGCAGGCGAGCGGCGAGGATCACGAAGCCGTAGGTGGTCAGGTTCATCACGCCCATCGCCACGGCGATCAGCGCGCCGCCGCGGAGCAGGCGGTGGCCCGACGACGACGGCCGCACCCGCCGGGGACTAGGCCGCGACACCGGGACGCTCGGACGGCAGCAGGCGCGCGGCGAGGATCGCCGTCCCCGGCACCAGGCGTCCGCGCTCCGGGCCCCAGCCGCCCCAGACCCGGTCGTGGCCCTCGGGCCACTCGGGCTCGAGCAGGGTGGTCAGCGCCAGGCCGTGACGGGCGAGGTGACCCACCCAGTCCCCGAGGGTGCGGTGGTGCTCGACGTAGGTGGTCCGGCCGTCGTCGTCCTCCTCGACGTACGGCGTCCGGTCCCAGTAGGAGCTGGTGACCACCAGACCCGCCGCCGTCGGGTCGTCGGGCATGGTCCAGCGCACGGGATGGGTGATGGAGAACGCGAAGGTGCCGCCGGGCCGCAGCACCCGGGCGGCCTCGGCCACCGCGCGGTCCGCGTCGTGCACGAACTGGAGAGCGCCGAAGGCGGAGAACACCACGTCGAAGCTG
>JAICLD010000031.1 GCA_025927595.1 Nocardioidaceae bacterium | reverse complement strand
TCCTTCCCGGTCTGGTCGTGCTCGGTCTCGCGGTCGGGATGGTGTTCGTGCCCGTCTCGGTGACCTCGATGACCGGCATCCCGGCCAGCCACGCCGGACTCGCCTCGGGGTTCCTCATGACCGGTCACGAGGTCGGCGCCGCACTCGGAGTTGCGGTGCTCTCCGCGGTCGCCACCTCGGCCGGCAGCCTCGCCACAGCCGCCGGCGCCGTGAACGGGTTCTCCGCAGGGTTCACCACTGCTGCGGCCATCGCGGTCCTCGTCGCGGTCGTCGCCTACCTCCGGATGCCCGCCACCAAGGCCGCAGCCGGTGCCGGCATGCACATGCACCACTGACCCGACAGTGCACGCCACCTCGAGTGCAACCCCTGCCCACCGTCCGTGGGACCACCACCTGGAGGACCCATGAACGCCGAGACCGTCACCGCCTCTGCCCGGCCGGAGATGACACCCGGACCGTCGATCGCGCGGATGAACGGCATGCGCGCCGGCGCAGACGCCTGGCGGTAGCTGGCGCGGAGGTTCAGGTGAGCTGGAGCCGGCCGAGTTCACCGCGCGAGGTGACGCCGGTCTTGGTGAAGACGTTGCGAAGGTGGAACGCGACGGTGCGCGGGGAGATCCAGCACTGGGCCGCGACGTCCTTGTTGGAGAGACCCCGGCTGACGAGCTCTGCGACCTTGAGCTCCATCGGGGTCAGGTTCAGTGCGGTCGACGGGTCGCGTTTGCGGGCGGTCTCCCCGGACGCGCGCAGCTCTTGTCGGGCTCGTTCGGCCAGGGGGTCGGCGTGGAGATCCTCGAACATGTCCAGTGACGTTCGAAGGTGGCGGCGGGCGTCCACCCGTCGTTGGTTGCGGCGCAGGAACTCCCCGTACGTCAGCTCGACTCGTGCGCGGTCGTAGGGGCGACCGGCGAGGCCGTGGTGGGCCAGCGAGGTCTCGAACAGCTCGGCGGCCCGGCTCGCGCCATCGAGGCTGTCGACTTCGCACGACAGGGCCCGGCCGTAGGCGGCTGCGGCCTGTGCCCACGGCAGACGAGTGCCGGCGACGAACGCGTCGAGGTCTGCGACCCAGGCGAGCGCGTGACTGTGGTCGTCGCTCCGGACGGCGGCGTCGATGCGGTCCTGGGCAGACATGAGCCTCAGGGCGGGCAGCTGCATCTGGCGGAACTGGTGCAGGGCACCCGTAGCGTCGCCGTCGAGGAGCGACCGGGCGCCCTTCGCCCACCGGGTGAGGTCCTCCACGGGCTGGGCGAAGATGCCGACGGGCGGGTGTGCGGCTACCAGGTCCTGCAGCGTCGCGAGGCGTTCGTCGTAGTCGGGGCGGCCCTCCAACGCGGCCAGTAGGGTCAGCCAGGCCCGGGGCGCAGCGGTCGGTGCCATCTGTCCGACGCTGAGGCCCAACGCGACGGCTTCCTCCGAGGAGTTCCGCAGCGCGCCCCAGTGGCCGCCGACGTACTGGCCGAACGACAGCCGCTGCAGGGCGTACAGGACGGCCATGCCGTCACCGTTCTCGCGCGCCACCGACAGCATCAGCGAGTAGAAGTGGCGGTGTGCCTCGTCGTCGCCGAGGTGCAGGGCGGCGTTGCCCAGGTTCCCGAGGAGGTCCAGGTCCCGCATCGTGTCGGCTGCCCCGAGGGCCGTGCTCTGCGCACTCAGCAGGGCGCTCAGTGCGGCGGCCCGGTCCCCGGCGATGTCGTGGCGCGTGCTGACCAGGAGCTGCTTGAGGCAGCGGGTCCGTGGGGTGTCCTCGGGTGACACGGCGACGTCGATCGTGCCTGCCGGAAGCCTCGCCCCGCTGTCGACACCGTGGCTGTGGGCCACCGCCGCAGCCACCGCCATCTCCAGGGCGCGGACCGGTTCGTGGGCGGCGACCTGCTCGGCGGCCTGGGTGAAGATGCGGTGCGCGTCGGCTGCGGAGCCGACGTTGACGGCGATGCGGCCGCGGAGCCGGTCGATGTCCGCGAGCAGGAGTGGGTCGTCGGCATGCTCGCGAGCCGCCGTCAGCAACGCCGACGCGCGGGTGGTCTGACCGGAGGCCCACGCGTTGCGAGCGGCGGCGAGTCGACGCCGGGCTGCGGTGATCGGGTCCGCGGTCAGCGCGGCGGCTCGTTCGTGAGCGTCGGCGGCGGCTCGGTAGCCGCCGCGTCGCTCGGCCCGGGCCCCGGCCTCGTCGAGGGCGGTGGCAAGCTGCTCGTCCGGGCCGTCGGCGGCCGCGGCGCGGTGCCACGTCGCTCGGTCGGAGTCTTCGAGGCTGCCCAGGGCGTCAGCCAGAGCCCGGTGCACGGCGCGGCGCTCGAGGCGGGTGGCGGCCTGGTACACCGCGGATCGGACAAGGGGATGGCGGACCGTGACGGTCTGTTCGTCCACGGCCAGCAGACCTGAGCGCTCGGCTTCCGCGAACGCCGCGGCGCTCAGACCCAGGGCGTCAGCGGCCCGTCGGAGGGTACCGAGTCGTCCGGTGTCGTCGGCGACCGCAACCAGCATCAGCGTCTGCGCCGCTGCGGTGAGCCGGCGGGACCGGTCGAGGAACACGCGTTCGACCCCGGTGGTGAGCAGCAGCTGGTCCGGCAGAGGAGCGGTCCCCTCGAGCTGGGCGGAACTCAGTCCGCCGGGGAGCTCGACGAGTGCGAGCGGGTTCCCACCGGTCTCTGTCAGCAGCCGTTCGGTGACCTCGGCCGCGACCACCACCGGAGCGTTCTCGGCCAGCAGAGCCCGCACCGACGGGGCGTCCAAGCCTCGTACATGCAGAGCTGGAACACCGTCTGGGGTGAACGCGTGGTCGTCGGTGTCGCGAGCCGCGAAGATCATCGCGACCCGGTCGGCGTCCAGTCGGCGTGCCGCGAACAGCAGCGCGTCGGTCGAGGCGGCGTCCAGCCAGTGTGCGTCGTCGACGACACACACGAGCGGTTGCTCCTCGGCCGCCTCGGTGAGCATCGACAACGTCGCGACCGCGACCAGAAACGGCTCGACCGTGCCCACCGCCTGGCCGAAGGCGACCCCGAGCGCGTGCGCCTGCGGTTGGGGGAGCCGCTCGACCAGGCCGAGGACAGGTCGGAGCAGGCGGTGCAGCGCCGCGAAGGCCAGCGGCGACTCCGACTCCAGGCCTTGAGTGCGCAGGATCCGCACCTCGGTCGCCCTGGACAACGCCTCTGCCAGGAGTGCGGACTTCCCGACGCCAGGCTCCCCGTGCACCACGACGGTGCCCGCGGTGCCGTGGCGCGCGCCGTCGATCAGCGCAGCCAGTTGTGCCAGCTCGACGTCTCGCCCGTGCAGCACCTCGCGACCGTACCGCGACTTCCCGGCCCTTGTGCCCTGGCCCGAGCCGGCTCAGCCGCCGGTTGTGGGCGGTGGCGACAGCACGCGTTGGAGTGTGGAAGCGAAGGCCCTGAGCTCACTGTCGTCCAACCGCTGGGCGAAGTGCTCTTCGATGCCGGCCAAGTAGATGGGTGCCGCCTCCCGGTGGCGCCGAAGCCCCGCGTCTGTGAGCGCGGCGTAGGCAGACCGGCCGTCCTGCGGGTTCTGCTCTCGCGCCAGCAGCCCAGCGGTAGCCATGTCGTCGACCAGCCGGCTGACCCGTGTTCGGCTGAGGACGACGCGGTCCGCCAGGTCCGTCATCCGAAGCTTGTGCTCGGGCGCCGCCGCCAGCTCCAGCAGCACGTCGTAGAAGCGCAGCGGCATCCCCACCTCCGCCAGGAGCTTCTGGTCCAGCAACGGCACCACCGCAGCATGCACCTGCAACAACGCGCCCCATGCGCTGGTCGCCCACTGCCTCCAAGGAGCTGACCATGACTCGACTGCTGCACATCTCCGCATCACCTCGCGGCGACGCCTCGGAATCACTGGCCATCGCGGCGCACCTCCTCGGCGCGGTTCGCGACGTCCGAACCGAGGTCCGGATCGACACCTTCGGGCCTGGCCGTCCGCCCGCCCTCGGCGATGACGTCCAGGCGCCGTACGTGCACAGCTGGCTGCGTTGGACCGGCATCGAGAACATCACCAGCATCGAGTTCCGCCCCAACCTCGCGACCGCCGACGCAGACACCGGCCGCCAGCAGGCCTTCGCCGAAGCCCGCGACGTCGGCGAGGCATTCTGACCCAGGCCTGGTCCGCAGGCGCCCCCGAGGTCCCGCGCACTAGTCTCGTCGACCGCCGTCGTGACACTTCATGGCCTGCTGGACCGGCGCCTGACCTTGACGTCATCCAGGCAGGTGACCGTCACGGCCAACGGCTTGTGCGTGATCCCTCGAGAATCGAGGAAATCGTTAGCCAGGAGCTCACCTTCGACGGCGTGAGCCCGGCGAACTGGGCAGTCACCTGGACCCGGTACGTCCTCGTCATCACGGTGTGGTCCTCTCCTGGGGCCGCCTCATCAGGTTCAGTCGCGGCCAGTGCCGGCGGAGGACGCCTGGATCTGTTCGCGCAGCCAGTCCCGCATCACGGTGTCGACTCGGATGCCGAGCTCGACCTGGGGGGCGAAGACCTCCGGTTCGGCGGCGCCTCGCATCCCGGCCAGCACTCTCTCGAGCGCGGCGAGCTCTTGTTCGACGTGCGCGAGGTCGCGCTCGTAGGCCGCCTGCCTGTCGGCCGGGTCCAGCAGCGGGGTGAGGAAGAGACGGAGACCGCTCTCGCTGCGCTGGGACCGGTCAGGCTGCGCCTCGACCAGCCAGCGTCGCAGCTCGGCGCGTCCGGCTGCCGTGATCGCGTAGGTCTTGCTGCGGCGCGCTCCACGCCCGACCACCTCGGCCAGATCCGCGGCCTCGAGCTTGGCGAGCTCGGGATAGATCTGACTGTGCCTGGCGTGCCACGACGTCCGAAGCGACCGGTCGAACGTCTGGGTCAGCTCGTAGCCGGTCGAGGGACGCCGGGCAAGGAGGCCGAGCACCGCATAGCGCAAAGACATGGCCACACCCTATCCCATACATGTCGCGCTTGACCTGTCAGTTGTGACATGTAAGGTGTTGCCTGTGGCCGCTCGGACACCACCCCCAGCCCGGCCCCGACCCCGGAACCACCGACTCGCGACCTGGCGACCACGCCCAGCTCGCGCGACAAGGGAGACACCTCATGGCACCCCACACAGGTCTCGAGCCGGGCACCGGGCGCAACCGGACGATCACGATCGCGCACGAGACGTTCGGAGACCCGTCCGACCCCGCCGTGCTTCTCGTGATGGGATTCGGCACCCAGCTGCTCGGGTGGGACGCCGACTTCTGCCGCATGCTCGCAGCGCGGGGCCGCTACGTGATCCGGTACGACAACCGCGACTGCGGCCTGTCGACGAGACTCGATGAGCACCCGGTCCACCTCGGGGACTTCATCACCGCCGTGACGTCCGGCGACCTCGACCGCGCCGTCGCGATGGCGCCGTACTCACTGCGCGACATGGCCGGTGACGGCATGGACCTCCTGACGGAGCTCGGCAGCGCGCGGGCACACGTGGTCGGCTCCTCCATGGGCGGCATGATCGCCCAGAAGATGGCGATCGAGTTCCCCGACCGGGTGCTCTCCCTGACCTCGATGATGTCGTCGACCGGCGAGCCGGAGTACGGCCAGTCCACGCCCCAGGCACAGCAGGTGCTGTTCTCATCACGACCGGGAGACCGGGACGGCTACGTGGCCGCGGCAGAACGTGAGCTCGTGTGGGCCTCGCGTCGCTACGGTGACGCGGCGCAGCTGCGCGCGCTGGCCGCCGCGAGCTACGACCGCTCCTCCTACCCGGCCGGCATTCCCCGGCAGCTGGCGGCGATGATCCTCGACGGCTCCCGCGCCGAGGCGCTGACGACCCTCACCGTGCCGACCCTGGTCATCCACGGCCTCGACGACACTCTGATCGACCCCAGCGGCGGACGACGAACCGCCGAGCTCGTGCCTGGTGCCCGGCTCCTCCTCGTGGAGGACATGGGGCACGACCGACCCCGGGCGCTCTGGCCGCACCTGCTCGACGCCCTCACCGAGCACACCGCCTCAGCTGATCCCCTCGACGCGGAGCGTGGACCTTCCATCCGTCACCACCGAGGACCTGACTCGGTCGTACCCCGCTAAGTGATCCCGGCACTTTGACCGGGGCGACCGCCACCGGTTCACGCGAGAGTCGCACTCGCGACAGCAACACCGCCGCACCGCTGCACCGCCGCATCGACGCATGACAACTGACTGCCGAACCCTGACGAAAGCCGCCATGTCGTGACCACCGCACGTTCCTCCACCCGCCACATCGGCATCTTGCTGTTCGACGACGTCGAAGAGCTCGACGCGGTCGGGCCGTGGGAGGTCCTGTCCTACTGGACGCTGCACCACCCCGAGGACGGCTGGGCCATCTCGTGCCTGTCCCGCGACGGCGCCGCGGTGAAGGCCGCGAAAGGGCTGCCGCTGACTCCTCACCACTCCATGGGCGACGTACCGGCCCTCGACGTGCTCATCCACCCCGGTGGCCAGGGCACCCGCACCCTGATGCGGAGCCCGCAACACCTCGCCTGGGTCCGGCTGCAGGCCGCGACCGTCCCACTGATGACCAGCGTGTGCACCGGAGCTCTCGTCTACGCCGCCGCGGGCCTCCTGTCCGGCAGACCCGCGACGACGCACTGGGAGTCCCTCGACCTGCTCCACGAGCTCGACCCGTCGATCGACGTGGACCGGGACGCCCGGTACGTCGACGACGGCAACGTCATCACCAGCGCCGGCGTCAGCGCCGGCATCGACATGGCCCTGCACCTGGTCGCCCGCCTCGCCGGCGTCGACCGGGCCCGCGAGGTCCGCCGCGCCATCCAGTACGACCCCCACCCTCCCGTGTGAAGAGAAGAGACGTGTCATGGCAACCCAGCACCCGACCCAGTCCCCGCAGCCCCCGCGTCGGCGGTTGCGCCGCCTTGCGTGGGCCGGCGGCACCCTCGCGCTGACGACGGCGACGTTCGCAGGCGTCGTCGCAGCCGGCGCCGTCACCACCACCCGGGACCTCCACCAGCCCGTCCCCGCCGCCCCCGTCCCGGCCTCCCGGGCCGCCCACGCCACGCCAGCCGGCACTCCGGTGCATCACGGCCGCCGGCTGGTGGTCGCCGTCGTCGCCGGGACCTCGGGCACCATCGCCAGCGACCTCCTCGCGCCCTACGACATCTTCGCCAGCTCACCGGCGTTCACCAGCTACGTCGTCGCCGCGCACGCCCGTCCGGTTCCTCTGGAGGGCGGCCCGGCCGTCGTACCCACCCACACCTTCGCTGCGGTGGACGCCGACCCCGCCCTGAAGCCGGACCTGGTCGTCGTGCCCGGGCTGAGCGACCCGACCGGTACCAGCGAGGCGCCGCTGCGGAGCTGGGTGTCCCGACAGCACGACGACGGCGCCAAGGTGCTCGGCGTCTGCAGCGGCGCCATGGTGCTGGCCGACACCGGGATGCTCGACGGTCTCCATGCCACCAGCCACTGGTCGCGCATCTCCGCCCTCGAAGCAAGTCGGCCCGCGGTGCACTGGGTGCGCGGTCGTAGGTGGGTCGAGGACGGGTCGGTCACCACGACCGCCGCCGTCACCTCCGGGGTCCCGGGCGCGTTGCACCTCCTCGACGAGCTCGCCGGACCCGCGGAAGCCCAACGCGTCGCAGACCTCCACCCCGAGCTCGGCTGGACCCCCACGGAGTCGACCGTCATCGCGAAGGACCACTTCACAGCCGGCGACTGGCCCGTCGGAGTCGACTACGTGATGCCGTGGTTCCGGCCCACCGTCGGCGTCGCCCTGGCCGACGGGGTCGGCGAGCTGGACGCCACCGCCGCCTTCGAGGTCTACGGCCAGTCCGCAGCCGCCCGCACGGTGGCCATCGCGGCCGGTGACGCCGTCCGCACCCAACACGGGCTGACGCTGCTCACCACCAGCATCGCCGGCGCTCCGCACGTGTCCCGCCTCGTCGTCCCCGGGGCCGCCGAGCCCGCCACGGTCGACCCCCGACTCCGCCGATGGGCCGACAGCAAGGGGCTCACGATCCGACCCCTGGCCGGCCGAGGGGATTCGGGACCATCCGGAGGCGGGTTCACCGCCGCGCTGCGTGACCTCGCCACCCACGCCGACACCGCCACCGCCCGAACCACCGCGAAGATGATCGGCTACCCGACCGCAGACCTCGGCCTCCACGGCGGCCACCGGAACTGGCGCGCGGTCCTGCTCACCCTCGCGGCCATCGCGCTCGCCATCCTCCTCGGAGGAACCCCGGCCCGCCTGGTCAGGCGCCGGCAGCGACGTTCAACCGCCGGCACGGCCGCGGACCCGGCTACCGACGCGATCACCGAACCGAACAAGGAGGTGAGCATCCAGGCCTGATCCCTGCCAGGTGCCGGGTGCGTCGGTGCTGGTCACGGACGCACCCGGGGCAGAAGGCGGCCTGTGAGCGGCACCAGCATCTCTCGCTGACCGGACTCGCCGAGAACGGGCGTCCTGCCCTTGCGCGTGGACCAGCCTCTCGGCCACCTCGACGAGGTCGGTATCGGGAAGGAATCCGCGCCTTCCGTCCCTCGAGGGCGGCGGCCGCGTCCCGGTGAATCGCTCACGCTCTTCAAGAGCATCGCCTCGGTCGAGGCGTCGCGGCCTCGCGCGCAGGACGGCATGACCGCCCCCGCCCCGTCCCCACGACGGCACCTCGTTCGTGCGGGCTCGCGACCTGGTCATGTCGCCGGCGCGAGCAGACTCCGCCCGTCGAGACGGTGGAGCCATCACACCGATGGAGAAGGAGCGAGACCATGGCGCACTCACTCGTCGTCAACGCGTCGGCGGACAGCAGGGACGCAGCAACAGCGGCCGACACGCTCTCGGTCACCGAGGAGGTGGATGCCCCGCCTGAGCATGCTCCGTGGACCGACGACCTGATTCCGCGAACCCCCCACCGTCGTCGGAGGTGCCCCCGGACAGGAGACTCGCCGGCCCTCGGTGCCGCGCAGGCGAGGACGCCGGGCGCCACAGGCCGAGTCTCCTGTCGGTGGGTACCGCCGCCGAGAAAGTGGGACCGGCTCGCGCTCGCGCGGCCCGCGTGTTTCACTTAGGCGCTCGACAGTCCGGCCGCGCGTCCTGCGGCCCACCGACGCCCTGACCTGGGTAAAGAACCGTGGGGGGACACCACTCATGAGATCACTTCGCGCTGTCGCAGTGGTGGCAGCGACCGGGGCCGCGCTCGCGGTCCAGCCGGCGGCGATGGCCGTCGTCAAGGACCTGCCCGCGCGGTCCGCATCGTTCAACGGCGCGGTGATGGCGACCGCCCGCAGCGGCAACGTCGTCTACGTCGGCGGCGCGTTCACGAGCGCCACCGACAGCACCGGCACCCACGGCCGCAGCCACCTGGCCGCGGTCAGCGCGACCACGGGCCGGCTGCTGTCGTGGTCGCCGTCCACGAACTCCAACGTCCTGGCCCTGGCGGTCTCCAGGGGCCGGGTGTTCGCCGGCGGCCAGTTCACCCGGGCCAACGGCGTCCGCGTGTCCCGTCTGGTGCAGATCTCCGCCTCGACCGGTCGCCTGGTGCGGGGCTTCCGGCCGCAGGTCAACCGGATGGTGCGGGCGCTGGCGCTCTCGCCGTCCCGGGTCTACGTCGGCGGCAAGTTCACCGGCATCAACGGTCACGGCCGCCGGCACATCGCCGCGGTGAGCCGCACGAGCGGTGCGGTGAGCAGCTGGGCACCGCGAGCCGACAGCGCCGTGCGGGTGATCCGCCGGCACGGCTCCCAGGTCGTCATCGGGGGGTCCTTCCGCCACATCAACGGCCGGTCCCACACGCACGCGCTCGCGATCGTCTCCGCGAAGACCGGCGGGGTCGTCCGCAGCTTCCACTCGCCCGCGAACTACCTGGTCAACGACATCCGCCTCACGCGCACCCGGATCTACATGGCGATGTCCGGCCCCGGTGGACGCGTGATGGCCAGCGGCTACAAGGGCGGCGTCGCCTGGCGCCGGGTCTTCAACGGCGACGTGAACGCGCTCAGCGTCCTCGACGGCACCCTCTACATCGGCGGTCACTTCACCAGCCGGTGCACGACGACCCGGGTGATCGGGCCCGGCGGAGACTGCCGCGACGGCCGGGTCCAGGTGCCCAAGCTGGCCGCGACCACCCTGGGCGGCACGAACCGTGCCTGGGCGCCCAAGGCGGACTCCAAGCTCGGCGTGCTCGCGTTGTCCAGCGTCCCGAGCCGGCACGCCCTCGCCGTCGGTGGTGACTTCAACACGTTCCACAACGGCAGCCACCGCCAGCCGAAGTTCGCGATCTTCCGCAACTAGTGGAGTGAGGGCCCCGCCGCGACCGCTGCGGCGGGGCCCTCAGCCTGCTGACGGCGAGACGTACGGCGTCCGGCCGGCCAGCCTGGTCACCACGACGCTGGTGACCGACATCGCCAGCGCGATCCCGGCCAGCACGACGAGCTGGAACTGCGCCGCCTGGGCCGGGCTCGCGCCGCCGAAGAGCGCGCCGACGAACGCCCCGGGCAGCGTCACCAGGCCGGTCGACTTGGTCTGGTCCAGCGACGGGATCAGCGACTCGCGGACCGCCTCGTGGCCGATCTCCTCGTGGGCCCGAGCAGGCGTCGCGCCCAGCGCGAGCCAGGCCTCCACCTCGCCGGCGCGGGCCCGGGCGCCGCGCAGGAAGTTCCGGCCGGACAGCGTCGCGGCGCTCATCGAGTTGCCGACGATGATCCCGCCGACCGCGACGACGTACCGGACCTGGAGGTCGACCAGGCGCAGGGCGAACACCACCACGAGGGTGACCGAGGCCCCGGCGACGACTCCCAGGACCGCCGCCCGGCGGCCGCGCCACAGCTGGGAGACCCGGCCGGCGGCGGTCCACGACGCCGTGGTGAGCATGAGCACCAGGAAGGCCGCGACCGTGGCGGGGAAGGCGAGGATCCCGCGCAGCAGCAGCGCGACCACGCTCAGCTGCACCGCGGCCCTCACGATCACCCACAGCGGGAACAGGCCGAGTCGGACGCCGGCGGCCCAGGTCAGCCCCAGCGTGAGACCGGTCACGACGAGCAGCCCCGCCGCGAACCAGAGGTAGTGGACGGCGCCGGTCGCGGCGGCGGCCGCGAGCGGCACGGCGTGGGGCATGGCCACAGGGTAGGCACGGTTTCCGGACCGGGACCCGGGGTAGTCGACGGGGAACGGCAGCAGCGACCGAGGAGGCGGGTCACCGTGGACCGACCGGCGACCTGCCTGTTCTGCGACATCGTCGCGGGCCGGGTGCCCGCCGAGGTCGTGTGGGGGAGCGAGCACGTCGTGGGCTTCCTCGACCATCGACCGGTGTTCAAGGGGCACGTCCTGCTGGTCCCGCGGCTGCACGTGGTCACGCTGCCCGACCTGCCGGCGCGGCTGCGGGACCCGTTCCTCGACGCCGGGCAGCGCCTCGCTGCCGCGATGGTCGACGGCCTGGGCGCCCAGGGCTCCTTCGTCGCCGTGAACAACACGGTCTCCCAGAGCGTGCCGCACCTGCACCTGCACGTGGTGCCGCGCACCAAGGGCGACGGGCTGCGCGGGTTCTTCTGGCCGCGCACCCGCTACGCCGACGGTGAGCAGGAGGCGTACGCCGCGCGGCTGCGCGCCGCTCTCGACGGCGGGCCCGACCCGGCCGGCGAGGGCTAGGGAGGGTCAGCGGCTCAGCGCGGGCTCGTCGACGCGGGCACGGTCCCGGTCCCGGCGCTGGGTCACCAGCGTCGGCCGGCCGCGGACGTGGTTCCCGGTGCCGAGCGCCGCGACCCAGACGCCGGCGGCTCCCAGCACGGCGCCGCCGAGGGTGTCGGCGAAGTAGTGCCAGCCGAGGTAGATCGTGGCGACGAAGGTGAGGGCCAGGAAGACCCACATGCCGACCCGGACCGCGCGGTGCAGGTGCAGGAGCTCGGCCATCAGGCAGACCGTCACCATGATCCCGACGTGCAGCGAGGCGAACGCCGCGATCGTCTGCACCGCGTGGGTGGCGAACGGGTCGTTCAGGACGGTGTACCGGTCCTGGATCATCGCCTCCTGCAGCGTCGTGACGTAGGTGTGCGGGAGGCCGGCGAAGCCCTGCGGGTCCGCGTAGACGGGACCGAGCGTCGGGACCGCGAAGTACGTCGCCACCCCGAGCACCCAGTCGACGGCGACGGCGGTGACGTACCACTCGCCCCGGGTCCGGTCGCGCGACCACACGAGCGCGACGACCAGCGTCGCCGGCACGAGCACGATCCAGGCGACGTACACGAACGAGAAGAAGTGCGCCGCCCCACCGGTGCCGAACACCGCGTGCAGCACCGCGGCGGGGTCGTGGCCGAGCCAGAGCAGCCGGTCGAAGCGGGCGAGGGTGTCGTCCCACAGGTCCCGGTTCACGAACGGGACGTAGCTCTTGAGGTTCCGGAAGGCGGCGTAGGTGAGGTACCACGCGCCCAGCCCGACGAGCGCGAACCGCACGTGCGACCACGGCCAGCGCTCGCGGGTCACCGACACCGCGCAGTGTCCCGCCCGCAGGGGCGAGCCGGACCGCCAGGCGCGCCACGCGGCTCGGGGGAGCACGTCGGTGAGGAACGCGAGCAGCAGGATGGCCGGGAACCGGACGTACGTCGGGACCGCCACCCCGTCCGGGTCTCGCAGCGGCAGGTGGTAGCTCGCCGCGACCGCGATCGCGGCAGCCGCGAGCACGAGCGACTGGATCACCGCGAACCGGAAGCCGTCTGAGCGCACCCGACGATTCTACGGGCCGAGCCGGCCCTAGGGTGGGCGCACCAGCTGCGGGGGCCTGCGCGCTCCCGTCCCACTCGCAGAGAGGAACCGGTCGATGAGTCGCTACGCAGGCCGCGTCGCCGTGGTCACCGGCAGCGCGCGCGGCATCGGCGCCGCCACCGCGCGGCGCTTCGCCGAGGAGGGTGCCTCCGTCGCCGTGCTCGACCTCGACGAGGAGGCCGCGGCCCGCACGGCGGAGGGCCTGGGCGCCGAGAAGGCGGTCGGGGTCGCCTGCGACGTGGGCGACGCGGCGTCCGTCGAGGCGGCCGTGGCGGCCGTCGTCGACCGGCTGGGGACCGTCGACGTGCTGGTCAACAACGCCGGCGTGACCCGGGACAACCTGCTGTTCAAGATGTCCGAGGAGGACTGGGACACGGTGATGACCGTGCACCTGCGCGGCTCGTTCCTCATGAGCCGCGAGGTGCAGAAGCACATGGTCGCCAAGCGGTACGGCAAGATCCTGAACCTGTCGTCGGTCTCCGCCCTCGGCAACCGCGGCCAGGCCAACTACTCCGCCGCGAAGATGGGGCTCCAGGGCTTCACCCGCACGCTGGCGGTCGAGCTCGGCGGCTACGGCATCAACGTGAACGCCGTCGCCCCCGGCTTCATCGTCACCGACATGACCGACGCCACCGCGCGCCGCGTGGGCATGGAGCCCGAGGAGTTCCGCAACGCGGCCGCCGAGCGGGCGCCGGTGCGCCGGGTGGGCCGGCCGGAGGACATCGCCGCGGCCGCCGCCTTCCTGTGCAGCGACGAGGCGTCGTTCATCACCGGGCAGACGCTGTACGTCGACGGCGGCGCCAAGCTCTGAGCGACGGGCCCGACACGGGGACTCGACACGGGGCTCGACAGGGGGCTTGACACGGGGCTCGACAGGGGGCTTGACACGGGACCTCGACACGCGCGCCGAGGTCGGGCGTCGACGGCCCCGGTTGCGCCAGAATTGTCCGCATGCCCGGCCCTTCCCCCCGAGCCGTCGCCGCGCTGTCGGTGGCCACGGTCCTCGCCCTGTCCGGCTGCAGCGGCAGCTCCCCGACCAGCACCGTCGACGGCGGTCCCGCCGGTCAGCCGACGGCCAAGGGCCTGACGGTCGCCGGGCAGTGGCCGCTGACCGGCCTCGGCGCGTCGGGACGGACCCCGTCGCACCCGGTGATGGTGGTCAAGATCGACAACTCCTCCAGCAGCAGCCCCCAGATCGGGCTGAGCAAGGCGGACCTGGTCACCGAGGAGCTCGTCGAGGGCGGGATCACCCGGCTGGCCGTCTTCTACTACCAGAAGGTGCCGAAGCTGGTCGGCCCGGTGCGGTCGATGCGGGCCAGCGACATCGGCATCGTCAAGCCCGCCAAGGCGGTCCTGGTCGCCAGCGGCGGGGCACCGCCGACGGTGCGGCGGGTCCGGGCCGCCGGGATCAAGGCCTTCACCGAGGGCGCCGTCGGCTACCAGCGCGACGACAGCCGGCAGGCGCCGTACAACCTGTTCATGCACCTGGACCGGCTGGCCGCGAAGCTGCACGCCCGGGAGACGGTCACCAGCTACCTGCCGTTCGGGCCGGCGAAGGGCCTGCCCAAGGGCAAGCCGGCCTCCGGGCTCGACGCGGTCTTCTCCGGCGGCCACACGACCGTGTGGAGCTACCGCGCCGGGCGCTACGTCAACGACAACAGCAACGCCGCCGCGGGGGACCAGTTCCGCCCCGACTCGGTCCTGGTCCTGCGCGTCCGGGTCGGCGACGCCGGCTACCTCGACCCCGCCGGCAACCACGTGCCCGAGACCGACTTCACCGGCTCCGGGAAGGCGCTGCTGTTCCACGGGGGCCGAGTCGTCCGGGGCACCTGGTCGAAGACCCTGACCTCGCCGGTGCGGCTGCGCACGAGGACCGGCCGGCTCAGCGTCCCGGCGGGTCACACCTGGATCGAGCTGGTGCCGAAGAACGGCGGGGACGTCCGGGTGACCCGCTAGCGGCACCCGACCGCGGCGACGTGACACGATGAGGGCGTGGTCAACGACATGCCAACCGCCCCCGAGGTGGCCGCCCCCAGCCAGCCCAGCATCTCCTACTCGATCACGGTGCGGCTGGAGGTGCCGGCCGGCGGGTCGACGATCAGCAGCCTGACCACGTGCGTGGAGCGCGCCGGCGGCATCGTCACGGCGCTCGACGTCACCGCCTCCGGCCACGACCGGCTCCGCATCGACGTCACCTGCGCGGCGTCCGACACCACGCACGCCGACTCCATCGTCGCGGCGATCCGGGAGATCGCCGGCGTGGCCGTCCACAAGGTCTCCGACCGGACGTTCCTCATGCATCTGGGCGGCACGATCCAGATGGAGGCCAAGCACCCGATCCGCAACCGTGACGACCTCTCCATGGTCTACACGCCCGGCGTGGCGCGGGTCTGCGAGGCGATCGCGGCCAACCCCGAGGACGCACGCCGGCTGACCGTGAAGCGGAACTCCGTCGCGGTCGTCACCGACGGCTCCGCGGTGCTCGGTCTGGGCAACATCGGGCCTGCCGCGGCCCTGCCGGTGATGGAGGGCAAGGCGGCGCTGTTCAAGCGGTTCGCCGGCATCGACGCGTGGCCGCTGTGCCTGGACACCCAGGACCCGGACCTGATCGTGGAGATCGTGCGCGCGGTCTCCCCGGGCTTCGCGGGCATCAACCTCGAGGACATCTCCGCACCGCGCTGCTTCGAGATCGAGCGCCGGCTGCGCGACATCCTCGACATCCCGGTCTTCCACGACGACCAGCACGGCACGGCGATCGTCGTGCTCGCCGCGCTGACGAACGCGCTCCGCGTGGTCGGCAAGTCCCTGGACGGGGTCCGGGTCGTGATGTCGGGCGCCGGAGCGGCGGGTACGGCGATCCTGCGGCTGCTCCTGGAGGCCGGCGTGCGGGACGTCGTGGTGGCCGACGTCGACGGCGTCGTGCACCGGCAGCGGCCGAACCTGCACGAGTCGCTCCAGCGGATCGCCGAGACGACCAACCGCGCCGGCCTGACCGGGTCCCTCAAGGAGGCGATGGACGGCGCCGACGTGTTCATCGGCGTCTCCGCGCCCCGGGTGATCGACGGCAGCGACGTGGCCCGGATGGCGCCGGACGCGATCGTGTTCGCGCTGGCGAACCCGAACCCGGAGATCGACCCCGCCGAGGCCCGCGAGCACGCGGCGGTCGTGGCGACCGGGCGCTCGGACTACCCCAACCAGATCAACAACGTGCTGGCGTTCCCCGGCGTGTTCCGGGGGCTCCTGGACGCCGCCGCGCACGCGATCGACGACAGCCTCCTCGTGGCGGCGGCCGAGGCCATCGCCTCGGCGGTGAGCCCCGAGGAGCTCAACGCCAACTACATCATCCCCAGCGTCTTCAAGGCCGAGGTGCACACCGCCGTGGCCGCCGCCGTCAAGGACGCCGCCGAACGCTCCGCGAAGGTGCCGACCTCGGATGTCTGAGGCAGCCGGTGCCTCGCCGGCCCCGCGTGCCGGCGACCTGCTGGTCGCGACGCCGTCCCTGCTCGACCCGAACTTCGAGCGCACGGTCGTGCTGCTCCTCGACGTCTCCGACGGGGCCCTGGGCGTGGTCCTGAACCGCCCGTCCGTCGTACGCGTCGCGGAGGTGCTGCCCGACTGGGAGGACCTCGCCGAGCCGGTGGGGGTGCTGTTCTCCGGCGGCCCCGTCGGCACGGACTCGGCACTGGCCGTCGGCGTCGCCGCCGCCGCGGTGCGGTCTCCCGAGGACGAGCTGGTCGGCTTCCGCCCGCTGTGGGACGGCGTCGGCATCGTCGACCTCGACTCGCCGACCGCGCTGGTCGGCCCGGCGCTGTCCTCGCTGCGGGTCTTCGCCGGGTACGCCGGATGGGGCGCCGAGCAGCTGCGGGCGGAGATCGAGTCGGGGTCCTGGTTCGTCGTGCCCTCCGAGACCGCCGACCTCACCTGTCTGCAGCCGCAGCAGCTGTGGGCCGCGGTGCTGCGACGCCAGCCCGGCGAGCTCGCCTGGGTGTCCACCCGGCCGGCCGACCCGACCCTGAACTGACGGCTAGACTCGGGCACCGTGAGCACCCAGATGAGCCCCGGCACCCAGACGATCGAGGACACCCGGACGTCGCCGACCGAGCGGCCTCTCGAGCCCGGGGACCACGAGCGGTTCTCCCACTACGTGGACAAGGACAAGCTCACCGAGGCGATGGTGATGGGGACCCCGGTCGTCGCGCTGTGCGGCAAGGTGTGGGTGCCCAGCCGCGACCCCGAGAAGTACCCGGTCTGCCCGGAGTGCAAGGACGCCTGGGAGCACCTGCGCGACGACGCCGAGGAGTGAGCCCGGGCCCGACGCCCGGCCCCTCCACCCGCGACCTCGCTGAGAGACGTTGACCGACTCCGACCCCGACATCCCGGCCCCCCTTCCCGACCTGCCTCCGGCCTACCCCGCACGTGCCGCCTGGGGCACCGCCACCAAGCTGCGCGCCTGGCAGTCGGCCGCGCTCGACCAGTACTTCTCCGCCGGCCCCCGGGACTTCCTGACCGTCGCCACGCCGGGGGCGGGGAAGACGACGTTCGCGCTGACGGTGGCCGCCGAGCTGCTCGCCCGACGCGTGGTCGAGCGGGTCACGGTCGTGGCGCCCACCGACCACCTCAAGACCCAGTGGGCCGACGCCGCCGCCCGGGTCGGGATCGCCCTGGACCCGTCGTACGCCGGCCGCAAGGGCCGCACGAGCCAGGACTTCGCGGGTGTCGCGGTCACCTACGCCGGTGTCGCGGTCAACCCGCTGGCGCACCGGATCCGCACCGAGCGGTTCAAGACGCTGGTCGTCCTCGACGAGGTCCATCACGCCGGCGACGCGCTGTCGTGGGGCGACGCGGTCCGCGAGGCCTTCGACCCGGCGGCCCGCCGGCTGGCGCTGACCGGCACGCCGTTCCGCTCCGACGTCAACCCGATCCCGTTCGTCACCTACGCCCCGGGCCCCGACGGCGTGCCGCGCAGCGTCGCGGACTTCACCTACGGCTACGCCGACGCGCTGGCCGACCACGTCGTCCGGCCGGTGCTGTTCCTCGCCTACAGCGGCGAGATGCAGTGGCGCACCCGGGCCGGTGACGAGGTGGCCGCCCGGCTGGGCGAGCCGCTGACCAAGGACCTCACGGCGCAGGCGCTGCGCACGGCGCTGGACCCCCAGGGGTCCTGGATGCCGTCGGTGCTGGCCGCCGCCGACACCCGGCTCACGGAGGTCCGGCGGCACGTCCCGGATGCCGGCGGGCTGGTGATCGCCTCCGACCAGGACGCGGCGCGCGCGTACGCCGGCCTGCTGGCGTCGGCCACCGGGACCCGGCCGATCGTGGTGCTCTCCGACGAGAAGGCGGCGTCGAAGCGGATCGCGGCCTTCGCCGGGAGCGACGAGCGCTGGATGGTCGCGGTGCGGATGGTGTCCGAGGGCGTCGACGTGCCCAGGCTCGCGGTCGGCGTCTACGCCACCACGACCGCGACCCCGCTGTACTTCGCCCAGGCCGTCGGCCGCTTCGTGCGGGCCCGCCGCCGGGGGGAGACCGCGTCGGTGTTCCTGCCGTCGGTGCCGAACCTGCTCGGCTTCGCCTCGGAGATGGAGCTCGAGCGCGACCACGTGCTCGGCCGCACCGCCACGCCCGAGGGCGACCTGTTCGCCCCCGAGGACGCCCTGCTGGCCCAGGCGCAGGCGGGGCAGGGCGCCGGCGCGGAGGAGGCCCTGGTGCCGTTCGAGGCGCTGGGCTCCGAGGCCCGCTTCGACCGGGTCCTGTACGACGGGGGCGAGTTCGGGCACGCCGGGGACGTGCGGGTCGGCTCCGAGGAGGAGATGGACTTCCTGGGGATCCCGGGCCTCCTCGAGCCGGACCAGGTCCGCGACCTGCTGCACTCGCGGCAGAGCGAGCGGGCCCGGCGCCAGCAGCACCACGCGCGGCAGCCGGCCTCCGCGGAGCAGCGGTCCGCCGTCCCGTCCGACGTACCGGCCCACGAGCGGCTGGCCACGCTGCGCCGCGAGCTCAACGGCCTGGTGGCCGCCTGGCACCACCGGACCGGCCAGCCGCACGGCGTGACCCACTCGGCGCTGCGCCGGGAGTGCGGCGGCCCGCCGGCGGGGACGGCGACCGCCGAGGAGCTCCAGTC
>JAICLD010000094.1 GCA_025927595.1 Nocardioidaceae bacterium | reverse complement strand
TGCTCGGGCCCGGGCACGTCCTCGACCAGTCGGAGCTCGGCGGCGGGCGCCTCCGAGGGAGGGCGGGCCCCGGCGGCCGCGGTGGGCTCGGTGGACTCGGTGGGCTCGAAGGTCGGGGCCGGCGGGTCGACCGCGTCCCGGCCCGCCGTGCGCACGAAGGCCGTGGTGAGGACCGGCGACCTGGCGCTCACCGCCGAGGACCTGGACACGGTGCGCGGCGAGGTCACCGACCTGCTGGCCGCCGTGGGCGGCTCGGTGGACCGGGAGGTCACCCGCAACGACCGGCACGGGAGGATCGCGGAGTCGACGCTGGTGCTGCGGGTGCCGGTGGCGAGGTTCGACGCGACGAGGGCGGCGATCGGCCGGCTCGGTCGGCTCACCTCCTCCACCGAGTCCGCCAAGGACGTCACGACCGAGGTCATCGACACCACGGAGCGGGTGCAGACGCTGCGCAACAGCCTGGACCGGCTGCAGCGGTTCCAGAAGTCTGCCCGGGACGCGCGCGACCTGATCCGCTACGAGGACCAGATCACCGCCCGGCAGTCCGAGCTGCGGTCCCTGGAGGCCCAGCAGTCCTACCTCGCGGACCAGACCTCGATGGCGACGATCACGCTGCACCTCTCCACGCCGCGCACGCGGGTCGAGCCTGCCGGGGCCCTCGACCACGCCGGGTTCCTGGCCGGCCTCCGCCACGGGTGGGACGGCCTGGTCGCGCTCGGCGTCGTCGTGCTCACGGTCCTGGGTGCGGTGCTGCCCTTCGGGCTCGTGGTCGGCGTCGTCGGTGTCCCGCTGTGGCTCCTGCTGCGAGCCCTGCTGCGGCGCCGCCGCGCACCGGCCCCGCCCCCGGCGTCGTCCTGACCCGGTCCCGCCGGAGCCGGGTGACGCTACAGCGCGTGCACGTGCTCGGTGAGCCGGGCCAGCCGGTCGGGGTCCGTGGAGGGCAGCACGCCGTGGCCGAGGTTGAAGATGTGGCCCCTCGCGGAGCGGCCCGCCTCGACGACCTCGGTGGCCCGGGCCAGCATCACCTCGACCGGGGCGAAGACCAGGGAAGGGTCCAGGTTCCCCTGCACGGCGCGGGGACCGACACGGCGGATCCCGTCGGCCAGCGGCACCCGCCAGTCGACGCCGACGACGTCCGCGCCCGCGTCCCCCATCAGCCCGAGCAGCTCGCCGGTGCCGACGCCGAAGTGGATCCGTGGCACGCCCAGCCCGGCCACCGCGGCCAGCACCTGGGCCGAGTAGGGCATCACGTGGCGGCGGTAGTCGTCCGGCGCGGTCGCCCCGGCCCACGAGTCGAAGAGCTGGACAGCCGACGCGCCCGCCTCGACCTGCACCGCGAGGTAGGCGGCCGAGATCCCGGCGATCTTGCGCAGCAACGCGTCCCAGACGTCCGGCGCGCCGTACATCATCGCCTTGGTCAGCGCGTGCTCCTTGGAGGGCCCGCCCTCCACGAGGTACGACGCGACGGTGAACGGCGCCCCCGCGAAGCCGATCAGCGGGATGGCCCCCAGCTCGGCCACGAGCGTGGCGACCGCCTCGGCGACGAACGGCACGTGCCCGGGCTCCAGGTCGGGGATCGCCGCGACGTCGGCCAGCGTCCGCACCGGGCGAGCGACCACGGGGCCCACCCCGGGGCGGATGTCGAGGTCCACGCCCACCGCCTTGAGCGGCAGCACGATGTCGCTGAAGAGGATCGCCGCGTCGACGCCGTAGCGCCGCACCGGCTGCAGGGTGATCTCCACGACCAGGTCGGGACGCATGCAGGACTCGAGCATCCCGACGCCCTCCCGGACCCGTCGGTACTCCGGCAGCGACCGGCCCGCCTGCCGCATGAACCACACCGGCGTGTGCGGGACCGGCAGTCCTCGCGCGGCACGCAGGAACGCCGACTCCGCGAGGGCGGAGCCGGACGAGAGGGGCGACGGGTCGACGGTCACGCCACGATCCTCCCAGGTCACAGGGCGTGTCGACCGGCCGCCCCGGCGGGGCCGCCCTACTGTGACGTCATGGCCGCTCGTCACGAGCCGCGTGCCGACGCCGCCGCGTACCCCGACGAGTTCCGGCTCGCCGTCACGCAGCTGCGCGCCGCCCGGCTGCGCCCGGAGGTCCTCTGCGAGCAGATGCCGGCGCCGCAGCGGATCGCCCCCTACGCCTCGGCGCTGTCGGCCGACGTCACCGTCGACGGCGACGACGTCGGCACCGGGCGGATCGTGCTGCTGCACGACCCCGCCGGCAACGACGCCTGGCAGGGTACGTTCCGGTGTGTGGCCTATGCACGCGCCGAGATCGACCCCGAGATGGCCAACGACCCCGTGCTCGGCGAGGTCGGCTGGTCCTGGCTGGTGGAGGCGCTGACCTCGCACCACGCGGCCTACGTCTCCCCCTCCGGCACGGTGACGAAGGTGTCGTCGGAGAGCTTCGGGGAGATGTCCGACGAGGAGCCGACCGCCCAGCTGGAGATCCGGGCGTCCTGGACCCCGGTGACCCTCGGCACCGCGCCGCTCGACCTCGGGCCGCACGTCGAGGCGTGGGGCGAGCTGCTGTGCACCGCCTCGGGTCTGCCCCCGGTCCCCGAGGGAGTCGCCCCCATGCCCAGCCGCCGCGGACAGCGCGGCCGAGGCTGATGGGCCCTCCCGCCGAGCCGCCCTCCCCGACCGAGGGCCCCGAGGCCTCCGACCGCCCCGGCGAGCCGGTCCCCGCTCCCCTGCTGGAGCTGCGCGACGGTCTGCCGCCGGTGGTCGACACCGAGGAGGCGCTGGCCCGGACCGTGGCGGAGTTCGCCGCGGGCACCGGTCCGGTCGCCGTCGACGCCGAGCGCGCGTCCGGCTACCGGTACTCCGCGCGCGCCTACCTGGTGCAGCTGCGCCGGGAGGGCGCCGGCACGGCGCTCGTGGACCCGACGCCGTTCGGTGGCCTCGAGGCGCTCGGCGAGGCGATCGGCGACGCGGAGTGGATCCTGCACGCCGCGACCCAGGACCTGCCCTGCCTCGCGGAGCTCGGGATGCGGCCGGTCTCGCTGTTCGACACCGAGCTCGCCGGACGGCTGCTGGGCTACCCCCGAGTCGGGCTGGCCACGCTCGTGGAGAGCGTGCTGGGGCGCAGCATGCGCAAGGAGCACTCCGCCGTGGACTGGTCCACCCGGCCGCTGCCGACGCCGTGGCTGGAGTACGCCGCCCTCGACGTCGAGCCGCTCGTCGAGCTCCGCGAGGCGCTCGTCCGGGAGCTCGAGGCCGCCGGCAAGACGGAGTGGGCCCGCCAGGAGTTCGAGCACCTGGTGACGATGGTCCCGGCCGGGCCGAAGCAGGACCGCTGGCGCCGTACGTCCGGGATGCACCGGGCCCGGGGCCGGCGGGCGCTGGCCGCGGTGCGCGAGCTGTGGCACGCCCGCGACGTGATCGCCGAGCGCCGCGACGTGACGCCGGGCCGGGTGATCCCGGACTCCGCGATCGTCGAGGCGGCCAACGCGATGCCGCACGACCGGCGCGCGCTGATCGGGCTGAAGGGCTTCCGCGGCCGCGGTGCCGAGCGCTACGCCGCACAGTGGGTGGAGGCGCTGCGGACGGCCCGCGCGATGCCTGAGGCGGACCTGCCGCCCCTCGCCGCCCGGTACGACGGACCGCCGCCGCCGCGAGCCTGGGCGGACCGGGACCCGGTGGCGGCCGCGCGGCTGGCGCGGGCCCGGCAGGACCTGGGCCGGCTCGCCGAGGAGCTGCGGCTGCCCGTGGAGAACCTGCTCGTCCCCGACCACGTCCGGCGGCTGATGTGGCAGCCGCCGTCCCCGGCCGCCGGTGCCGCCGACGGTGCCGAGGCTCTGGCCGCCGAGGTGGCCGCCCGGCTGGCCGCCCTGGGCTCGCGGCCGTGGCAGGTCGAGCTGACCCGCGACCTCCTGGCCCGGGCGATCGCCGACCCCGGGTCACCGGAGGCCGTCGAGGACGCGCTGGACGAGGGCACCGACCCCGAGGGCTGAGCGCGCCGGGTCAGCCGCTGGGCGTCGGCGACGGGGTGGGGCCGGCGAGCAGGCCCCGCGAGGTCCGGTCGATCCGCGTCAGCAGCCGGTCGCGATGCGGGTGCCGGGCGTAGAACAGCCGGGACAGCAGCGGCTCGGTCTGGCTCACCACGTCGGGCCAGCCGGGCGGGTTCGGCATCGTGTCCGCGCGCCGGATCACGGTGCTGAACACGTCGCTGTGGCGGGGCAGCTGGGTCGGCTGGACGAACGCCGCCGACTTCAGCGCCGCGAGGTTGGCCGGCACGATGCCGCCCGAGGCCGCGATGATCCTCGCCCCCCGGTCGCTGCTGGCGTAGGTGAGGAAGTCCGCCGCGGGGTCGGCGTGCGGCGAGGTCCGCGACAGGCAGTAGCCGGTGACGTCGGCCGTGGTGCGGAACCGCGCCAGCCGGGGCAGCGGGTAGACGTCGAAGCGCAGCGAGGGACGCTGACGAAGGCGCGGGACCAGGGCCCGGGTGCCGACCATCATCGCGAGCCTGCCGCTCTCGAAGCGGGCGACCGGGTCGGCACGGCGGACCTGGGCCGCGGTGAGGTTCACCCGCCGGCTCCGGGCCAGGGACAGGATCGTGTGCATCGCCTCGCGCGCGGCCGGGTCCGACAGCGTCAGCGTCGTCGGGTGCTGCGGGTCGTCGACGATGTCGAACCCCGCCGAGCGCAGCAGCGAGGTCATCGTCGTCAGCTCCGGGCCCAGGTAGACGCCCTTCACGTCGCCGGTCGACATGATCCGGGCCGCGCGCGCGAACTGCTCCCAGGTCCAGCTCTTCTCCGGCACGGGGAGCCGGTCCTGGCCCGGCTCGGAGAGCACCGCCGGCGTGAGCATCCGCTTGTTGTAGAAGATCACCTGGGGCGAGACGCTGTTCGGCATGCACTGGAGGGAGGAGTCGGCCGCGAACGCCTCGAGGCCGAGCCGCTCGTAGCGGTCGCCGAACGAGACCCCGCGGTCCTCCAGGAGCCGGTCGACGGGCCGCACCCGCCGTTCCAGCACGAGCGTGGGGAGGTCGGCGCTGTCGGCCAGGAACACGTCGGGCCCCGGGCCGTGGAGGAGCTCCCGCTCGATCCGGTCCAGGGAGGTCTCCCGGTCCGGTGCCGTCTCGACGTCGATGCTGACCTGCGGGTGCTGGCTCGTGTAGGACTGCGCCAGCGCCCGGTAGGCGTCGAGGTCCTCCTGCTCGCCGTAGACGGCGAACGTGAGCGTCACAGGGCCGCCCGACGAGCCCGAGGCCGAGGCCGACCGGGACGGGGACGACGCCGCCGTGGACGCCCGTGGCGTGGCGCCGGGGTCCGAGCCGCCCGACGACGTACAGGCCGACGCGGCGAGCGCCACCACGGCGAGGAGCAGCGCGAGGCCCCGCCGCCGGTCCGGGCGACGCCGTGGGAGCACCCGCACCTGCCTACCTCCTCCTGGCGCCGCACGGGCGCGTCGTCTGGGACACCGTCGGGCACCGGTCGAGCGGGCACCGGCGGACCGCTCGTCCGGGGTCACCGGCCGGTGGAGCCACCGTATCGGGACACGCCCGCGGCGGTGGAGCCGGCACGGGGTGGCCGACCCTAGGCTGGCCGGGCCCGGACGAGCCGCCCTTCCCCGTCGTGAGGACCCCCCGATGCCGCTCCGCCACCGCGCCCGCCTGCTGGCCGCCCCGGCGCTCCTCGTCGTGGTCGCCCTCGCGTCCGGCTGCGGCCCCTCCTCGAGCGACCCGACCGGCAGCGCCCCGGCCTCGTCCGCGGCGCCGAGCAGCACGCCCAGCAGCACGCCCAGCAGCACGCCGAGCAGCACGCCGAGCAGCACGCCCAGCCCGTCCACCTCGACGGCGTCGCCGAGCCGGCCGGCCGGCCGGAGCGGACCCGGGACCCCGCTGCGGGACCGGCTGCTCACGGCGAGCCGGATGCCGGGCTTCGACGCCGCCCGGCGCTGGCGCGAGGCCGGGACCGGGCCCGAGCGACCGAGCAGCTCCTTCGGCACCTGCCAGCGCTTCGGGATCGTCTCGATCGGTGCCGAGCGCGCCGTCGTACGCCGCTTCTCCCCGGTCGCGCGGGACGCGCCGCACGACCGGGCCGGCGAGCTCGTCGCGGAGTTCCCCGACCCCCTCACCGCGCGGCGCGCCTACGCCGTCCTCGAGGCCTGGCGCGCCCGCTGCGCCGACCGCCTGAAGGGCCGCACCGGCGCAGACGTGGGTCCGCTTCAGCCCGTGGCCGCGGGAGACCGCGCGGGCTGGTACCTGCTCCGCTACGGCCCCGTGCCCGGGGACCCGGACGCCCGGTTCCTCGACGCCCAGGGGATGGTGCTGGCGGGCCGGCGGGTCGCGATGGTGGCGCTGGTGCACGCCGGGGACGACCCCCACGACCGGCCCGGCCACGAGCCGGTCGCCGTCGCCCTGCGGCGGGCCGCGGCGACGCTGCGCTGACGGTGCACGACCGGGCCGACCGGTACGACCGGGCCGACCGGGCCGACCAGGCCGGCCGGGACGAGGGGCTAGCGTCGCGGGCGTGAGCGAGTCGGCGACGCCGCTGGACCGGATGTGGGAGCGCAGCCGGGTCTCCC
The DNA here is from genome assembly GCA_025927595.1 of Nocardioidaceae bacterium. Taxonomy (GTDB): domain Bacteria; phylum Actinomycetota; class Actinomycetes; order Propionibacteriales; family Nocardioidaceae; genus Nocardioides_B. The sequence continues at coordinate 4,149 of JAICLD010000094.1, read as the reverse complement.
TGGACGAGCGGGTCCAGCGGCTGCGCAGCAAGGCCTGGCAGATCGGCCAGTGCGCGGTCTCGGCCGGGGTGGCGTGGTACCTCGCCCACGACGTGATCGGCCACCCGAAGCCGTTCTTCGCACCGATCGTGGCGGTCGTGTGCCTCGGGACCTCCTACGGCCAGCGGCTGCGGCGGGTCGGTGAGCTGACGATCGGTGTGGCGGTCGGGGTGTTCCTCGCCGACCTCATGCTGCTGCTGGTCGGCACCGGGCCGTGGCAGATCACGGCGGTGGTCGCCATCGGCATGAGCGTCGCGCTGCTGCTCAACGCGGGCACGCTCTTCGTCACCCAGGCCGCCGTGCAGGGCATCGTCGTCGTCACCGTCGTGGCCACCCCGGGTTACGCCTTCACCCGGTGGCTCGACGCCGTCGTCGGCGGGGTCGTCGCCCTGGTGGCGGCGACGATCGTCCCGCAGGCGCCGCTGCGGCGGCCGCGTCGGCAGGCCGGCCTGGTCGTGCGCCGCATCGCGGAGCTGCTGCGGGAGGGCGGCCACAGCGCGGTCGAGGGTGACGTGGAGCGCGCCCTGGCGGTGCTCGCCGACGCGCGGGGGACCGACCGGCTGCTGCGCGAGCTGCAGGACGCCGCCGACGAGGGCCTGTCGGTGATCGCGTCCTCGCCGTTCCGGCGGCGGCACTCCGGGCGGGTCCGGCGGATGGCCGAGCTCGTGGAGCCGCTGGACCGCGCGGTCCGCAACACCCGGGTGCTGGTGCGGCGGATGGCCGTCTCCACCTACCACGGGATCCAGCTGCCGCGCGCGTACGTCGTCCTGTGCGAGGACCTCGCCGACGCGGTGGACCTGATCGCCGACGAGCTGGCCGCCGGGGAGATGCCGGAGCAGGCCCGCTCGGCGCTGCTCGAGGTCGGTCGCGCCACCGCGGTGGTGGAGCGGGTCGCCGACCTCTCCGCCGACGTGGTGCTGGCCCAGATCCGCTCGATCGTCGTCGACCTCCTGCAGGTCACCGGCCTCGGGGTGCTGGAGGCCACGGACGCCCTGCCGCCGCCCCGACGGTGACGGACGCCGCCGCCGGCCCGGCGGCGTCTACGCTGGACGGCGATGTCCGAGCAGCCGCGCCCCCGCCACCACCGTCCGCTGCTGCCGGGGGCCGCCCGGTTCGACACCCTGCCCGGCGACGTCGACCCGGCCGCCCGGAGCGAGGTGGCCGACCGCTGCGCGACGCTGCTCGTGCGCGGCGGCCACGGGACGGAGGACGAGGCGGTCGTGACGCGGGTGGTGCACCTGGCCGAGACCGAGGGGCTCGACTCGCTGGCCGACCTCTGGTCGAGGTCCGTGCCCGACTCGCTGGCCGGCTGCCTGTGGCGGCTGTACCTGCTGCGGTCGTGGGTCCACGCCGACCCGGTCGGGGCGTCCCGGGAGTTCGACGCGGGACGGCGGCACACCCCCGTGCACGAGGTCGTCGCGGGCGTGGTGGACCCGCCGGGCCCCCAGGAGGTGCGCCGGCTCGCCGACGAGGTGCTGCGCGGCGTCGTGCAGGGAGACTTCGCCGACACCCTCTACCGCGCCGCGGCCTTCGCCCGTGTCGTCGCCGCCGGTCGCGCCTTCGACGACCCCGACCTGCCCGGCGGCGCGCCGTACGGCTCCCCGCACGAGTCGGCCCTCTCGGCCTCGCGGCTGGTGACGATGGCCGAGCAGCTCGAGCGCGCCGCCGGGCTGGAGATCGAGGGCCACCTCACCTGAGGGGGTTGTAGACTGGTGCACGCGCCGGGCCGTGGCAGCCCCGGGTCCCACAAGGTGCCGCTACGAGCGGCCACGCGCCGTGAGGCGCTCCCGGTCCGGCGCGCTACTCCTCGGCCACCCCGGCCGCCCGCGGGCCAGCTCGGCGGCCACCCGGCCCGCGAGCTCCGCGTTGGCGAGCACCAGCGCGACGTTGGTGGCCAGGCTGGCCCCGCCGCTGTGCTCGTGGAACCAGCCGAGCAGGAACGGCGTGACGTCCTTCCCGGTGACCCGGCGGCGCGCCGCCTCCTCCAGGCCGGAGGCCAGCGTCCGCTCGTGCAGGGTGGGGTCCATCTCGGCGTCGCCGGCCACGGGCTGGGCGACCACCAGGCCCTGCCGCAGCCCGAGCCCCTCTCTCGCGGCCACGACGGCCGCGACCTCTTCCGGCGTGTCCACGCGCCACGGGACCGGCAGCCCGGTGTCGCGGACGTAGAAGCCGGGCATCACGTCGGTGCCGTAGCCGACCACCGGCACCGACAGCGACTCCAGGCGCTCCAGCGTCGCCGCGGTGTCGAGGATCGACTTCACCCCCGCGCAGACCACGGTCACCGGCACCGCAGCGAGCGCGGCCAGGTCCGCGGACTCGTCCCAGGTGTCGCGGGCCCCCCGGTGCACGCCGCCCAGCCCACCGGTCGCGAACAGCGCGATCCCCGCCCGGTGCGCCAGGTACGACGTCGCGGCGACCGTCGTGGCCCCGGTGCGGCCCGTGGCCAGGACCGGACCGAGGTCGCGCACGCTGGACTTCACCACGTCGGGCCCCTCGGCGACCCGGGCCAGGGCGTCGTCGTCGAGCCCGATCCGCACGGCACCGTCGAGGACCGCGACCGTCGCCGGGACGGCGCCGCCGGCCCGGACGGCCGCCTCGATCCGGCGCGCGGTCCGCGCGCTGGAGTCCGACGGCAGGCCGTGGCTGATGATCGTCGACTCCAGGGCCACCACGGCCGCACCCGACACCAGGGCGTCCCGGACCTCCTCGGCCACGACCATCGGCGCCCCCGGCGCCCCGCTCCCGCTCACCCGCGTGTCCATGGGCCGCATTGTGCCCGTAGCCTGCGGGGACGGACCGGGAAGGGTGACGCGGTGCTGGTGGCCTGCCTGGGCGACGTCATGCTCGACGTGATCGTCCAGCTCGAGCACGGCCTGGTGCCGGACGACGACACGCCCGCCACCGTCACGCTCTCGGCCGGAGGGCAGGCCGCCAACGTCGCCACGTGGGTCGCGGCGCTCGGCGGGACCGCCCGGGTGTTCGGGCCACGCTCGGTCACGCCGCCCGGCGAGCTCGTCGAGGCGGCCCTGGCCCGGCGCGGGGTCGAGGTCTGGGGCGCCCCCACCGGGCGGACCGGCGCGGTCGTGTCGCTGGTCGGGGAGGGCCGCCGGTCGCTGGCCTCGGACCCGGGAGACCTCGCCTGGCTCGAGGAGGTGCGCTCCGGGCCGTGGCTTGAGGGAGCAGACTGGCTGTTCGTGTCCGGGTACGCGCTGATGCGCACCGACGACCCGCGCCGGCTCGTCGAGACGGCTGCGGTCGCCCGCGCGCACGGGACCCGCACCGCGGTGGACCTGTCCTCCGCGACGATGATCTCCCGCTTCGGCGCGGAGCGGTTCGCCGAGCTGTGCCGCTCCCTGCGGCCGTCCGTGGTCTTCGCCACCGACGCCGAGTGGGCGGCCTGCCCGGGCGGCTTCGCGGCCGGAGGGGCGAGTGTCCTGGTCCTCAAGCACGGCAGCGCCGGAGCGTCGTTCGTCATCGACGGCATCGCCGACCACCGCCCCTCGACTGGCGGCCCCGTCGTCGATGCGACCGGTGCCGGCGACGCGCTGGCCGCCGGGTACCTGGTCGGCGGTGTCGGCCTCGCCATGGGGGCGGCCGCCCGCTGCGTCGCCGGACGCGGTGCCCAACCTCAGGAGCAGCCGCAGGACCAGCCGCCGGAGCAGCCGCAGGAGCTGTCGTGACGGGCCCCGTGAGGTTCCGCGGCGTCACCGTCCCGGAGTCCGAGCTCGCCTGGCGGTTCAGCCGCTCGAGCGGACCGGGCGGCCAGTCCGTCAACACCACGGACTCCCGCGTCGAGCTGGTCCTCGACGTCGCCCGGTGCCCGGCGCTGCCCGAGCCGGTCCGGCAGCGGCTGCTGGCCGGGCTCGCGCACCGGCTCGCCGACGGCGTGCTCACCGTGACCGCGTCGGAGTACCGCTCACAGCACCGCAACCGCGAGGCGGCGCGGGCCCGGCTGGCCGACCTGCTCATCCAGGCCTCCGCCCCGCCGTCACCGTCGCGCCGACCCACGCGCCCCACCCGCGGCTCCCGCGAGCGGCGCCTCGCCGGAAAGGCGCAGCGGGGCCGGACCAAGGCGCTGCGGCGGCGGCCTCCCACTGACTGACCGGCCCG
>JAICLD010000101.1 GCA_025927595.1 Nocardioidaceae bacterium | reverse complement strand
GCGGGAGCCGTGGGCGGGGCTGTCGCGGCGGGCCAGCGCGACCTGCGCGGCGATCCCGGCGCCTACCCGCCTCTCGGGCACTCCGGCCGCCCGCTGGACGGCCCGCTGGGAGGCGTCGAGGTCGACGGTGACCTTCGCCTGAACCCCCGCCGCGACGGCCTTCAGCGACTCCAGCAACCCCAGCACCTCGACCCGGTCCGAGTCCGCGTCGGCGCGGGGCCCCGGTAGCGTCACCAGCCACTCGCGCAGCGTCGCCGCCGTCACCGGCGTCACCGGCGTCTCGGTGGCGGATTCATCGACTGGCATGCTGGCATCATAATCGAACGTTTGTTCGATTGTCAAGACAGTGGTGCTCGAAGAGGATGGTGATGTCTCAGGACAGGGGTGACGTTTCAGGGATCTTGACGTGGTCCCCGGGGTCGGCCCTTGCCGACGTAGGCATGGACGACACGACGTCTAGCCCCATCGCGTGCATCTGCTCGTGCACGCTGATCGGGCCGTGGTCCAGCCCGGAAGCTTCTAGGGCCGTGCGAACCCCGATCGCCTGCTCCTTGACGCTTGCGCAGCTCATAGAACGACGTGCGCGAGATGCGCGATCGCGAGACGGACACGGGGATCGATGGGTCCATGGGCAGCCACCGCCGCAGCCTCGCGGTCGACGTGTCACCACCAAGACCACCCGAGCTGTCACCGATGTCGTGATGCGGATTCGTCACCGATGTCCTGCGACACGACACTGCTCGAAGGGGATGCAACGGGCCGCCGTACCCGGGGTTCGAGACGGAACAGGAGCTCGACCTCGCCCCAACGCCGGTCGTCGGCGCCAGCTGGTGGGCGGGCGGGCCAGTTGCTGCGGGGCTACGCGGCGGGCTCGGCGGCCGCCACGGTCGCGACCAGCCGCTCCAGCCATTCGCTCGTGCCGTGCTCGACCTTGCTGACCGGCAGGTCGTCGGCCCGAGTGGTGCCCCGGTTGACGATGACCACCGGAACCCCCGCGCGGACCGCCCGGCGGACGAACCGGAAGCCCGACATCACGGTGAGCGACGAGCCCAGCACCAGCAGGGCGTCCCGGGCCGGGTCCAGCGCGTCGACAGCGGCGTAGCAGCGCTCGACGCGCTGCCGGGGGACGTTCTCGCCGAAGAAGACGACGTCCGGCTTGAGCATCCCGCCGCAGCCCTCACATCCGGGGACCACGAACCCCGACGTGTCGTCGAGGTCCACGTCCCCGTCGGGGCGGACCTCGACCCCCGCGTGCCGCCGATCCCAGCCGGGGTTGGCCTCTGCAAGGCGGCGCTGCAGGGCCGCACGCGTCGACCGGCGCCGGCAGGCCAGACAGACGACGTCGGCGATCCGGCCGTGGAGCGCGCACAGCGCCCGGGAGCCGGCCGCCTCGTGCAGTCCGTCGACGTTCTGGGTGATCAGCAGCCTGAGCCGGCCCGCGTCCTCCAGCCGCACCAGGGCGCGGTGTCCCGGGTTCGGCTCGGCCCGTCGCATCCGGGACCAGCCGAGGTGGGAGCGCGCCCAGTACCGCTGTCGCGCGGCCGGCCCCGAGACGAACTCGCCGTAGGTCATCGGCATCCGGGCGGGGGCCTGCGGGCCCCGATAGTCCGGGATGCCGGAGTCGGTGCTCAGGCCGGCGCCGGTCAGCGCCACGAAGGGACGGGTGGCCAGCAGCGCGAGCGCCTCCGCTCCGACGGCGGCCACCCCGGACGTCGGTTCCATCGGCCCCAGGGTACGTCCTCGGCGTCGGCGGGCGCCGCGTCACGCCGGTCACGTTCGTGCGGATCTGCACCGGCGCTGCCGCCAGGGGCCATAGGGTTCGGCCCATGCGTTCCGACTGGGTCCCGTGGTCCGCCAGCGCGCTCGTGATCGGCGCGATGTCGCTGGTGTTCGGGTCCGTGCTGAACCCGTCGGACCCCGGCGCGTCGGCCGGACAGACGTTCGGCGTGGTCCAGGACGACAGTGCCCGTTGGCTCGCGATGGCGGTGATGTTCGTCCTCGCGTCGCTGTGCCTGACTCTCGGGCTGCCCGCGATCACGGTGCTGCTCGAGAGGCGCGGGCGGCTCCTCGGCGGTGCCGGCCTGGCGCTGCTCACGTTCGGCGCGATCGGCACCTGCGGCTACGGGATGCTGCTGGTCTTCTTCCGGGCGCTGGTCGTCCACGGCGGTCTGCAGCGCACCAGGTTCGACGAGGTCGGCGCCGACGTCAGCCTCAACATCTTCGTCTACGCGTGGATCGGCGCGTTCTACGGCGGCGTGCTGCTGGTCGCGCTGGCCCTGATGGCGGCCCGCACCGTGCCGCGGTGGGTGCCGCTGACCCTGGTCGTGTTCGTGGTGGCGCTGCCGGTGTCGGGCCACATCGGCCGGGTCGGTGCCGCGATCCAGGTGATGCTGTTCGCGGTGGGGATCACGGGGATCGCCATGACCGCCGTCGCCGACACCCGCCGGGTGGTCGCCGCGCCGATGGTGGGCTGAGCGCCCGCACGGTGGTCGGGCCCGCCGGGCCGACCCGGCGCCGTGACAGCATGAGGCCCATGAGCCGACCACCCGCCAGACGGCCCGTGCGGGCCTGGCTGTCCGACATGGACGGTGTGCTCGTCCACGAGGAGGAGCCGATCCCCGGGGCGGCCGAGTTCGTGCGGACCCTGACCGGGACCGGCCGGCCGTTCCTGCTGCTGACGAACAACTCGATCTTCACCCCGCGCGACCTCCAGGCGCGGCTGCACCGGTCGGGGATCGACGTACCCGAGCGGGCGATCTGGACCAGCGCGCTGGCCACCGCGCAGTTCCTCGACGACCAGCGGCCGGGTGGCACCGCGTACGTCATCGGCGAGGCGGGCCTGACCACCGCCCTGCACGAGATCGGCTACGTGATGACCGAGCGGGACCCGGAGTACGTCGTCCTCGGCGAGACCCGCACCTACTCCTTCGAGGCGATCACGACCGCGATCCGGCTCGTCGAGCGGGGCGCCCGGTTCATCGCGACGAACCCGGACGTGTCCGGGCCCAGCGTCAACGGGCCGATCCCGGCCACCGGCTCGGTGGCGGCGCTCATCACCAAGGCCACCGGCGTCGAGCCCTACTTCGTCGGCAAGCCGAACCCGCTCATGATGCGCTCGGCGCTGAACCGCATCGACGCGCACTCCGAGACCACGGCGATGGTGGGGGACCGGATGGACACCGACGTCGTCGCCGGTCTCGAGGCGGGGCTGCGCACGATCCTGGTGCTCACCGGCTCCACCCAGGCCGGCCAGGTCGACCGCTTCCCCTACCGGCCGACGGAGGTCGTCGCCTCCGTCGCCGACGTCATCGGGCTCGTCGACCGCTGGAACGACGACGCCGAGGAGGTCGTCGACTTCGCGCCGTAGCTCCACCCGCACCACGCCTCTCCACCACCTGCTCAAAGACGGGGACACATCAGACATGACCGGACCACGCGCCGTGCGAGCCTCGGCGCTGACCATCGCGTTCACCACCACGCTGACGCTCTCCCTCGGCATGGTCGGTCCCCAAGGTGCCGTCGCCGCGCCGTCGGCAGGCAAGCACCTCGAGCGCCCGACCGTGCGCGTGCACGGCCGCACCTACGCCGCCCCCAACCCCTACCTGGCCGAGATGCCGAGCGGCATCAAGGTCGACTGGGCCTACTGGCGCGAGCACCTGGGTCAGCAGGGCCGCGCGCGCCAGGTCCGTCGTACGACCTCGCGCCTCGCGCGCGTGCCGGTCCCGACTGCGGCGGCCTACCGGGAGCAGGAGCCGGCGGGGACCCTCGGCGCCAACGACGGCTACCCCACGCTGGAGCGTCTCCAGAACGTCGGCATCGGCAGGGACTTCCAGGCCGCGAGGATCAGCGGTCGGCTGTCCACGGGGCACGTCACCTCGCACGGTCGCCGGACCCACGAGGACCAGGGCTCGATCCCTCAGGCGACCCGGACCGGGATCGGCGCCCGGCTGCGCCAGGTGCAGGTGGCCAGTCGCATCGGCGACGGCCCGCACGGACGCCACGCCGACGGCCACGGGGACTACGACTTCTTCCGGCTGCACGCGGTGGCCGGGCAGACGCTCCAGGCCGACACGCTCGGCAGCCGGTTGGACACGGTCCTGGCGGTGTTCGGCAGTCACGGGCACGTGCTGGCCTTCAACGACGACGACCGAAGCCTCACCAGCGCGGTGAGCTACCCCGTCCCGCACACCGGGTACTACTACGTGATGGTCGGCGGGTACAGCTGGCGCGGCGTCCCCCGCAACCCGTTCCGGGCCAGGAGCGGTGCAGGCGCCGGGGACGAGGGGGCGTACCGCCTGCGGATCTACTCCGGTCCCGTGGACAAGGACGTGTACGGCGTCCACCTGGACAGCGGCGACGTCCTCGGCGGCACGTTACGGGGAGCGGCGCGCGAGATCAGGGTCACCGACCCGCAGCGGCGGCGCATGATCGGCTCGCAGCAGGATGCGTCGTCGATCTACCCTCCGGACAGCCCCCTCCCCGGCGGGGGTGCCACGTTCGCCTACGTCGCGCAGCGGCCGGGCTGGTACGCCGTGTCGGCGCTGCACGGCCAGGGCGACTACAGCATGCGGCTCGAGGTGTACCGGCCCGGCAGCGAGCAGACGGCCACCGGCACCGTCCAGACCGTCTTCCTCGACTTCGACGGCGAGCGGGTGAACACGGGCATGTTCGGCGGTTCGGGCGTCAGCCAGCTGTCGCCGCTGCGCACCTTCCTGCCGCGGTGGAGGCTGACCGCCGCCGACGAGGACGCGGTGATCGACGCGGTCGTGGCGACGGTGAAGGAGAACCTCCAGCAGACCCTCGCGGACGAGGGGCTCAACGACCGGCTGCAGGTGCGGGTGCTCAACAGCCGTGACGACGCCGACCCGTGGGGCGAGCCGAACGTGTCACGAGTCGTCGTCGGGGGGTCGATCCGGGAGTCGGGCGTCCCGACGATCGGGATCTCCCAGTCCATCGACCCGGGCAACTTCGCCCACGAGGAGACCTCCCTGGTGCTCATCGACGCCGTGGCCTCCCCAGCCGGCGCCCCCTACTCCTTCAACACCTTCCTGAAGCACGGCAGCGACCGGACCGGGTTCGTCGGCCACGCCTTGGGCAACGTGGCAGCCCACGAGGTCGGCCACCTCATCGGCAGCTTCCACACCGACAACCGGGACCGGAGGCACAACCTCATGGACGCCGGTGGGCGCGGCTACGCAGCGTTGTACGGCGTCGGGCCGGACGGGGTCGGCGGCACGGCCGACGACGCCGACGTCGACTACGGCACCGACCGGTTCCTGCCCGCGGAGCAGTTCACCGGCGACGAGGACACCCTCAACAACAGCGCCTGGGCGTTCGTCCCGGGCAGGCCGTGACGAGGGCGACGAGCGTGACGAGGGCGACGAGCCGTCAGGCGTAGCGGACGGCGGCGCGGGCGCGGGCCTTGGCCGCCTCGGTCTCGCGGTCCTTGGGCGGCGCGGTCGTCGTGAGCTCGTCGAGCAGCCGGTGCGTGCTCGCGGCGACCTCGGCGACGGCGCGGTCGAACGCGTCCCGGTTGGCCTGGGAGGGCCGGGTCGCCCCGCTGACCTTGCGCACGAACTGGAGCGCGGCCGCCTGCACCTCCTCGTCGGTCGCGGGCGGCTCGAAGTTGTGCAGGGTCCGGATGTTGCGGCACATGCGGTCAGGATAGGACCCGGACCACCCTGACCCGGTCGCCGACCAGGGCTACCCGGCCCCCACCGAGCGACAGCTGGCGCACCGTCGCGGCGGGGCGGCGGGTCGTCCAGGAGCCTGTCTGCCGCAGGGCGCCGTCGAGGCCGACGTGGACCGCCAGCACGCGCGACCCGGACGGGTCGGCCGGGTCGTCGAGCGCGACCAGGAGCGTCCGCCGGTCGCGCAGGTACAGCAGCGAGCCGGGGTCGCTGTCCGGTGCGAGCGCGGTCCCGGCCCCGAGGTCCATCGCGTCCAGCCGACGGGCGGGACCGGGACGACGTACGTCCAGGGCCGTGACCGCGACGCCCGGCTCCGCGCTGCCGGGGCCGGGGCCCAGAGCGACCAGCAGACCGGCACCGACCGGCTGCAGGGACCAGGCGGAGCCGGGCAGCCGCAGCCCACCGAGCAGGGACGGGTGGGCGGGGTCGGACACGTCCACGGTCCACACCGGGTCGGTCTGCCGGTGGGTGACCACGACCGCGAGGTCGCCGAGCCAGCGGACGGCGCTCACCTGCTCGTGACGGCCGATGCCGTCCAGGCGGCCCGTCGTCACCAGCCGCCCGTGGCGCTCGCCGAGGACGACGACGGCGTTCTCGCGAGGACGCCACGGGTCCCCGCCCACGGACACGACCACTCGCAGGGCACCGTCGCGCTCGCTCATCGACCCGCCGTCCCGCAGCGTGCCGGGTAGCCGCGCCGCCCCCACGTACGTCGTCCGGGGGCCGTCGAGGGCGAAGGCCCGCACGGTGCCGGCGGCTCCGTCGGAGGAGGCGACGTAGAGCCGGTCGGCGGAGGAGTGGACGAGGTCACCGCGACCCGCGACCGAGGTGACCGTCCCGGTGCCCGAGCCGTCGCGGGGCAGCGACAGCACCCTGACGGTCCCGGGCTGCCACGGGCTCGAGGGGAGAGAGCGCAGCGGCTGCGCCACCATCGGGCACATGACACGCGGACCGACGCCGTCGGTGCCTGGCCCGCGCCACGGACAGTGGACGAGGGCCGCTCGTGGGAGGGAGCGGGTCACGACCCGCACGGTGCCGTCGGGGTAGCCGAGCGTCGCCAGGACCTGGCCGGTCACGCCGTGGTCGGCGACGACCCGCGGCCGGACGGGCTCGGAGACGTCCACGGTCAGCACGTGGCTGCGTGCCGGAGGGACGAAGGGGAGGGCGAACCGCCGCTCGGGCACCGTCCCGAGCTGGTCGCGGGTCGGCCCTTGGGGGACGGCGATCTCGCCGGGCAGCGGGGATCCGCTCGGGGGCAGGACGCGCTCGGCCGGGCCGGGCACCCAGGGCAGCGGGCCGCCGTAGCGGGGTCCGCGCTCGCTGCCGACGACCAGCACGCGGTCGCCCTCGAGCAGCAGCTCCGGGCCGCTGCCGCCCAGCACGTCCGCGGGCAGGTCGGTCCGGGACAGCTCCCGCGGACGGGCGCCCAGGACGTCGGTGAGCACCAGCTCACGGCCGGCGATGCGGGCGAGCAGCCGTCCGTCTGTCGCGGCGACGTCGGCCTCGACGACGGCGGCACGAGCCGCCGACGGCGCGCCGGCGACCGGTGCGGCGACCGGTGCGGCGACCGGTCCGACGGGCGGTGCGACCACCGCCGCGGCCGGAGACACGGTGGCCGCGACCCCGACGACGGCGGTGACGGCGAGAGCTCGGACTGCTGGTCCCATCACGGTTCCCTCCTGCTCGACAGGGATGGGACGCGGCGACCCCCGCGGCGGTTCCCCGGGCCGGGCCCGGGCTGGCATGGTGGGGCACGACGGCGGGCAGGGAGGATCCGTGAGCCAGCACCCGGAGCGAGAGCTCGACCTCGTCCTGCTCGGCGCCACCGGGTTCACCGGCGGACTCTGCGCCGACTACCTCGCCGCGCACGTCCCCGCCGGCTGCCGATGGGCGATCGCCGGCCGCAGCCGCGAGCGGCTCGAGGCGGTGCGGGACCGGCTGGCCGCCCGAGACCCGTCCCTGGCGGGGCTGCCGCTGCTGCTCGCCGACGCGTCCGACCCCGACTCGATGGACCGCCTCGCCGCTCGCGCCCGGGTGGTGGCCACGGCCGTGGGCCCCTACCTCGAGCACGGCGAGCCCGTCGTCGCAGCCTGCGCCCGGGCGGGCACCGACTACGCCGACCTCACCGGCGAGCCGGAGTTCGTCGACCGGATGTTCGTCGCCTACCACGACGAGGCCGTGCGCACCGGCGCCCGGCTGGTGCACGCGTGCGGCTTCGACTCGGTGCCGCACGACCTCGGAGCCCAGCTCACGGTCGAGCAGCTGCCCGAGGGCGTGCCTCTGCGCGTCCGCGGCCTCGTCCGCGCCGATGCCGCGTTCTCGGGGGGCACGTTCGCGACGGTCCTGACCGCGCTGTCCCGCACGACGCAGGTCCGCAGCGCTGCCGCGGAGCGCCGGCGCGTGGAGCCGCGGCAGGAGGGGCGCCGGGTCCGCACGGCGCCGGGCAGGCCGCACCACGACCCCGTGACCGGCTTCTGGCTCGTGCCGCTGCCGACCATCGACCCCCTGGTCGTCGGCCGGTCGGCCCGGGCCCTGGCCCGCTACGGACCCGACTTCCGCTACGAGCACTACGCGGCGTTCCGCCGGCTGCCGAGCCTGCTCGGCGGCGTGACGGCCGCCGGTGCGCTGGGCGCGGCCGCCCAGGTCGGGCCGCTGCGCCGGCTGCTGCAGAGCCGGCTGCCCGCCGGGGAGGGGCCGAGCGAGGAGCGGCGAGCCCGGTCGTCCTTCTCGGTGCGCTTCGTCGGCGAGGGCGGCGGGGTGCGGGTCCGCACCGAGGTCCGCGGCGGCGACCCGGGCTACACCGAGGCGGCCACGATGCTCGCGGAGTCGGCGCTGTGCCTGGCCTTCGACGACAACCCGGCGACCGCCGGCCAGGTCACCACCGCAGTGGCGATGGGAGCCCGCCTGCGGCACCGGCTCGAGCGCGCGGGGCTGCGGTTCTCGGTCACCGGGACGGAGCGGCTCCTGCCGCCGGCGTGAGCCCGGTCACCGAATCGCACATTCCGGCTCGCGGCGGGCTCGATCTCCCTACCCTTTAACTCGGCGATCCGGCCGACCCTGGGAGAGGCGAGCAGATGAGGATGCGCACGCGCACGGGCGCGCGCCTGTCGGCGGTCGTGGTGGCGGCGGCGGTGCCGGCGACGCTGGCCCTGGTCCCTCACGTGCCGCTGCTCGGCGCCGACGCGGCCCGGCACCCCGACGCCGTACGCCTGATGGCGCAGCCGGTCGCCGACCGCACCACGATCGTGGGGCCGCTGGACGTCACGAGCGCCGCGGCGCGGCACCGGAGGATCGCGATCTCCAGCGCGAAGGGCGAGCGGGTCTGGACCGCGAGCTCGCTGGGCGGGCACGACGTGCCCTCCGCCGCGATGCGCGCCTACCGGCACGCCGCCCGCACCGTCGAGGGCGAGGACCCCGGCTGCCACCTGCCGTGGTCGCTGCTCGCGGGGATCGGTCGCGTGGAGTCCGACCACGGGCGGTACGGCGGCTCGGTGCTGGGTGCGGACGGCGTCCCGCGGCCGGCGATCGTCGGGGTCGCGCTCGACGGCGAGGGCCCGGTGGCGGCGATCCACGACACCGACGACGGCCGCTTCGACGGCGACACCGTCTGGGACCGCGCGGTCGGCCCCATGCAGTTCATCCCGTCGACCTGGCGCACCGCGGGCCGCGACGGTGACGGCGACGGCGTCAGGTCGCCCAACGACATCGACGACGCCGCGCTCGCGGCCGCCGCGTACCTGTGCCACGGCGGCCGGGACCTGTCGACCGCGAGCGGCCGGCGGGCGGCGATCTTCAGCTACAACCCCTCCGACTACTACGTCGACCTGGTCAGTGCGTTCGCGCGCGGCTACCGGACCGGCAGCTTCGTGATCCCGTCCCCGGCGGTCTCCGCCGACGCCGGCGACGGGGTCGTGCACCTGAGGGCGCACGACGACTCCTCGGCCGCCCGGACCCGCGCCGACCGAAGCGCGGCCGACCGGAGCAGGGCGAAGCGCGCAGCCGCGGCCCGGCACGCCCGCGACGCGCGCAAGGCACGGGCGGCGGCCGCGCACCGCGCCCGGAGCGAGGACGCGGCCAGCCACGAGCCGGCGCACCGGCCCGCCCACCGTCCGACGCGCACGCCGTCGCACCACTCCCACCAGCCGGTTCACCACCCGGCGCCCGAACCGGTGCACAAGCCCAAGCCGAAGCCGAAGCCCACCCCGCCGCCGGCACCGGTGCTCACCGTCGAGGGCGTGGTCACCGCACTTCCGGACGACGCCGGCTGGCAGGTCGACACCCTGCGCTTCGACGAGACCGCACTGGCCTCGCTCACCGGAGACCGGGTCGGGGACTGGGACGGGGACGGCACGGTCGAGACGGCCGGCGAGGAGCTCACCGGGCTGGCGGGCTCGCCGACCGGGGTGCACCTGGACTACACCGCGGCGCCCGTGGCCCTCACCGCGGTGACGCTGCTGCCCTGACGGGTCAGGTGAACAGGCGGTCCCCGACGAAGCCGCCGGGCCGGACCCCGGGCGGCACCGCGAACAGCGCCGACCCGGTGTGCCGGAGGTACTCCATCAGCCCGTCCT
>JAICLD010000093.1 GCA_025927595.1 Nocardioidaceae bacterium | reverse complement strand
TCGGCCTTGGCCGTCGCGGGAGGATGAGGGCATGAGCGACGCGAAGCGGCCCCACCAGGGGAAGGAAGCCCGGACCCTCAACGAGACCGTCCGCTACACCATGTGGTCGGTGTTCTCGCTGCGTGAGCCGCTCGGTGCTGCGGACCGGGAGTCCGAGGCCGCCGAGGTGCAGAAGCTCTTCGACGAGCTCGGTGCTGCGGACGTGACCGTGCGGGGGCTGTACGACGTCGCCGGCCTGCGCGCCGACGCCGACCTGCTGGTGTGGTGGCACGCGGCGACGTCCGACGCGCTCCAGGACGCCTACCACCGGCTGCGCCGCACGGCCTTCGGCACCCGGCTCGACCCGGTCTGGTCGCAGATGGCGCTGCACCGCCCGGCGGAGTTCAACAAGAGCCACATCCCGGCGTTCCTCGCCGACGAGCAGCCCCGCGCCTACGTGTGCGTCTACCCGTTCGTCCGGTCCTACGAGTGGTACCTGCTCGACGACGCCGAGCGCCGCCGGCTCCTCGCCGAGCACGGCATGATGGCCCGCGAGTACCCCGACGTCCGCGCGAACACCGTCGCCTCGTTCGCGCTCGGCGACTACGAGTGGGTGCTGGCGTTCGAGGCCGACGAGCTGCACCGGATCGTCGACCTCATGCGGCACCTGCGCGGCTCGGAGACCCGCCGCCACGTCCGCGAGGAGGTGCCGTTCTACACCGGCCGGCGCCGTACGCCGCACGAGCTGGTCGGCGACCTCCCCTGACCGGCGGGTCACCGGCCGACGACCCCGCGCGCCGATCCTAGGCTGCTCGCATGCCGCTGCTGATGTGCGACCTCGACGACACCCTCGTCGTCCGGGCCCCGGTCTTCCGAGCCTGGGCCGAGTCCCTCGTCGCCGAGCGGGGACATGACCCGGAGGTCGTGGACTGGATCGTCGAGCAGGACCGTGGCGGCCACCGGCCGCGTCGCGAGCTGCACGCCGAGCTCACCGGCCTGCCGGGGTACGACGTCCCGCTCGAGGACTTCACCGAGGACCAGCTCGAGCGCGTCGGCGGCCGCTACCGGCTGACCCCGGGGGTGCGCGCGGCGGTCGACGAGGCGCGCAGGCTGGGCTGGAGGCTCGCCGTGGTGACCAACGGCCCGGTCGAGCAGCAGACCCGCAAGATCGAGGCCGCCGGTCTGCACCGGCTGGTGGACGCCGTCTGCATCTCCGAGGAGGTCGGGGCCGCCAAGCCGGACCCGGTCATCTTCCACCGCGCCGCCGAGCGCGCCGGCGCGACGCTCGAGGGCGCCTGGATGATCGGCGACAACCTCGACGCCGACATCGCCGGCGCCCACGCGGTCGGCATCCGCAGCGTCTGGGTGGAGCGGGAGGACGACTGGATCACCTTCGAGTCCGGCACCGAGCCGGACCTCGTCGCCACCGACTTCGCGGACGCCGTGCGCCGGGTCCTCGACGCGACCCGGTAGCCGCCGCGGGCCCAGGCAGCGACCGGCAGCGACCGGTCAGCGGGGGGCGGACTCGCCGGCGCCCTGCTGCGCCGAGGCGCTGACCGGCTCGAGGCTCATCGAGATCGAGTTGATGCAGTAGCGCTGGCCGGTCGGCGTGCCGTAG
The DNA here is from genome assembly GCA_025927595.1 of Nocardioidaceae bacterium. GTDB lineage: Bacteria > Actinomycetota > Actinomycetes > Propionibacteriales > Nocardioidaceae > Nocardioides_B. The sequence continues at coordinate 9,216 of JAICLD010000093.1, read as the reverse complement.
CCGTCGTCGAAGACGTGCCCGAGGTGCGAGCCGCAGGTCGCGCAGCGCACCTCGACGCGCTTCATGCCCAAGGAGACGTCCTCGAGGTACTCGACCCGGTCCTCGGCCAGCGGCGCGTAGAACGAGGGCCAGCCGCAGTGCGACCCGAACTTGGTGTCGGAGCGGAACAGCTCGGCCTGGCAGGCCCGGCAGCGGTAGACGCCCTCGGTCTCGGTGTCGGTGTACTCGCCGGTGAACGCCCGCTCGGTGCCGGCCTTCCGGAGGACGGCGTACTCCTCGGGAGTCAGCTCCTCGCGCCACTGCGCGTCGGTCTTCTGCACCTGGTATGCCATGCCTCCAGCCTACGTGGGCGACCAACCGGGGGAGCCGCACTACAGTCGCCCCATGCCGAGCCCTGCGACCGAGGTCGACGCCGGTGGACGGGCCGTGCGCGTGACCAACCCGGACCGGGTCATCTACGAGGCCACCGACCGGACGCCGGAGGTCACCAAGCTGCAGGTGGTCGAGTACTACCTCTCGGTCGGGGAGGGGATCCTGCGGGCCCTCCAGGACCGGCCGACCGCGCTGGAGCGCTGGCCCAAGGGCGTGCACGAGGGGATCCGGCTGGCGACCCGGTCCGGCGAGCAGTCCGACGCCTTCTACCAGAAGCGGGTCCCCAAGGGCGCTCCCGCCTACGTCGAGACCGCCTCGATCACGTTCCCCTCCGGACGGGTCGCCGACGAGGTCTGCCCGACCGAGGTGGCCGTCGTGGCGTGGGCGGCACAGATGGGGACGCTGACGTTCCACCCGTGGCCGGTGCGCCGCGAGCGGCCCGACCACCCCGACGAGATGCGGATCGACCTGGACCCCTACGGCTCCACCGGGTTCCGGGACGCGGCCCGGGTCGCCGGCGAGGCCGGGGCCCTGCTCGAGGAGCTCGGCCTGCGCGGCTTCCCGAAGACGTCCGGCAACCGCGGGATCCACGTCTACGTGCGGATCGAGCCGCGGTGGGAGTTCGCCGACGTGCGGCATGCCGCCATCGCGTTCGGGCGGGAGCTGGAGCGACGTACGACCGGGGTGACGACGCGCTGGTGGAAGGAGGAGCGCGGGGACAACGTCTTCGTCGACTACAACCAGAACGCCCGCGACCGCACGATCGCCTCCGCCTACAGCCTGCGCGCCAAGCCCGGAGCGCCGGTGTCGACACCGCTGGCGTGGGAGGAGCTCGAGGACGTCGCGGACCCCGCCGACCTCAACCTGTTCACGGTGCCGGAGCGGTTCGCCGAGCGCGGGGACCTCCAGGCCGGCATCGACGAGAGCCCGGGGTCGATCCAGCCGCTGCTCGACCTGTACGACGAGCAGCCGGAGGGGGAGATGCCCTACCCGCCGGACTACCCCAAGATGCCCGGCGAGCCGCCGCGCGTGCAGCCGAGCCGCAAGGTCGCCGCGCACTGGGAGGACGACTGACGGGAGCCCGTCGTACGGCGCCCGCGGCCTCTCGTGGTCGGTCGTTGTCGTCCACCTGGACCAAACCCGACGCCCACCGCGGCCGCGGGACGTCCGTTCGGGTCCAGGTGGACGACAACCGCATCCCCGGCGGGTCCACGACGCCGGTCCGCGCACCGAGCGGGCCCCTCCGGCGCGGCGCACGGGGACGGTGGGCCCGTCAGTGCCAGGATCCTTGCGTCCCCGCACACGACCCGGAGGAGTGAGGACCATGACGGCGATGACGGTGCTAGCCGCCGACCAGCCGCTGAGCAACGCAGGGCACACCCAGCTGGTGCTGGCCGCCCTGCTCGGCATCGCGACGGTCGTCGTGCTGATCGTGTGGGCCAGGTTCCACCCGCTGCTGGGGCTGATCCTCGGCACCGTGGTGCTCGCCCTGGTGGCCGCGGTGCCACCCGAGGACGCTCTCACCAGCTTCGTCACCGGCCTGGGTGGCACGTTCGGCAGCGTCGGCCTGCTGATCGCGCTGGGGGCCATGCTCGGCAAGCTGCTCGCCGACTCCGGCGGCGCGAACCGGATCGTCGACACGATCGTCGACCGGGTGGGGCCCAAGCAGCTGCCGTGGGCGATGGCCGGGATCGCCGCCATCATCGGACTGCCGATGTTCTTCGAGATCGGCGTGGTGATCCTGGTCCCGCTGATCGTGCTCGTGGCGCGGCGGACGGGTGTCTCGCTCATGCTGGTCGGGATCCCGGCGCTGGCGGGCCTGTCGATCCTGCACGGACTGGTTCCGCCGCACCCCGGACCAGTGACCGCGATCGAGTTCCTGCATGCCGACCTCGGCTACACGCTGCTCTTCGGCCTGATCGTCGCGGTCCCGACCCTGGTGATCGCCGGACCCCTGCTGGCCCGCTTCGTGGACCAGTGGGTCCCGGTCCACGCGGACCAGGCCGTGGCCGCCGGTGCGGGCGCGGGTGCCGGTGCGGTCGCCGGTACGACGGGCGGCCCGACGGCCCCCGACGCGAGGGAGACCGCCGAGGGCGCCGGGCAGAGCGCGGCCGAGCGGCCCGACGCCGTCCCCGCCGAGCCCGGCACGCCACGGGCCGCCGGGGCCACCCGGTCCCCGTCCTTCGCCGCCGCGATCGTCAGCATCGTGCTGCCGGTGCTGCTGATGCTGATCCGGGCGATCGGCGAGCTGACCCTCGACGACGGCAGCTCGACCCGCAAGGTCCTCGACTTCGTCGGCGAGCCCTCGGTGGCCCTCCTGGTCGGCGTGCTCGTCGCGATGCTCGCGGTCGGTCGGGCCTCGGGCATGCACCGCGGGCAGATCAACGACTCGCTCGGCTCCGGGCTGCCCGGCGTCGCCTCGATCATGCTGATCGTCGCGGCCGGAGGCGGGTTCAAGACCGTGCTGTCGGACTCCGGCGTCGCGCAGGTCATCGCGGACGCCGCGAAGGGCTCGCACATCTCGGTGCTCCTGCTCGGCTGGCTGATCGCGGTCGGGATCCGGCTGGCGACCGGCTCGGCCACCGTCGCCACCGTGACCGCGGCCGGCATCGTCGCGCCGCTCGGGCAGACCCTGGACAAGCCGCACCTGGCCCTGCTGGTGCTCGCGGTCGGCAGCGGCTCGCTGTTCTTCAGCCACGTCAACGACGCCGGGTTCTGGCTGGTGAAGGAGTACTTCGGCCTCACCGTGTGGCAGACGATCAGGTCGTGGTCGGTGATGGAGACGGTGATCTCCGTCGTCGCCGTGATCTTCGTGCTGATCCTCGGAGCCATCGTCTGAGCCCGATCCGCTGACCCGAACCCTCAGGTCGTCGGCTCCCCGGCCGACAAGGACGGTCGAGGGGGAGGCGGATCATGGCGTGGAGGAGCAGCCTGCTGGGTGCAGGCGTGCTGGCACTGGTCGCGACAGCCCTCGGCGCGGGCGCGCCCTCGGCGGCGGCCGCCGAGGCGACGAGCGTCCGGACGAGCGTCTCGGCGCGGATGGGGCTGGAGCCCTGCGAGTTCGCCGCCCACCGCGGTGACCACGCGAGCGCGACCGAGAACGGTCTCGGCGCCTTCCGTCGGGCCGTCGCCGACCACGTCACCTACGTCGAGATGGACGTCCGCACCACTCGGGACGGGGTCCTCATGCTCATGCACGACCCGACCATCGACAGGACCACCCGCAGCAGGGGCACGGTCTCGGCGATGCGCTGGCGGGACCTGCGCACGGTCCGGCTCGACGACGGCGAGACGGTGCCGTCGCTGAACCAGGTCTTCACCGAGCTCGAGCCGGCGCCCGTGCAGGCGTTCGTGGAGATCAAGAGCGTCCCGGACCGGTACCTGCCGCGGCTCTACCGGAGGATCCAGGAGCTCGGGGTCGACCGGGTCGTCGTCAACAGCTTCGACGCCGGCGTGCTCCTGAGGTTCAAGCAGGCCTACCCCGACGTGCGCACGGCGCGTGACACCGCCTCCCCGGTCTCGGTCGCGGACGCGACCGCGTACGGCGGCGTGATGATCGACTACCACCGGGCCACGGGTGCCTGGCTCGACCAGATGGCGCAGGCGGGGATCCCGGTCTACGCGTGGACCGTGGACACCTCGAGCGCGTGGACGACGCTGCGGGGCAAGGTCGACGTGATCATCACGAACCGGCCCCGGGCGTTCGAGCTGTACCGCCGCAGCCACTGCCCGGCGGCCTGACGGCCCTGACGGCTGCCTGAGCCGGGGCTCACAGGCCGGTGACGCCCTCGCCGCCGTAGTGCTCGGCCTGCTCGTCGAAGTTCTCGTGCTCGAGCAGGTGCAGGATCGGGACGCCGAGCTTGCGGCGGGCCCGCGACGTCCAGTCGACGTGGAAGAACTCCGCGATCACGTGCTTGCGCGTCAAGATGATGGCCTCGGCGGCGCCGACCTCGGCGACCTTGGCGGTGAGCGCCTCGACGGGCTCGGCGCTCGTGACCTCGCCCGTCACGTCCGCACCCGTCCGGGCCAGCTTGTCGACGCAGCCGGTGCACTCCGTGCGGGCCCTGTCCAGCAGCTCGCGCTGCATCTCGGCGACGCTCTCGTCGTCCATCACCAGCGCGGGGGAGGCGAGCACCTCGCTGGCCGCCAGAGACCCCATCGCGGACTCGACGCGCGCCGCGGCGTCCTCCACGGGCAGCAGGACGTGGTAGCGGACGTGCTCCTCGACGCCCGCGTGCAGGCCCCTCACCTGGGCGGCGTCCTCCGCGGACAGCGGTTGTTCGACCAGCAGCACCACGTCGTACGTCGTCGCCTCGCTCATGCCGCCAGCGTAGTCCTCGCCTGGCTCCCGGGGGCCGTCCCGGACGCGTGGCTCAGCCGGTCAGCACCTCGCCGAGGTCGTAGCCGACGGGCTCCTCGAGCTGGTCGTAGCCGCACGAGCGCGGGTCGCGGTCGGGGCGCCAGCGCCTGAACTGCGCGGTGTGCCGGAACCGGCTGCCCTCCATGTGGTCGTAGGCCACCTCGAGCACCAGGTCGGGCCGCAGCGGCGTGAAGGAGAGGTCCTTGCCGGCGCTCCAGCGGCTCTGGGTGCCGGGCACCCGGTCCGGGTTCGCGATGGCCCAGTCGGTCCACTCGCCCCAGGGGTGCTCGGCCAGGTCCCGCACGACCAGGGGGGCCAGCTCCCCGACGAGCTCGGCACGACGCTGGGCGGTGAACGAGGCCGAGACCCCGATGTGCTGGAGCCGGCCCTGTCCGTCGTACAGGCCCAGGAGCAGCGAGCCCAGCAGCGGCCGCTCGGGGGTCGAGGTCTTGTGCAGCCGGTAGCCGGCCACGACGACGTCCGCGGTGCGCTCGTGCTTGACCTTGAGCATCGTGCGCGTGTTCGGCTGGTACCTCGCCGCCAGCGGCTTGGCCACCACGCCGTCGAGGCCCGCGCCCTCGAAGCGCGAGAACCACTCGGTGGCCTCCGCCACGTCCGACGTGGTCCGGGTGAGGTGGATCGGGGCCGCCGCGCCGGCCAGCGCCTGCTCGAGCCGGGCCCGGCGGACCTCGAAGGGCTCGCCCATCAGGGACTCCGCCCCGACGGCCAGGAGGTCGAAGGCCACGAACCCGGCAGGCGTGGTCTCGGCGAGCATCCGGACCCGCGAGTCCGCCGGGTGGATCCGCTCCTGGAGCCGCTCGAACTCCAGCCGGTCGCGGCCGTCCCCGTCGCGCAGGGCCACGAAGACCTCGCCGTCGACGACGCACCGCTCCGGGAGGGAGTCCAGCACCGCCGCCACCACCTCCGGGAAGTAGCGGGTCAGCGGCTTGGTGTTGCGGCTGGCCAGCTCCACCTCGTCGCCGTCACGGAAGACGATGCAGCGGAACCCGTCCCACTTGGGCTCGAACGCCAGCGGCCCGTGCCGGGCGGGGTCCGGGATCCCCTTGACGGCCTTGGCGAGCATCGGCTGGACCGGGGGCATCACGGGGAGATCCACCCCGAGATCCTATGCACCGTAGGGTGGCCCGGTGCCGGTCCACCTCTGCGAGCGCGAGCCGCGCGTTCCCGCGGAGCGCCTGCTGGCCGAGCTGGTGCCGCCCCCGCGCTTCGCCGACGTCGGCTTCGACTCCTACCGCCCGGCCCCCGACCAGCCGTCGCAGCAGCGGGCGGTCGACACCCTGCGGGGCTTCGCCGCATCGCTGGGCGCCGCACCCCGCCGGCGGCGGTGGTTCGGCGGCCGCACCCGCGAGGCGGAGCCCGGCGGGGTCTACCTCGACGGCGGGTACGGCGTCGGCAAGACGCACCTGCTCGCCTCGCTGTGGCACGCCGCACCCGGGCCGCGGCTGTTCGCGACGTTCGTGGAGCTGACCCACCTCGTCGGCGCGCTCGGGTTCCACGACGCCGTTCGCGCGCTGTCCTCCTACGTCCTGGTCTGCGTGGACGAGTTCGAGCTCGACGACCCCGGCGACACGGTGCTGGTCTCGACGCTGCTCGCCCGGCTGCGGGAGGCCGGCGTCCGGCTCGCCGCCACGTCCAACACGCTGCCCGGCCGGCTGGGCGAGGGCCGCTTCGCCACCGACGACTTCCTGCGCGAGATCCAGGGCCTGTCCGCCCACTTCGAGCCGGTGCGGATCGAGGGCGAGGACTACCGGCACCGCGGCCTGCCGGAGGCGCCGCCCGCCCCGGACCTCCCGACCGTACGACGGGCCGCGGACCGTCCCGGGGCCAGCCTCGACCACTTCGTCGACCTGTGCCGGCACCTGGCCCAGCTGCACCCGTCGAGGTACGGCGCCCTGCTCGACGGCGTGGAGGTGGTCTGCCTCGAGGACGTCCGGACCGTCGAGGACCAGGCCGTGGCGCTGCGCCTGGTGGTCCTCGCCGACCGGCTCTACGACCGCGACCTGCCCGTGGTGGCGAGCGGGGTCACCTTCGACCGGCTGTTCGCGCCGCCACTGCTCGAGGGCGGGTACCGCAAGAAGTACCACCGGGCGGTGTCCCGGCTCGTGGCGCTGGCGCGCGAGGGTGCGGCGCTCGCCTGACGGTGCGCGCCCGGCGCCCTGCGCGGCGCCGGCTGCCGCGGCTGAACGCGCCGTGACGGGGCACACTCCCCGCATGGCGAAGAAGACCACGAAGAAGAAGGCGACGAAGAAGGCGACGAAGAAGGACACCCGCGACCAGGTGCCCGCCGAGACCCGTCAGGCGCTGCGCCTGCCGCGCGGACCGGTCGACCTCGCGTCGTACGACACGAACGGCAAGCCGGGGTTCTCCGGCGGCAAGCAGGAGGGCAAGGCCGCGCTGGCCGCCCTCGGTGGCGAGCTGTCCGACCTGCAGGAGCGGCTCTTCGCGGAGGGCAGGAGCGGCGGGACCCGCAGCCTGCTCCTGGTGCTGCAGGGCATGGACACCTCCGGCAAGGGCGGGATCGTCCGGCACACGCTGGGACTGGTGGACCCCCAGGGCGTGCACGTGAAGTCCTTCAAGCAGCCGACCCGCGCCGAGCTCCGCCACGACTTCCTGTGGCGGGTCGAGCGCGAGCTGCCCAAGCCCGGGATGATCGGCGTCTTCGACCGCTCCCACTACGAGGACGTGCTGGTCGCCCGGGTGCACGGGACCGTGTCGGGCCGGGACGTGACGCAGCGGTACCGGCAGATCAACGAGCTCGAGAAGCGGCTCGTCGACAGCGGCACCGTCGTCGTCAAGTGCATGCTGCACATCTCGCCGGAGGAGCAGCGGGAGCGCCTGCTGGCGCGGCTCGACGACCCCGAGAAGCTGTGGAAGTTCAACCCCGGCGACGTCGACGAGCGCCGGCGGTGGTCCGACTACGTGGCCGCCTACGAGAAGGCGCTGGAGCGCACCAACACCGAGCACGCCCCGTGGCTCGTCGTACCGAGCGACCGCAAGTGGTACCGCAACCTGGCGGTCGCGAACGTGCTCCGCGAGACGCTGGCCGAGATGGACCCGCACTGGCCGGGCCCGGACTTCGACGTCGCCGAGCAGCGCCGCCGGCTGCTCGAGGAGGAGCCGCTGCGCTGAGGACCGGCCCGGTAGGGTCACCCGCGTGATCCGGACCGTGCTGGCGACCCGCTACGTCGCCCCGCTCCGGGAGGGCGGCTCGCTCCCGGGTCTGGTGGAGGCCGAGGACCTCGGCACCTACGTGTGCAAGTTCCGGGGTGCCGGCCAGGGCGTGAAGGTCCTGGTCGCCGAGGTGGTCGTCGGCGAGCTCGCGCGCCGGCTGGGGATCCGCACCCCGGACCTCGTCGGGATCCGGCTCGACGCCGTCATCGGCACCTACGAGGCCGACGAGGAGGTCCAGGACCTGCTCACGGCCAGCATCGGGCTGAACCTCGGGGTGGACTTCCTGCCGGGCTCGTTCGGGTACGACGCGTCCTGCCGGCCCGACCCCGAGGTGGCCGCCTCCGTGCTGTGGCTGGACGCGCTCACCGCCAACGTCGACCGCAGCTGGCGCAACCCCAACCTGCTGGTCTGGCACGGCGACCTGTGGGCGATCGACCACGGGGCCTGCCTGTACTTCCACCACGGCTGGTCCGGCGGCGTGGGCTCGCCCGAGCGCTTCGCCCGGCAGCCGTACGACGCCACCGACCACGTCCTCGGCGGCTACCGGGCGGGGCTGCCGGCCGTGGACGCCGCGCTGGCGCCGCGGGTCACCCGCGACCTGCTCGCGGAGGTCCTCGCCGAGGTGCCGGACGAGTGGCTGGAGCCGGCTCCCGGTGCGGAGCACCCGGATGCGGTGCGCGCCGCCTACGTCGAGTTCCTGCTGGCCCGGGTCGGCGGCGACCGGGCCTGGCTGCCCGTGGCGGATGCCGCGTGAGCGCGGCCGCAGCCAGGCACGGGTTCCAGTACGTCGTGCTGCGGTGCGTCCCGCGCGTGGACCGGGAGGAGTTCCTCAACGTCGGGGTCGTCCTCTACTGCCAGCAGGCCGACTTCCTCGCGGCCGCCTGTCACGTCGACGAGGCGCGGCTCGCCGCGCTGGCGCCCTCCCTCGACGCGGCGGCGGTCCGCTCCGCGCTCGGCGCCGTCCGGGCGGTGTGCCGCGGGGAGGAGTCCGCGGGGGAGGCGGGACGGGCGCCGATGGGCACCCGGTTCGGCTTCCTCAAGGCGCCGCGGAGCACCGTCGTCCAGCCCGGACCCGTGCACGGGGGCAGCACCGACGACCCGGCCGCCGAGCTGGAGCACCTCCTGGACGCGCTGGTCCGGTGACGGCCGGTCTCGCCCTCCGAGACGAAAGGGGCGACCGGCTCATACTTCGTGCCGTTCCGGCCGACGTACCCGGTAGTGCGCGTGGACGAAGGAGAAGGCATGCCTGAGCTGACCGAGCTGGCTGAGCTGCCCGAGCCGCCGGACCGTCC
>JAICLD010000071.1 GCA_025927595.1 Nocardioidaceae bacterium | reverse complement strand
GTGGCCCGCCCCTCGGGGTCCCGGCCGAGCAGGGCCAGTGCGGCGCCGTAGTAGCCACGGCCGCCCGTCTCGTACCTCTTGATCAGCCGGCAGGCGTTCTGCACCGGTGAGCCGGTCACGGTCGCCGCGTACATCGTGTCGCGCAGCACCTCGCGCACGTCCCGCTCGGTGCGCCCGGCCAGGAGGTACTCGGTGTGCACCAGGTGCGTCATCGGCTTCAGGAACGGGCCGAGCACCTGGCCGCCCTCGCCGCAGACGTCGCACATCATCTTCAGCTCCTCGTCGACGACCATGAAGAGCTCGTAGATCTCCTTCTCGTCGGCGAGGAACTCCAGCAGCCGCTCCTTGCGCAGCCCGGGGTCGTCGAGCCCCTTGAGCCGGAACGTGCCGCTGATCGGGTTCATCCGCACGTCGGACAGCCCGGGGCCGCCCTGCACCGAGACGTGCCGTTCGGGGCTGGCGCCGACGAGGTAGCGGTCGCCGGTGAAGAAGCAGTACGTCCAGTAGGCGCCGCGCTCGCGGGCGAGGAGCCGGCCGAGGACGGTCAGCGCCGTCCGCGCGTCCCAGTCCGCGACCCGGGCCCGGTAGTGCCGTCCCACGACGAGGTTGGCGCCCTCCCCACGGCCGATCTCGTCGCGGATGATCTCGTCGACCACGACGGCGTACTCCTCGTCGGTGGTGTCGAAGCCGCCGCGGTCGGCGAACTCGACGGGCACGTCGGGCAGCACCGCGAGCAGCTCACCGAGCGGCACCTCGTGCTCCACCTCGATGTCGACGACGGTCAGCGGGGTGCCGTCGTCGTGGACGTCGAAGCCGCGCTCGGCGACCTGGCGGAACGGGATCGCGAGGAGCCGGTCGAACCGACGCCCGGGCGGCGGCGTCCCCTCCTCGAGCGGCACGTCGAGCAGCCGCTCCACCTCGCCCCGGGAGCCGCCGACGAGCGTGACGGTCCGGGCGTCCCGCAGCCGGATCGCGGCCCACGCCTCCTGCGCCAGCATCGACTCCAGCGCGGTGCGCGCGTCCGGTGCTGCGGTCAGGGGCCGGCCGTCCATGTCGCGCGACTCTACCCAGCGCCGACCCGGCGCGTCTGGCGGTCCCGAACCCACCGACCCGGCGCGTCTGGCGAGCGGCCGGCGCCAAACGCGCCGGGTCGACGTCCTGCACGCAACCAGACGCGCCGGGTCGACCTGCACGCAACCAGACGCGCCGGGTCAGGTGGTGACGGTGACCATCCGCTGGGTGGCGCGGGTCAGCACGACGTACAGCGTCGCCCTGCCGGTCACCGACTCCGCCTCGATCTCGTCGGGGGTGACGACGACGATCCCGTCGAACTCCAGGCCCTTGGTCTCCAGGCCGGTCAGCACGGCGAGGCGCGCCTGGCTGCCGCCCGCGGCGGCCGCGGCCAGCTCCTGCGCGCCGGCGCCCCACTCGTCGACCCAGCCCTGGACCTGCGCGCGACGGGCGACGGGTACGACGACGCCGACCGTGCCCTCGACCGCGTCGAGCAGCTCGGCCACCGCGTCGCGGAGCCCGTCGCGCAGGTCGACGACGCGGCGCTCGACGGGCGCGACCCCGGTCTCGCGCACCGCGTTCGGGAGGTCGGCGGCGAGGCCCACGCGCTCGGCGTACGCGGCCGCGAAGTCGTAGATCTCCTTGCTGTTGCGGTAGTTCGTCGAGAGGTGGAACTCGTGACGCGGCTTGTCGCCCAGCGCCTCCTCGCGGGCGCGGGCGGCCTCCTCGGGCACCGGCCACGACGACTGCGCCGGGTCGCCGACGACCGTCCACGTCGCGGTGCGGCCGCGGCGGCCCACCATCCGCCACTGCATCGGCGTCAGGTCCTGCGCCTCGTCGACGAGCACGTGCGCGAAGAAGTCGTCCTCGGTCCGGCTGGAGGGGCGAGGGGCCCCCGAGGTGCGGGCCCGCCCCGAGCGGTCGGAGCGGTCGTCGACCGTGCTGAGCTCGGGGACGTTCGCGTCGAACAGCTCGGCCACCGGGTCGTAGTCGGCGTCGCGGTCCTGCGCCGGCCGCTCCGGCACGTCGCCGAGGGTGAAGCGCAGCTCGTCGAGCAGCGGCACGTCCTCCACCGACCAGTCGTCGGGGGTGACCCGGTAGGCGCTCGGCTCCCGCACCGGCCCCCACGACTTCGACAGCAGCGCCTGCTCGTCCACGCTGAGCACGCCCTGCGCGACGCGGGCCAGCAGGTCCGGGTCGCGCAGCCACGCCAGCACCTCCGTCGCGTCGAGCGCCGGCCACCAGGTCAGCACGAAGTCCACGAACGCCGCGGTGCCGAGCAGGGTCTCGTCGAACTCCTCACGGCCACGCTCCCGGCCCCGCTCGCCGGTGACCTGGCGCCAGAGGGCGTCGAGCAGAGCCCCGGCGACCCGCGGCACCTGCCGGTTGCGGGGCCCCTGTGCCAGCAGGTGCCGGCGGACCCGGCCGAGCTCGTGGGTGCCGAGCACGAGGTTGTCGTCGCGGTAGAACACCCGCAGCTCGCGCGGCGCACCGGGCACCGCCTGCCGCGCCGTACGGCGCATCAGCTCGGCCATCCGCACCGAGCCCTTCACGTCCGCGACCGACGGGTCGTCGCGGCGGGTGGCCCGGATCCCGTCGACCACCTCGCCGAGCGAGCGCAGCGCGACGGCGGTCTCCCCCAGCGACGGCAGCACCCGCTCGATGTAGCGCATGAAGACCCCGGACGGCCCCACCACCAGCACGCCGCCGGTCTCGTAGCGACGCCGGTCGGAGTAGAGCAGGAACGCCGCGCGGTGCAGCGCCACCACGGTCTTGCCCGTGCCGGGGCCCCCCGAGATCGACACCACGCCCCTGCCCGGAGCCCGGATCGCCCGGTCCTGCTCGGCCTGGATCGTCGCCACGATCGAGTGCATCGTGCGGTCGCGGGCCCTCGAGAGCTGCGCCATCAGCGCGCCCTCGCCGACCACCGGCAGCACGTCGGCCGCCCCGCTGTCCGGGTCGAGCAGGTCGTCCTCGACCGCGACCACCCTGGCCCCGGCGCAGCGCAGCACCCGCCGGCGTACGACGCCCTGCGGATCCGCCGCCGTCGCCTGGTAGAACACCGCCGCCGCGGGGGCACGCCAGTCGATCAGCAGCGTGTCGCGGTGCTCGTCGCGCAGCCCGATCCGGCCGATGTAGCGCGGCGCCTCCCCGGGCGTGCGCTCGGGGTCGAGGTCGAGCCGCCCGAACACCAGGCCCTCGTGGGCCGCGTTGAGGGTCGCGATCCGCTTGGCCGCCTGGAACACCATCGCGTCCCGCTCGACGAGCCCACCCTCGTGGCCGAGCCGGGCCCGTCCGTGGCCCTCGCGGGCCAGCGCCTCGGCGTTGCGGGTCGACTGGTCGAGCTGCCGGTAGACCCGGTCGACGAAGGCCTGCTCGTGCTCGATCTCCTGCTGGGCCACGGAGTCGTGGACGGCGTCGACGGACAAGCGGGGGCTCCTGGAGCGGTCAGGACTCACGGGCGGACAAGGGAGCAACTCTACCCGGCCGGTCCCGCCCCCGTGGGCGGGACCGCCGAGCCCGGACCGGCCCCGGATCAGGGGACGGCGCTGCGGTAGACCGCGAGCCCGAGCCGGGCCGACGGCTGCGGCCGGACCAGCTTCACCACCACGAGGTGCGGGCGCCCGGGCGAGACGACGGTCCCGGCGACGAGGGCACCCGTGCCGCCCGTGGCGGCCCGGCCGTCGACGGTGGCGCGGACCCGTCCCTCCCGGCCCCGGGACCCGGTCCAGGCGAGCACCTGGGGCCGCGGCTCCGCGCCGAGCACGACGCGCAGGGACCCCGCGCCGGGTGCGGACTCCTCGCTGCGGGAGTAGACGTAGGGGACGCCGCGGACCCGGACGAGGCTCGGGATCCGGTGGCCGAGCAGCAGCACCGGCGTCGCCGAACGGGTCAGCTGCGGCGACGGGACCGAGGGGGTCGGCAGCGGCTGCACCGGCGTGGACCCGGCCCGGACGAGACCGGGCACGACGACGAGCCCGGCCGCGACCACCAGCGCCGCGAGCGTGGTGGCGAGCAGGCTGCCGGCTCGACGGCGACGCCGCTGGGTCCCCGCCTCCTCGTCGACCCCGGCCAGCCGGTGGCGCAGGTCGGGCTGCTCGACCGCGTCGGCCGAGGCCAGCAGCGCCGGTCCGGGGTCGCCGGGGCCGAGGACGCTCCGCGCCTCGGCCAGGACCGCCTCGACCACCCGCGACGGGCACTCCAGAAGGTCCGCGACGTCCTCCTCGCCCAGCCCGTCGACCAGCCGCAGCACGACCACGCACCGCTGCCGCGTGGTCAGCCGGCTCCAGCCCGGCACCGGCTCGGCCGGGGCCGGCGCCGGTCGCCGGGCCGGCAGTCGGGCCGGCTGTCGGGTCCAGCGCCGCAGCACCGCGTCGACGAGGTGGCCGCGCACGACGACCTCCGGCGGCGCGTCCAGCCGCGCCCAGCGCACCCAGGCCCTCGCCAGGCCGGCCCGGAGCAGCCGCTCCGCCACGGCCGGGTCCCCGCAGAGCAGGTACGCCGTGCGCCACAGGCGCGGCGAGCACACGGCGACGAAGACCTCGAAGTCCGCCCGTGCGCCCGTCCGCGTGACCACCGCTCCGTCCCTGCCGTGCCTGGCCCCAGCATCCCCCTCGACCGCGGGCGGCGTCACCCCGGCGGGCCGTAGCCGGCCGCCGCCGCCGCTGGGGCACCTACCGGCGACGGTCCAGGAACGCCCGCATCGCCGCCTGGGCGGCCTCGGAGCCGAACAGCCGCGCGGACAGGGCCGCGAGGCCCTCGCCCTGCTCGTCGATCCGCTCGACCAGGTGCCGGCCGAGCAGGAGCTTGGTCTCCCTCAGCCCCTGCGGGTCCCCCTGGGCCAGGGCGGCGCAGACGGCGTCCACGTCCGCGTCCAGGTCCTCCTGCGCGACGGACCGGGTGACCAGGCCGGAGGCCGCGGCGTCGCGCCCGGAGAACACCTCGCCGGTGAGGAAGGTCAGGGCCGCAGCTCGGTCCGGCATCCGCGGCAGCACGGTCAGCGAGATCGCCGCGGGGGTGAGGCCGAGCCGCACCTCGGTGAAGGCGAACGTCGCGTCGTGCTCGGCGACGGCGACGTCGCTCGCCGCGACGATCCCGATGCCGCCGGCGCGGACGTGCCCCTGCACCCGGGTGACGACGGGCTTGGGCAGCGTGACGACCCGGCGCTGCAGGTCGACCAGCATGCCCGCGGTCTCGCGCATGCCCCGGCCGTCGGGGCTGCTCGCCTCGGACAGGTCCGCGCCGCTGCAGAAGGTCCTGCCCTCCGCGCGCACCAGCACGACGACGACGTCGTCGTCGTCCGCGGCGCGGCCGAGCCCGTCGTACAGCTCGCCGACCAGCCGCCGCGACAGCGCGTTGCGGTTGGCGGGGGAGTCGAGGACCAGGTGTGCCACCCGGTCCCGGACCTCGTAGTGCACCAGCTCGTCCATCCCCCCACCCTCCCCCCTCGCCGAGGAGTCACCAGGTCAGGGGTTCTCGCGGCGTGTCGCGGAGGGACCGACCCCTCAGCGCCGCCGGCAGCGGCTCCGGCGGCGGCGCCGGCGGCAGCGCCGGCGGCCGTCGGTGCGGCCTGGCGCCGCCCAGCCCGCGGTGCCAGCATGGGGCCATGTTCCGCGAGGCGACCGAGGCGGACCTGCCCGCCCTCGCCGATCTCGAGGAGCGCGCCAACCTGGCCGCGCTGGGCCACGTGTTCCCGCCCGAGCGCTTCCCCTTCCCCACCGGCGCGGTGCTCGCCCGGTGGTCGCTGGTGCTCTCGGAGCCGGGAGCGCGGGTCCTCGTCCGCGACGGCGAGGCCGGCCTGGACGTGCTCGCGGCGTACGACGCCCGCAGCCTGCGCCACCTCGC
Source organism: Nocardioidaceae bacterium (assembly GCA_025927595.1). Lineage (GTDB taxonomy): Bacteria > Actinomycetota > Actinomycetes > Propionibacteriales > Nocardioidaceae > Nocardioides_B. Next base: position 7,164 of record JAICLD010000071.1, on the reverse strand, counting down.
CGTCGACCCCGCCCGCTGGGGCGAGGGCCTCGCGTCGAGCGCCATCGAGACCGTGCTGCACGCGATGGACCTCGCCGGCACGACGATGGCCGAGCTGTGGTGCCTGGAGGAGAACCACCGGGCCCGGCGGCTCTACGAGTACCTCGGCTGGCGGCCCACCCGGGACCGGCAGCCCGCGCCGTGGCCGCCGCACCCGACCGAGCTCCGCTACACCCGGCTGATCCCGCAGTCGGACCGGTAGCGGCGTGCGACCCGGGACGACCGGCGGTCCCTCGCCAGCCGGCCCGGCCGGCGCGACCGTCACGGCCGGTACGCCCGCGGCCCGCTGGGTGCTCGCCGCGGCGGTGCTCGGCTCGGGCATGGCGATGCTCGACGGCACCGTCGTGACCATCGCCCTGCGCAGCATCGGCGACGACCTCGGCGCGACGCTGCCGCAGCTGCAGTGGGTGGTGAACGCCTACCTGCTCACGCTGGCCGCGCTGATCCTCGTCGGCGGCTCGCTGGGGGACCACCTGGGCCGCCGGCGGATGTTCATGACCGGGGTCGCGTGGTTCGCCGCGGCCTCGGCGCTGTGCGGCCTGGCCCGGTCCCCCGGCGAGCTGGTCGCCGCCCGGCTGCTGCAGGGCGCCGGCGCGGCGCTGCTCACCCCCGGCAGCCTGGCGATGATCCAGGGGTCGTTCCGGCCCGCGGACCGCGGCCGCGCGATCGGGCAGTGGGCCGGGCTCGGCGGGATCGCGGCGGCGGTGGGCCCGCTGCTCGGCGGGTGGATCATCGGGCACGCGAGCTGGCGGTGGATCTTCCTCGTCAACGTGCCCGTGGCCGTCGTGGTCCTGGTGCTCTCGGCGCGGCACGTGCCCGAGTCCCGGGACCCCGAGGCGGCCCGCGGCTTCGACCTGCTCGGTGCCGTCCTCGGCGCGGCGGGGCTGGGCGGGTCGACGTACGCGCTGATCGAGGCCGGCTCGGTCCCGGCAACGCTCACGGTCGGGGCGGCGGCCCTCGGCGTGCTGGCGCTCGGCGGCTTCGTCGTCGTGGAGCGCCGCCACCGCGACGCGCTGGTCCCGATCCACCTCTTCGGGTCCCGGACGTTCTCGGTGGTCAACGTGCTGACGCTGCTCGTCTACGGCGCGCTGGGGGCGATGACGTTCTTCCTGGTCCTCCAGCTCCAGGTGGTCGCGGGCTGGTCGCCGCTGGCGGCGGGCGTGGCGATGCTGCCGCTGACCCTGGTGATGCTGGCGCTGTCCTCGCGCGCGGGGGCGCTCGCCGTCCGGATCGGTCCCCGGCTGCCGCTGTCGGTGGGACCGGTGCTGTGCGGGCTCGGGACGCTGCTGCTGCGCCGGGTCGGCGCGGGCGCGGCGTACCTGACCGACGTGCTGCCCGGGGTGCTGGTCTTCGCCTCGGGACTGGTCCTGCTGGTCGCACCGCTGACCGCGAGCGTGCTGGCCGCGGCGCCGGACCGGTTCGCCGGCGTCGCCAGCGGGATCAACAACGCGGTCGCCCGGACCGGGTCGCTGCTCGCGGTCTCCGCGCTGCCGGCCGCCGTGGGGATCGGCGGCGCCGACTACCGGCGGCCGGACGCCTTCTCGGTGGGCTACGCCGCGGCGCAGCTGGTGTGCGCGGGCCTGCTGCTGCTCGGCGGTGTCGTGGCGTTCGTCGGGCTGGCCGGGCGCCGGGAGCCGCCGCAGCCCGGTCCGGGCGGCTGAGCGGCGACTACCCTGGACCGCGTGGCCCGTGTGACGCTGCAGACGATCGCCGACCGGGTCGGCGTGAGCCGGATGACGGTCTCCAACGCGTTCTCGCGGCCGGACCAGCTCTCCGCGGCGCTGCGCGAGAAGATCCTCGGGACGGCCACCGAGCTCGGCTACGTGGGGCCGGACCCGGCCGCCCGCGCTCTGGCCCGCGGCACCACCGGTGCGGTCGGCGTGGTGCTGACCAGCTCGCTGCGCTTCGCCTTCGCCGACGACGTGGCCACCGCCTTCCTCGGGGCCGTCGCCGGCGAGCTCTCGCCCACCGGCCTGGCGCTGACCCTGCTGTCGGCCACCGCGACCGGTGACGTGGTGCCGGCCCGGGACGCCGCGATGGACGGCGCGCTCGTGTACTCCTGCGAGCCGGACATGTCCGCGGCGGACTGGCTGGTCCGGCGCGGCCTGCCCCTGGTCCTCGTCGACCAGGAGCCGACGCCGGACCTCCCCTGCATCAACGTCGACGACCGCGGCGGCGCGCGGGCGGCCGCGCGGCACCTCGTGGACCTCGGCCACTCGAGGATCGCGGTCCTGACCGCCACCCTGGGCGGTCCGACCGGGCTGATCGCGGACCCCGCCGCGGAGGCGCAGGGCTGGAAGTACGTCTCCCGCGAGCGGATGCTCGGCTACCTCGACGTGCTCGGGCCCGCGGGCATCACCCCGCTGGTGCACCGCCAGCACAACAACGACGACGAGGAGGCGTACGCCGCCGCGCTCGGCCTGCTCTCCCGCGAGGACCGCCCCACCGCGGTCCTGTGCTTCTCCGACGTCGTGGCCAGCGGCGTGGTGCGGGCGGCCGAACGCCTCGGCCTCGACGTCCCCGGGGACCTGTCGGTCGTCGGCTTCGACGACAGCCCGCTCGCGCACCGGGTGCGGCCCCGGCTCACCACCGTCCACCAGGACGTGGCCGAGAAGGGCCGCCTCGCCGCCGCCGCCCTGCGGACGGCCCTGGAGCACCGCGCGGCCGGCACCGGCGCAGGCACCGGTGCGGGCCCGACCACGACGCGGGTGGTGCTGCCGACCACGCTCGTCGTGCGGGAGAGCACCGCACCGCCCGCCGGCTGACCGGCCCAGCGACGGCCCAGCGGCTGCCCGGCGGCGGCCCAACGACGGCCCAACGACGGCCCAGCGACGGCTCAGGCGTTCTGCCAGAGCCCGGTGAGGTTGCCCTCGCTGTCCTTGACGTAGGCCGAGAAGCCCATGTCGCCGACGGCCTGCTTGCTCGCGACGGTGGTCCCGCCGAGCCGCTCCACGTCGTCGAGGGTCTGCTCGATGTCCTCGACCTCGAGCACCACCACCGGGCTGCCGACGGGCAGACCCCGCTGGAGCATGCCGCCGTTGACGAACCCCGGCTCGCTGGGCGGACCCTCGTCGCTGGGGCCGGTGGTGACCAGCACGTAGTCCATGTCGGGCAGCGCCTGCAGCTTCCACCCGAAGACCTCGGAGTAGAACCGGCTCACGCGCTCCTGGTCGTCGTAGGGGATCTCGAAGTGCACCACGCGCCCGGTCATGGCCCCAGCCTTACGCTGACCGCATGAGCGGGTCAAGGATCGAGCGCGTGCTCGCGGAGGCGGCCGGCGGCCTGGACCGGGTGCTGCCCGCCGAGCTCGCGGGCGAGGCCGCGGCCGGTGCCCTGGTCGTCGACATCCGGCCGCGGGACGACCGGGAGTCCGAGGGGCCGATGCCCGGGGCGGTCGTCGTGGACCGCAACGTCCTGGAGTGGCGGCTGGACCCGACGTCGCCGGACCGGATCCCCGAGGCCGACGACCCGGACCGCCGGGTGGTGCTGGTCTGCAACGCGGGCTACGCCTCCGTGCTCGCCGCCGAGTCGCTGCGCCGGGTCGGCCTGCGTCGCGCCACCGACCTGGTCGGCGGCTACCGCGCCTGGCGTGCGCTCACGCCGTGACCGGCCCGGATCGACGCCGGATCGACGCCGGATCGACGCCGGATCGACGCCGGATCGACGTACGGGACGGGCGTCAGCCCGCGGTGACGGTGCCGGCCCGGACCTGCCAGCGCCGGTCCAGCCGGACCGCGTCGAGCAGCCGGCGGTCGTGGCTGACCAGCAGCAGGGCGCCGTCGTAGGAGTCCAGCGCCTGCTCCAGCTGCTCGATCGCGGGCAGGTCCAGGTGGTTCGTCGGCTCGTCGAGGACCAGGAGGTTGACGCCGCGCGCCTGGAGCAGCGCCAGTCCGGCCCGGGTCCGCTCGCCCGGTGAGAGCCGGCCGACCCGGCTGGTGACCTGGTCGGCCCCGAGCCCGAACTTCGCGAGCAGCGTGCGTACGTCGGCCGGGGCGTGGTCCGGCAGCGCCGCGCCGACCGCCTCGCCCAGCGGCAGCCGCTCGTCGAGCCCGGTGCGGTGCTGGTCTATCTCTCCGACCGCCACGCTCGCGCCCAGCGACGCGGTCCCCTCGTCGGGCCGCTCGCGGCCGAGGAGGAGCCGCAGCAGCGTGCTCTTGCCGGCGCCGTTGGGCCCGGTGATCCCGATCCGCTGCCGGGCCTCGACCTGCAGCGAGACCGGTCCCAGCACGAAGTCGCCGCGGCGCACGACGGCGCCGTTCAGCGTCGCCACCACCGAGCTCGAGCGCGGCGCGGACCCGATCCGCAGCTGCAGCCGCCACTCCTTGCGCGGCTCGGCGACCTCCTCGAGCCGGGCGATCCGGGACTCCATCTGCCGGACCTTCTGCGCCTGCTTCTCAGAGGACTCGGTCGCCGCCTTGCGGCGGATCTTGTCGTTGTCCGGGCTCTTGCGGATCGCGTTGCGGACGCCCTGGGAGCTCCACTCCCGCTGGGTGCGGGCGCGCGCCACCAGGTCGGCCCGGGCCGACGCGTAGTCGTCGTAGGCCCCCCGCGCCTGCCGTCGGGCCACGGCCCGCTCGGCGAGGAACGCCTCGTAGCCGCCGTCGTGGACCGACACCTGGTGCTGGGCCAGGTCGAGCTCCACGACCCGGGTGACGCAGCGCGCCAGGAACTCCCGGTCGTGGGAGACCAGCACGACCCCGCCGCGCATGCCGCGGACGAAGGACTCGAGGCGGTCGAGCCCGGCGAGGTCGAGGTCGTTGGTCGGCTCGTCGAGCAGGACCACGTCGAACCGGCTGAGCAGCACCGCCGCGAGCGCCGCACGGGCCGCCTGCCCCCCGCTGAGCGCCGTCATCAGTGCGTCGCGCCCGGCGTCCAGGCCGAGGTCGGCCAGCACCGGGCCCACCCGGTCGTCGAGGTCGGGCGCGCCGCTGGCCAGCCACCGGTCCAGCGCCGTGGCGTAGGCGTCGTCCGCCCCGGGCACCACCGACCCGAGCGCGTCGGCGGCGGCGTGCATCGCCCGGGTGGCCTCCGCCGCCCCCGTACGACGGGCGAGGTACCCGGCGACCGTCTCGCCGGGCACCCGTTCGTGCTCCTGCGGCAGCCAGCCGACGAACGCGTCCGGCGGTGTCGTGCGGACGGTCCCGTCGAGCGGCGCGAGGTCCCCGGCCAGCAGCCGCAGCAGCGTGGACTTCCCGGCGCCGTTCGCGCCGAGCACCCCGACGACGTCCCCGGGCGCGACGGTGAGGTCGAGGCCCTCGAACAGCCGCCGGTGCCCGTGGCCGCCCGCCAGCCCCCGGGCGACCAGGGTGGCGCTCACCGGTAGGTCACCAGCCCGCCGTCGGGACCCTCGAGGTGGCCGTGGTCGTTGAAGGACACCAGCGTGGTGCCGCGCTGGCCCACGACGACCTTGGTGACCGAGGCGTTGACGACCACGGGGACCAGCCGGCGCCACAGCTCCGCCTCGCCCGCGAGCAGGTCCGCGGCGACCCACGACACCGGCCCGCCCGAGGTCAGCACGACCGCGGTCTGCCCGCTGCCGAGCCGCTGGGCGGTCCGCCGCAGGGCGCCGTCGACCCGTGCGCAGAACGCGGGAAAGGTCTCGTCGTACTCGTCGGCGAACGCCCCGCCGGTCCAGCGCAGGGTCGCCTCCTCGAAGCGGCGCTGGGCGCCGTCGGGGTCCGGCCGGCGGGGGTCCCCAGGGCGGGGACCGGCGGCGTGGGGGGTCGCGTGCCGCTCGAGCAGCTGCCGGTGGTCGAGCTCGTCCCAGCCCGGGTCGGTGTCGACGTCGGCGGCCCAGCCGGCGCCGGCGAGGACCTCGCGGGCGGTCTCGCGGTGCCGCCGCATGCCGCCGGCGACCACGAGGTGCGGCCGGTGGCCGCGGCGGGCCAGCTCCTCGCCGAGCACCCGCGACTGCCGCGCGCCGTGCTCGGAGAGCGCGTCGTAGTCGTCGGTGCCCCACGACGCCTGGCCGTGCCGGACCAGCAGCAGCAGGCTCACCGCTCCAGCCCCAGCAGCCGGTGGCAGCGCCCGTCGAGGTAGCGCACGACGGGCAGGAACCCGGCGTAGGCGGGGTTCGTCGTCTGCCCGTGGTGGTAGCGGTAGTAGATCTGCTGGGCGATCACCGCGAGCCGGAACAGCCCGAAGACCTCGTAGAACCGCCAGCGGTCGGCCGGCACCGCGCGCCCCGTCCGCTCGGCGTAGCCGGCCACCATCTGCGCCCGGGTCAGCATGCCCGGCAGGTGGCTCGGCTGGCGACGCAGCGCGAGGTAGTCCTCCTCGTCGTCGCCCTGGATCCAGTACGCCATCGCGCCGCCGAGGTCCATGAGCGGGTCGCCGAGCGTGGCCATCTCCCAGTCCAGGACCCCGACCACCCGCCACGGGTCCGCACCGCCGTCGCGGTGCGGTCCGGCGAGCACGACGTTGTCCAGCCGGAAGTCGTTGTGGATGACGCAGGTCGCGACGTCGTCGGGCCGGTGCGCCTCGAGCCAGGCCATGACCGGCTCCAGGTCGCCGACGTCCTCGGTGCGGGCGCGGCGGTAGCGGTCGGACCAGCCGGCCACCTGGCGGGCGACGTACCCGGCGCCGCGGCCGAGCTCGCCGAGCCCGGCCCTCGGGGGGTCCACGCGGTGCAGCTCCACGAGCACGTCGAGGAACCGCTCGCACAGCCGGCGGGCGCCGGCCTCGTCGAGGACCGGCTCGGCGGGTGCGTCCGCGCGCAGGATCGTCCCCTCGATCCGGTCCATCACGTAGAAGTCCGACCCGAGCACGTCCGGGTCGTCGCAGAGCGCGACCATGGCCGGCACGTAGCCGAAGACCGGCCCGAGCCGCGACTGGATCGTGAACTCGCGCCGCATGTCGTGGGCGCCGCGGGCCTTGGCGCCCACGGGCGGGCGGCGCAGGATCAGGTCACGCCGCGGGTAGGACAGCAGGTAGGTGAGGTTCGAGGCGCCGCCCGGGAACTGGCGGACCTCGGGAGTCCCGTCGAGCCCGCCGGCGTCGCCTCCGTCGGTGGCGTGCGCTCGCAGCCAGGCGGCGACGGCGGCGACGTCGAAGGCGTCCTCGGGGCGCACCTCGACCGCGTCCCCGACCGGTCCCGCGGGCCCGCTCACCCCTGGCGCTCCCGGG
>JAICLD010000169.1 GCA_025927595.1 Nocardioidaceae bacterium | reverse complement strand
GGAGGCACGAGCGGCAGGCTACCGCCCGGGCGAGGGGTCACTTCCTCCGGCGACACGCGCTGAGGTGCCTGACTGGGTGACTCCTCAGGGGAGGGAGGACGAGCGCCAGGCGCCGGGGCTGGGCCTCAGGGGACGGCCGGCCAGGCGGTTCAGCAGGCGGTGGGGGGCGGACCACTCACGGCGGCTCTGCTGCGGTGCGTCCGCCGTTGCGGCGGGTGCCGCCTGGAGGACGACCGTCAGGGCGGCGATCTCCTCGTCGGTGGCGGTTCCCCCCACCACGAAGAGCGGTGGCCGGGGCCCGGCGCTCCCCTGCAGGTCGGCCCGTGGGGCCGCCGACCCGTCGGCTCGGCCCTCCTGCGGCTCGGGCCCACTCACAGCGGGATGTTCCCGTGCTTCTTGGGAGGCAGCGACTCGCGCTTGGAGCGGAGCAGCCGCAGCGAGCGGACGATCTCGCTGCGGGTCTCGTGCGGCTGGATGACCGCGTCGACGTACCCGCGCTCGGCGGCGAGGTAGGGGTTGGCCAGGTGGTCCTCGTACTCCTGGACCAGGTCGGCGCGCTTGGCGTCGGGGTCGTCGGCGTCCTTGAGGTCGGAGCGGTACAGGATGTTGACCGCGCCCTGCGCGCCCATCACGGCGATCTGCGCGGTCGGCCAGGCCAGGTTCATGTCGGCGCCGAGGTGCTTGGAGCCCATGACGTCGTAGGCGCCGCCGTAGGCCTTGCGGGTGATGACCGTGACGAGCGGCACGGTGGCCTCCGCGTAGGCGAAGATCAGCTTCGCACCGCGGCGGATGATCCCGTTCCACTCCTGGTCGGTGCCCGGGAGGAAGCCGGGCACGTCGACGAAGGTCAGCACCGGCAGGTTGAACGCGTCGCAGGTGCGCACGAACCGGGCCGCCTTCTCGGAGGCGTCGATGTCGAGGGTGCCGGCCAGCTGCAGCGGCTGGTTGGCGACCACGCCGACGGGACGCCCCTCGACACGGCCGAGGCCGACGACCATGTTGGGCGCGAACAGCGCCTGCACCTCCAGGAACTCGCCGTCGTCGAGCACCGCCTCGATCACCGTGTGGATGTCGTAGGGCTGGTTCGGGGAGTCCGGGACCAGGGTGTCCAGGGCCCGGTCCTCCTCGCCGACCTCGAGGTCGGCCTCCTCGTCGTAGGTCGGCGGCTCGTCGAGGTTGTTCTGCGGCAGGTAGGACACCAGCGCCTTGACGTACTCGATCGCGTCGGACTCGTCGGCCGCCAGGTAGTGGGCGTTGCCGGACTTGGTGTTGTGGGCGCGGGCGCCGCCGAGGTCCTCCATCGAGACGTCCTCGCCGGTGACCGTCTTGATCACGTCCGGCCCCGTGATGAACATGTGCGAGGTCTGGTCGACCATCACGGTGAAGTCCGTGACGGCGGGGGAGTAGACCGCGCCCCCGGCGCACGGGCCCATGATCAGCGAGATCTGCGGGATCACCCCGGAGGCGTGCACGTTGCGCCGGAAGATCTCGCCGTAGAGGCCGAGCGAGACGACGCCCTCCTGGATCCGCGCGCCGCCGGAGTCGTTGATCCCGATGATCGGGCAGCCGGTCTTCATGGCGAGGTCCATGACCTTGACGATCTTCTCGCCGAACACCTGCCCCAGCGAGCCACCGAAGACCGTGAAGTCCTGGGCGAACACGCAGACCTGGCGGCCGTCGATGGTGCCGTACCCCGTGACCACCCCGTCTCCGTAGGGGCGCCGGCTCTCCATCCCGAAGGCGGTCGAGCGGTGCCGGGCCAGCTCGTCGAGCTCGACGAACGAGTCCTCGTCCAGCAGCTCGAGGACCCGCTCCCGAGCGGTCTTCTTGCCCTTGGCGTGCTGCTTCTCGATGGCCCGCTGGGAGCCCGCGTGGACGGCCTCCTCGAGCCGGCGGTCGAGGTCGGCGACCTTGCCGGCCGTGGTGTGGATGTCGATGTCGAGGCCTTCGTCGGCCGGCGTCTCGGTGCCCTGCCCCGGCGGGGTGCCGACGCGCTCGGAGGGGGTCGTCGCTGCTTCGCTCACGGGCTCGGTCGCCTCCAGGTCGCGCGGGGTGCTGGCGTCGGTCAATCTAGTGCCTGTGCGCGAGGAGAACCCGGTCCGGCCGCCCCTGGGCCTGCCCGACACCGTCCCGGTGGCCGGCGCGCCGTCGGGCGGCTGGCGACCGGAGGTGGTCGCCGAGTGCCCCTCCACCAACGCCGCGGTCGCGGCGCGGGCGCGGCAGGGCGCCGCGGCCGGGCTCGTGCTGGTCGCGGAGCACCAGACCGCGGGTCGCGGGCGTCTGGGCCGCGCCTGGGAGACGCCGGCCCGCGCCGCGCTGACCTTCTCGCTGCTGGTGGCCCCCGAGGACGTGCCGACCCAGCGATGGCCGTGGCTGCCGCTGGTGACCGGCCTCGCCGTCGTGGACGGCCTGCACGTCGCGACCGGCGTCCGCGCGAGCCTGAAGTGGCCCAACGACGTGCTCGTGGAGGAGCGGGGCGCGCCGCGCAAGGTCGCGGGCATCCTCGTCGAGAGGATCGAGCGGATCGAGAGGCTGGAGCGGAGCCGGGGGGCCGGCGGCCCGGGTGCGGCCGCGGTGGTCGGCGTGGGGGTCAACGTGTCCTCCGCCCGGACCGAGCTGCCGGTGCCCACCGCCACGTCGCTGGCCCTGGCGGGCGCCGCCTCCCTGGACCGGTCCGCGCTGCTGCTGGCCGTGCTCACCGCCTTCTCCGTCCGGTACGACGCGTGGCGGGCCGCCGAGGGGGAGGGCCCGCGCGCGTCGTACCTCGCGGCCTGCTCGACGATCGGCCGCCCGGTGCGGGTGGCCCTGCCGGGCGGCGGTGCGCTCGAGGGGCGGGCCGTGGACGTGGACGGGGAGGGCCGGCTGGTCGTCGACGACGGCAGCCGGCGGCACGTGCTCGGCGCCGGGGACGTGGTCCACGTGCGCCCGGCTGACCGGGCCGGGTGAGAGGATGAGGGGGTGGCGTTCTCCCTCAGGCGGCCGGGCCGATGACGGCGCCGCGGCGCCACTTCACCCGCCAGCAGCTGGAGGAGGCGCTCCTCGGTGAGCAGCCGGCGCTGACCAACGAGCAGGTCGCCTCCTCGGCCGGGGTCCCGGTCGAGCAGGCGAGGCGGCTGTGGCGCGCGCTCGGCTTCCCCGACGCCGGGGACGCGGCGGCCTTCACCGAGGGCGACCGCACGGCGCTGACGCTGCTGGTGGGCGCCGTCGAGCGGGGCACGGTCGACTTCGACACCGCCGTGCGGCTGACCCGTGCGGTCGGCCAGACGATGGCCCGGCTCGCCGACTGGCAGGTGGCCACGCTCGCGGCACGGGTCGCCCAGCTCGAGGCGGGGGAGGAGGCCACCGGCAGCCGGATCGGCAGCGCGCTGCGGCTGGCCGACGAGCTGGGGGTGCCGTTCGAGCGGCTGCTGGTGTACTCCTGGCGCCGGCACCTCGCGGCCGCGGTGGCCCGCATCGAGGCGCTGGGCGCGCAGGACGCGGACCTGCACACGAGCCGGGTCACGGTCGGGTTCGCGGACCTGGTCAGCTTCACCGCCCTGTCCAACCAGCTCGGCGAGGACCGGATCGGCGACCTGGTGGAGATCTTCGAGTCGCGGTGCGCCGACGTCGTGGCGGGCCGCAACGGCCGGGTGATCAAGACGCTCGGCGACTCGGTGCTGTTCGTCAACGACGACCCGGTGCAGGCGATGAAGACCGGCCTCGGCATCGTCGAGGTGATCGGGCGCGACAGCCGGCTTCCCGACGTGCACGTCGGGCTGTCCACCGGGTCGGTGGTCATGCAGCTCGGCGACGTGTTCGGGCCGCCCGTGAACATGGCCGCGCGGCTGACGTCGGTGGCCCGCCGCAACCGGGTGATCACCGACCCGGCGACCGCGGAGCTGCTCCCGCCGACGGACTTCGACACCCGGCCGCTGCCGCCGCGGCCGCTGCGCGGGTTCGGCGTGGTGGAGCCGGTGGCGGTCCGCCGGCACTGAGCGCTCGCGGCATCCGGGCCGAATCTGTGCATTTCCAGGGTGGTGTCCGTTTTGTCGCATTACCGTAGTGCTCATGATGAGTGTGCAGGGAGTCGACGTCGACGCCACGACCCGGCGCGTGTGGCGGGACGGCGTGGAGATCCGGATGTCGAACAAGGAGTTCGACCTGGTCAACGCCCTGATCGGCCGCGCCGGTGAGGTCGTCACCCGCGAGGAGCTGATGCGCGACGTCTGGAAGACGACGTTCTGGACCTCGGCCAAGACCATCGACGTCCACCTCGGCTGGGTCCGCCGCAAGCTCGGCGACGACACCCGCCGGCCCACGCTGATCACCACGATCCGCGGGCGCGGGCTGCGCTTCGAGGTCCGGCCGCCGGTGTACTCCGCGACGGGCCGGATCCTCTCGCGTGACCAGGCGGGCGACCTGGTGGTCGCGCCGTCCGGGGACCTGCCGCGCGAGGCGCGGAGCGCCTGACGTCCTGGCGCCGGACGCACCCTCGGGGGTCCGGCACGCGGCTCGCTACGCTCCTCGGGTGAGCCGCACCTCTTCGAGCACCCCGGTCGTCGGCGTCGTGGGCGGTGGCCAGCTGGCCCGCATGACGGCCCAGGCGGCGGTCGCGCTGGGCGTGCCGGTCCGGCTGCTGGCCGAGGGCCCGGAGGTCTCCGCGGCCCAGGTCGTCCCCGACACCACCGTCGGCGACTACCGCGACCTGGAGACGCTGCGGTCGGTCGCGGCCGGCTGCGCCGTCGTGACCTTCGACCACGAGCACGTCCCGACCGAGCACCTGCACGCGCTCGCCGCCGAGGGGCATCCCTGCCGGCCCGGGCCCGAGGCCCTGGTGCACGCCCAGGACAAGGCCGTCATGCGCGCCCGGCTCGACGGGCTCGGCGTGCCCAGCCCCCGGCACCGCGTCGTCTCGGACGTCGCGGAGGTCGAGGACTTCGCCGCCTCCGTCGGTGGCTTCCCCGTCGTGCTGAAGACCACCCGCGGCGGCTACGACGGCAAGGGCGTGTGGGTGGTCGACGGTCCCGAGGCCTGCGGGACGGCGTTCTCGGTGGCCTCGGAGACCGGCGTGGCGATCCTGGCCGAGGAGAAGGTCGACTTCCGGTTCGAGATCTCGGCGCTCGTGGCCCGGTCGCCCTCGGGGCAGGTGGCCGCCTACCCGGTCGTCGAGTCGGTGCAGCGCGACGGCATCTGCTGGGAGGTGACCGCACCCGCCCCCGACCTGGACCCGGACCTCGCCGTCGAGGCCCAGCGGATCGCGATGCGCGTCGCCGCGGAGCTCGACGTCACCGGCATCCTCGCGGTGGAGATGTTCGCGACCGGGGAGCCGTCGACGGGCTCGGGACGGCGCGGCCGCGTGCTGGTCAACGAGCTCGCGATGCGCCCGCACAACACCGGGCACTGGAGCATGGACGGTGCGGTCACCGGGCAGTTCGAGAACCACCTGCGCGCGGTGCTCGACCTGCCGCTCGGGTCGCCCGAGGCGCGCGCGCCGTGGACGGTGATGGTGAACATCCTCGGCGGCGAGCACGGGGCGCTCTCGGAGGACCTGTACGCCGGCTACCCGCACGTGCTGGCCCGGGACCCGCAGCTCAAGGTCCACCTCTACGGCAAGGACGTGAAGCCCGGTCGCAAGGTCGGCCACGTCACGGCGTACGGCGACGACCTCGACGACGTACGCGAGCGCGCGCGGCACGCGGCCGCGTGGTTCCGCGGCGACCTGGGCCAGGAGAGCGAGTGAGCGCCGGCGCCCGGGTCGGGATCGTGATGGGCTCGGACTCCGACTGGCCCACGATGCGGGCGGCGGCCGAGGCGCTGGAGGAGTTCGGCGTCGGCTACGAGGCCGACGTGGTGTCCGCGCACCGGATGCCGCAGGAGATGCTCGCCTACGGGCAGGAGGCGGCGGGCCGCGGGCTGCAGGTCCTGGTGGCAGGGGCCGGTGGGGCCGCCCACCTGCCCGGCATGCTCGCCGCGGTGACGCCGCTGCCGGTGGTCGGCGTGCCGGTGCCGCTGCGCCACCTCGACGGGCTCGACTCCCTGCTGTCGATCGTGCAGATGCCCTCCGGGGTGCCGGTGGCGACCGTCGCGGTCGGCAACGCCCGCAACGCCGGGCTGCTCGCGGTCCGGATCCTCGCGGCGTCCGACGCCGACCTGCGAGAGCAGATGACGGCGTTCCAGGAGCGGCTGCGGCAGACCGCGCTGGAGAAGGGGCGACGGGTCCGCGAGGGGCTCTGACTCGCCGCTCAGCCTCCCGGGACCAGTCCGGTGTGCTCGGCCGCGAAGGCCAGCAGGTCCGCGGCCTCCTCGGCGACGAGCCGGCTCGGCTTGCCTGCACCGTGCCCGGTGGCGGTCTCGATCCGCGCCAGGACCGGGGCGTCGCCCGCCTGGGCGTGCTGGAGCGCGGCGGTGAGCTTGAAGCTGTGGGCCGGGACGACCCGGTCGTCGTGGTCGCCGGTCGACACCAGCGTCGCGGGGTAGCGGGTCCCCGGTCGCACCCGGTGCAGCGGCGAGTAGTCCAGCAGCACCTCGAACATCGCCGGGTCCTCGGGGGAGCCGTAGTCGGACACCCACGCGGCCCCGACCGTGAAGCGGTGGAACCGCAGCATGTCGAGGACCCCGACCGCCGGCAGGGCCGCCGCCACGAGGTCGGGTCGCTGCGTCAGCACCGCTCCCACGAGCAGGCCGCCGTTGCTGCGGCCGTGCAGCGCCAGCCGGTCGTGGGTCGTCACTCCCTGCGCCACGAGGTGCTCCGCGACCGCGATGCAGTCGTCGAAGACGTGCTGCTTGTCCTTGAGCCGCCCGGCCTCGTGCCACTCGGTGCCGTACTCCCCGCCGCCGCGCAGGTTCGCCACGACCAGCGAGCCGCCCGCCGCGAGCCAGCCGGCGAACACCGCTCGGTAGGTCGCCGTCTCGCTGATCCCGAACCCGCCGTACCCCCACAGCAGCGTCGGGCGCGGCGACCCGTCCGCTGTCCCGGCGGGCCGGACCAGGAAGTAGGGGACCTCGGTGCCGTCGGCACTGGTGGCCCGGCCGCGGTCGATGTCGACCTCCGGCGGTCGCCACGCGCGCTGCTCGTCCGGCGCGAGGTCGAGCTGGGTGAGCGACCCGCTGCCGAGGTCCAGCCGGTACGACGAGAGGGGCCGGGTCACCGACGACATGCCGAGGAAGACCTCGTCGTCCCCGGCCTCGCCGTTGAGCGCGACCACCCCGCCGCCGGGCACGTCGACCGGCCCGAGCACCGAGCCGTCGAGGGCGTGCCGGGTCAGCCGCGGGACGGCGTCGACCAGGCGCACGGCGAGCAGCTCCGCGCCGACGGCGGCGACGTGCTCCAGCGGCCACCCCGACTCGGGGACGACGTCGACCGGCACGGG
>JAICLD010000227.1 GCA_025927595.1 Nocardioidaceae bacterium | reverse complement strand
TCGAAGGGAGACGATCGGTCGAATGACGGATCAACGGACAGTGCCGGCGAGTGGCCGGCCGGGCGACCGGTCCAGCGAGTACGAGGACTTCGCGCAGCAGATCGCGGACCAGGTCAAGAGCTTCCTGCTCGCCCTGCGCGCGATCTCGCGCGGGGAGGCGACCGGCGGGCAGGCGGTGTCGCTGCTGCTGCTGGAGGTCAGCCAGATCCTGCTCGCGGGCGGGCGGCTCGGCGTGCACAGCGACTTCGCTCCGACCGACGAGTACGAGCCCGACCCCGGACCGGACCCCGACCTCGACGCGATGCGGCTGCGGCTGGCCGTGCTGCTGGAGAGCGTCGACGCCTACACCGAGGTCTTCGACCCGTACGTCGACCCGCCGGAGATGATGTCCTCGCTGCTGTCCGACGACCTGACCAGCATCGCCGCGGCGCTGGCGCACGGGCTGCGCCACCACATCGCCGGACGCGTCGACGAGGCACTGTGGTGGTGGCAGTTCTCCTATGTCTCCTCGTGGGGGCAGGAGGCGAGCGGCGTGCTCCGCGCCCTGCAGTCGATCGTCTCCCACGACCGCCTCGACGCGGAGTTCGAGAGCGAGGCCGACCAGGTCGCCGCCGCCGACGAGCTGCTCGATCCCGCACATCCGTGACCTGGGCCCCTCCGGACGGGGCCGGGGCAGGGCGTCGTGCCGGCCGGACGGGCGTCTTGCGATCCGTCTCGGCCTGCGACCCGCGGGTCTCGGCTCGATAGACTCACCGGGTCCGGGACGGGCCGAGGACCCGAACGCGAGCACCGAGGAGAGTCGTGGGCATTGTCGTGCAGAAGTACGGCGGCTCGTCGGTCGCCGACGCGGACGGGATCAAGCGCGTCGCCCAGCGCATCGTCGCCACGAAGAAGTCCGGCAAGGACGTCGTCGTCGTGGTCTCCGCGATGGGGGACACCACCGACGAGCTGCGTGACCTCGCCGAGAAGGTGAGCCCGCTGCCGCCGCCGCGCGAGCTCGACATGCTGCTGACCGCGGGCGAGCGGATCTCGATGGCGCTGGTCGCGATGGCCATCGCGAACCTGGGCCAGGCCGCCCGGTCGTTCACCGGCAGCCAGGCCGGCGTCATCACCGACAGCGCCCACGGCAAGGCCAAGATCATCGACATCACCCCGGGCCGGATCACCAAGGCGATCGACGAGGGCCACATCGCGATCGTGGCCGGGTTCCAGGGCGTCTCCCAGGACACCAAGGACGTCACCACGCTAGGCCGGGGCGCCTCGGACACCACCGCGGTCGCGCTGGCCGCCGCGGTCGGGGCCGAGGTCTGCGAGATCTACAGCGACGTCGACGGCGTCTTCACCGCCGACCCGCGGATCGTTCCCTCCGCCCGCAAGCTCGACCGCGTCTCCACCGAGGAGATGCTCGAGATGGCGGCGTGCGGTGCGAAGATCCTGCACCTGCGGTGCGTCGAGTACGCACGCCGCTACCAGATGCCCATCCACGTGCGGTCCTCCTTCAGTCAGAAGGAAGGGACCTGGATCGTCCCCGAAGCAGAGGTGGAACCCATGGAGCAGGCGATCATCGCCGGTGTCGCCCACGACCGCAGCGAGGCGAAGATCACCGTCGTGTCCGTCCCCGACAAGGTCGGCGAGGCGGCCCGGATCTTCGAGACCCTGGCCGACGCGCAGGTCAACCTCGACATGGTCGTGCAGAACGTCTCGGCCGCGGCCACGAACCTCACCGACATCTCGTTCACGCTCCCCCGTGAGGACGGCCAGAGCGCGATGGCGGCGCTGGCCCGGATCAAGGACGAGGTCGGCTACGACTCGCTGCTCTACGACGACCGGATCGGCAAGGTCTCGCTGATCGGTGCCGGGATGCGCTCGCACCCGGGCATCACCGCCCGGTTCTTCGCGGCGCTGGCCTCGGCCGGCGTCAACATCGAGATGATCTCGACCTCGGAGATCCGGATCTCCGTGATCGTCGACGAGGGCCAGGTCGACGACGCGGTGACCGCCACCCACACGGCCTTCGACCTCGACACCGACGAGGTCGAGGCCGTCGTGTACGGCGGGACCGGCCGATGAGCGCGTCGCGACCCGTCCGGCCGGTGCGGCCGGTGCGGCTGGGCGTCGTGGGGGCCACCGGCCAGGTCGGCGTCGTCATGCGCCGGATCCTGCTCGAGCGGGGCTTCCCGGTCTCCGACGTCAGGTTCTTCGCCTCGGCCCGCTCGGCCGGCACCACGGTCGAGTGGGATGGGCGCGACGTGGTCGTCGAGGACGCCGCCACGGCCGACCCCTCCGGGCTCGACATCGTGCTGTTCTCCGCCGGTGGCGGAACCTCCACGGCGCTCGCGCCGGTCTTCGCCGAGGCCGGCGCCGTCGTGGTGGACAACTCCTCCGCCTGGCGGATGGACCCGGACGTGCCGCTCGTGGTGAGCGAGGTGAACCCCGACGACGTACGCCTCGCGCGGAAGGGGATCATCGCCAACCCCAACTGCACGACGATGGCCGCGATGCCGGTGCTCAAGCCGCTGCACGACGAGGCCGGCCTGGTGCGGCTCGTGGCCAGCACCTACCAGGCCGTGTCCGGCAGCGGACTGGCGGGCGTGGAGGAGCTCGCGACCCAGGTCGCGGCCGTCGGGTCGCGCGGACCGGAGCTGGCGCACGACGGGTCCGCGGTGCCGCTGCCCGCTCCGCGGACGTACGTCGCCCCGATCGCGTTCAACGTGCTGCCGCTGGCGGGATCCGTCGTGGACGACGGCAGCGACGAGACCGACGAGGAGCAGAAGCTTCGCAACGAGAGCCGCAAGATCCTCGGCATCCCGGACCTGCGGGTGTCCGGGACCTGCGTGCGGGTCCCGGTGTTCACGGGCCACTCGCTGTCGGTGAACGCGGAGTTCGCCTCGGCGCTGCCGGCCAAGCGGGCCCGCGAGATCCTCGCGGACGCCCCCGGGGTGGCGCTCGTCGACGTCCCGACGCCGCTGCTGGCCGCCGGTGCGGACCCCAGCCTCGTGGGCCGGATCCGTCAGGACCCGGGGGTCGACGGCGAGCGCGGCCTGGCCCTGTTCGTCTCCGGCGACAACCTGCGCAAGGGCGCGGCGCTCAACACGGTCCAGATCGCCGAGCTGGTCGCGGCGTCGCTGGCCTGACTCCCCTGACCGTCAGCGGGGTGTCGCCGCGCCGCTGGGCTTCCCTGCGTCGGTGCGCGGCATCAGGCCCAGGATCTCGAACGACCTGTCGTAGGCGGCCACCGCCCGCGGCGTCTCGCCGAGGTGCCGCCAGCCGCTCCCGAGCTCGTGCCAGAGCCGGGCGGTGGTGCGCGAGTCCAGCATCTGTCCGAGGACCTGCTCCGCCTCGGTGAAGGCCTCGTGGGCCATCTCGACGTGGTACTGGGCCGTGCCGACGTCGCCGAGCAGGATCAGGGCCCGGGCCCGCTCCACGTGCTCGGAGGGCCCCAGCAGGGTGAGCGCCCGGGCCGCGTGCTCGGCGGCGTCGTCGACCCGGCCGAGGGCGAGGAGGGCCCGGCCCCGGAAGGTCGCGGCGGTGCCGAGGTCCAGGCGGGAGCCGAACAGGCTGGGATCGGCCTCGGCCCGGTCCAGCTGGAGGAGAGCCTCCTCGGCGCGCGGCTCCCGGTGCGCGAGCAGGAGCCAGGAGTAGTGGAGCCGCAGGCGCGGCAGGTCGCGCCCGTTGTCCTGCTCGGCCATCAGCGCGACGGCCCGCTCGGTGAGCATGACCGCCTCCGCGAGACGGCCGCGCTCCTGGGCGACCACCGCCGCGGTCCAGTAGACGGAGCCGCGGCCGCGCGGGGTCCCGGCCCGCTCCGCGACCGCCACGAGATCGGCGACGCAGTGCGTGGCGTGGGTGAGGTCGCCGCGCTCGATCAGGCAGGAGACCATCACCGACCCGAGCCGGACGTGCTCGTCGGTGCCCTCGAGGCCCGCGGCGACGACGTCGGCGAGAGCGGCCTGGGCGATCTCGACGCTGCGGAGGACGTCACCGGCCTCGATGTACATCACCGCGAGGACGGTCGCCGCCGTCGCCAGCGTCAGCCACGAGGCCTCCCGACGGCACCGGTCCGCGAGGGTCTCGAGGACCGCGATCGCCCGGTCGAGCTGACCGGTCTGCTCGAGGCCCTGGGCGAGCACCAGGGCCGCGTCGCACGCGGTGCCGGCGCGGACCTCGTCGAGGCGCACGTTCGACAGCCCGCGCACGGCCTGCTGAGGGTCGCCGTTGGCCAGGGCCAGCCGGGCGAAGTTGACCTCGACCTGCGCCCGCAGCTCCACCTCGGGAGAGGGAGCCGGGGCGGGGTCCGCGAGCTCTTCGACCGGCACCCCGAGCCGCTCCGCGAGCACGGCGACGGTGGCGGCCGACGGGGACCGCTTGCCGGACTCCAGCAACGAGATGTAGCCGGCGCTGACCCCGGCGCCCGACAGCGCCTGCTGGCTCAGGCCCTTGGCCCGGCGCAGCGCCCGCAGTCGGGCCCCGAAGGTCGTCATGGAGCCAGGTTACGGCCCTTTACCGCCTGGATGAGGAAACTCAACTTCTTGGCCCGGTCTCGGCTCGGAGGATGGACAGGGACGCGGGCCCGAGCCGGCTACTTGCAGCAGTAGACGTTGCCCGGTCGCGTCGGCGCGGCCGAGGCGCCCTGAGCAGGAACGATGCCGAAGGCGAGGACGCTGACCAGGCCGGCGACGGTGAGGCGGGTGAGGGTACGCATGGTGATCTCCCAGTGAGAAAAAGTAACAAGACGGTAAGCATCAGTGTAGAGATGCCGTGCCTAGTTTGGCACCGTTTGGCGGTAAACATATCGGCGACGAAGCCGTCCGTCTTGAGGCGGGGGAGACGAAGAGAGCCCCCGGCCGACGGGCCGGAGGCTCTCTCACGTGGTCGGGCTGACAGGATTTGAACCTGCGGCCTCTTCGTCCCGAACGAAGCGCGCTACCAAACTGCGCCACAGCCCGAAGGCGACGTCACTCTAGCCGACCTCCGCCCCGCTCACGAAACCGGGACCGCTGCGCGGC
>JAICLD010000207.1 GCA_025927595.1 Nocardioidaceae bacterium | reverse complement strand
GCGGCGAGCCGCGTGCTGGTCGTGCACTCCGGCCTGAGCGCCACGCGCGCGGACTGCCTGCGCCTGCTCGACGGCGAGCTCGACTTCCTGAACGCCGTCCGGGCCGACGGTGGCCGCCGGCGCGCCGCCGCGATCCCGGTTCGCCGCTGCCACCCCTGATCGACCCGGCGCGTCTGGCGGCGTGAGCGACGCCGACCCGGCCCGTCCACAGCGCCTCATGGGTGCCGAGTCGGCGGGTCCACAGCGCCTCATGGATGCCGAGTCGGCGCGTCCACAGCACGTGAGTCTGGTGAGTGAGGGACGCCGGGTCGGCGGGCTGCCCGCCAGACGCGCCGGGTCAGCGGGGCTGGGGCCGCCAGACGCGCCGGGTCAGCGGGGCTGGGGCCGCCAGACGCGCCGGGTCGGTGTGGCGAGGCTCTCCCCAGGATGGCCCTCCTGGGTTTGCATCCCGGGACGCGAGTCGGGATAGTCGGAGACCGGTCGTGGGGCAAGCATCCCGGGGGTGCCACGCGGCCCGCCCCGTCGTCTACGTCTGTGAGTTCCTGCGTGCCCCGACGTGAGAAGTACGTCCCGACACATCGAAGCCTCCAGCACCCCCACCCGCGCACCGCGCTGCGCCGGTCCCTGGCCGCGGGTGGTGTCGCCGTCGCCGCGACCGCGCTGGCCGTCTCCTCCGGGGTCGCCGCCGGCGCGGGTGGCGCCGCCTCCGCCTCCCTGGTCTCCGGCCCGGTCACGTCCAACCCAGGCCGAGCCGGCTCCGCCCCGGCCGGCTCTGCCCCGTCCGACGGCGGCCTCGACCTCGGCCGGCGTACCGAGGCGGTGTCCCGCTCCATCGACCGGACCGCGGTCGACCCGACGAAGCGCCGGACCCTGAGCCAGGCCCCGGGCGGACAGCTGACCCAGACCGAGGACCTGACCTCGGCGGACCCTCGCACGGTCGCGCGCGCCCTGCTGCCCCGCTACGGGTTCGGCTCGGACCAGTTCTCCTGCTTGGACGCGATCTACTCCCAGGAGAGCGGCTGGAACGTGCACGCCGACAACCCGAGCTCCTCGGCCTACGGCATCCCGCAGGCGCTGCCCGGCTCCAAGATGGCCTCGGCCGGCCGGGACTGGGCCGACAACCCCGCCACCCAGATCCGCTGGGGCCTGGGCTACATCAAGGACCGCTACGGCTCGCCGTGCAGCGCCTGGTCGTTCAAGCAGGGCCACGGCTGGTACTGACTCCGAGCGCCGATGGCGCTCGCCGTGGCTGGAGCGCCGCCACCTCCTTGGGCCGGCCTTGTCCTCGCCGTCCTCGAACGGCGCCGGGTGCTACGGGTGCGTCATCGAGGCCACGTCGAGCGCGGTGTCGAGTTGCTCCTCGGTGAGGTCCCCCCGCTCGACGAAGCCCAGCTCCACCACGACCTCGCGGATCGTCTTCTGGTCGGCGAGCGCCTTCTTGGCCACCTTGGCCGCGTTCTCGTAGCCGATGTAGCGGTTCAGCGGGGTCACCACCGACGGTGAGGACTCCGCGTAGGTCCGCATCCGCTCGACGTTGGCGGTGATGCCCTCGACGCACCGGTCCGCCAGCAGCCGTGAGCTCGTCGACAGCAGGCGGATCGACTCCAGCAGGTTGCGCGCCATCACCGGCATCATCACGTTGAGCTCGAAGCTGCCGGACGCTCCGGCCACGGTCACTGCGGCGTCGTTGCCGATGACCTGGGCGCAGACCATCAGCGTCGCCTCGGGCAGCACCGGGTTCACCTTGCCCGGCATGATGCTGGACCCGGGCTGGAGGTCGGGCAGGTTGATCTCGGCCAGCCCCGTGCGGGGGCCGGAGGACATCCAGCGCAGGTCGTTGCAGAGCTTGGTCAGACCCACCGCGATGGTCTTGAGCTGCCCGGACAGCTCCACCAGCGCATCGCGGGCACCCTGCGCCTCGAAGTGGTTGCGGGCCTCGGTGAACGGCAGTCCGGTGCTCTCGGCGAGCTCGGCGATCACCCTGCCGGCGAAGCCCTCGGGAGTGTTGATGCCGGTGCCCACGGCGGTCCCGCCCAGCGGCAGCTCGGCGACGCGTGGCAGCACGGCCTCGAGCCGCTCGACGCCGTACCGCATGGCCGCGGCGTAGCCGCCGAGCTCCTGCCCGAGCATCACCGGGGTCGCGTCCATCAGGTGGGTCCGGCCGGACTTCACGACGTCGGCGAACTCCTCGGCCTTGGTCTCGAGCACGCCGGCGAGGTGGTCGAGCGCCGGCATCAGCTCGTGCACGGTCGCGGAGGTCGCGGCGACGTGGATGGAGGTCGGGAACGTGTCGTTGCTGGACTGGCTGGCGTTGACGTGGTCGTTGGGGTGTACGTCGACGCCGGCCCGGTGCGCGAGCGAGGCGAGGACCTCGTTCATGTTCATGTTCGACGACGTGCCGGAGCCGGTCTGGAAGACGTCGATCGGGAAGTGGTCGAGGTGCTCACCGGCGACGATCTCGGCCGCGCCGGCGCGGATCGCCTCGGCCTGCTCGCCGGAGATGACGCCGAGCTCGGCGTTGACCGCGGCGGCGGCGGCCTTCACCTGGGCGATGGCCTTGAGGTGCTCGGCCTCCAGCGTGCTGCCGCTGATCGGGAAGTTCTGCACCGCGCGCTGGGTCTGGGCGCGCCAGAGCGCGTCCTGGGGGACCTCGACCTCGCCCATGCTGTCGTGCTCGATGCGGTATCCGTCCATGCCGCCGACGCTACCCGTGATTCGTCTGCTCTCGCCTCGCGGGTGCGCCCCTCCCGACCGCAGAGGAATCGCAGGGGGAGGAGGTGAGGTAGAGCCAGTACCGGTCGTCGCGGTCCTGGAGGCGGACGTCGACGGGGACGGGGGCCACGGGGCCGAGCACGGCGTCGAGGTCCGCCACCAGGTCCGGCGCCTCCCGGGCCGACCAGACGGCGACGGCGCCTCCGGGACGCAGCGCCGTGCGGACGCGGGTGAGCGACTCGCGCTCGTACACCGCGGCGTTCGCCTCGTGGACCAGCTGCCCGGGCCCGTTGTCCACGTCGAGCAGCACCAGGTCGTAGCTGTCCGGCGCGGCCTCGGCCAGCGCCACGCGGATGTCGGCGGTCACCACCTCGAGGCGCGCGTCGGCCAGGAGGGCCGGGCCGTGCGGCACCGTGCCGTCCCGCATCCAGCCGACCAGGGCCTCCTCGACCTCGACCACGACGAGCCGCTCGACGCGCGGGTCGGCGAGCACCTCGTGCGCGGTGAAGCCCAGGCCGAGGCCGCCGACCAGCACCGCGCGCGGCTGCTCCACGTGCGCCAGGGCGGCCGCCGCCAGCTCGCGCTCGCTCCCGGTCTCCCGGCTGTCCATGACGAACACGCCGTTGACCCGCAGCTCGAGCACGGGCGCGGCGTCAGGGGCGCGCCGCTCCCGCAGCACGACCTCCCCGCGCGGTCCCTCGGCACGCGCCACGACGACGTACTCCCACACGCGGGAAGCGTACGGCGGCCCGCGACCGTTCCGTCGCGAATAGGGTGACGTCATGACCGCGGACCACGGGGACGACGCACGGATCGCACGGCAGGACCCGAGCCGCCTGCGGATCTCCGACGAGGACCGGCACCGGGTCGCCGAGGTGCTGCGCCAGGCGGCGGGGGAGGGCCGCCTCGACCTCGACGAGCTCGACGACCGACTGCAGGCGGCCTACGAGGCCAAGACCTACGGCGACCTCGTCCCGATCACCGCAGACCTGCCGGTGCCCGGGGCGCCCGGACATCGCCCGGTCGCCGTGTCCACGCCGGGGCATGCTCCCGGGTCCGCACCGGAGCTGTCGCGCTACTCGGGCTCGGTGGCGATCCTCTCGCAGACGAACCGGCGGGGGCCGTGGCTGCTCCAGGACGGCCACACCGCGTTCGCCCTCATGGGCGGCGTCGTGCTGGACCTGCGCGAGGCCCGGTTCACCGCTCCCGAGGTGACCGTGAACGCCAGCGCGGTCATGGGCGACGTGAAGATCATCGTCGACGCCGGGACCAGGGTCGTGGTGGACGGCGTCGCGATCATGGGGGACTTCTGCGAGCAGCGGGCCAAGGTGCCGTTCGAGCCTGCCGCAGCCGGCCGCGTGGTCCGGGTCCGCGGGGTCTCCCTGATGGGGTCGGTGAAGGTCCAGCGGCGGGGCGCTCCCGGGGAGCGCGGACGTCGGGCGCTGCGCCGCTCCTGAGGACGCGCGCGACGCCGTGCCGAAGGGCCGCGCGCCCGGGCCGGCGGTGGGCTAGGTTGCCCCTGAGCAGCCGGCCGAGCCGCGCGGGGCCGGGCCCGCGCCGGGAGCCCTGCCCGACCCGTCGTCGTCGCATGGAGGTTCGTCGTGACCAGATCTTCCGTCCGCCTCTCCACCCTCTCGTCGGCGGTCGCCGTCGCCGCCGCGGGCGCGATCGCCCTGGCCTCGTGCGCCCCTCCGTCGGACTCCGGCGGCTCCGGCGGCTCGGGCTCGGGCGGCTCGGGCGGCGCGGGCGGCAGCCAGGCGGCGAAGGCCACCTCGGCGCAGGACCTCGGCGGCATGGACGCGCTGGTCAAGGCCGCCAAGAAGGAGGGCGAGCTCAACGTCATCGCGCTGCCCCCGGACTGGGCGAACTACGGCACGATCATCAAGACGTTCTCGGACAAGTACGGCATCAAGGTGAGCTCCGCGCAGCCCGACGGCGCCAGCCAGGACGAGATCAACGCCGCCAAGTCCCTCAAGGGCACCAGCCGCGCCCCCGACGTCTTCGACCTCGGGCAGTCCGTGGCCCTGGCCAACACCGCCCTCTTCGCGCCGTACAAGGTGTCGACGTGGGACGACGTCCCGGCGGGCTTCAAGGACGCCAACGGCGAGTGGGTCAACGACTACGGCGGCTACATGTCGGTCGGCTACGACTCCAAGAAGGTCCCCGCCGTCACGAAGCTCGACGACCTGCTGGGATCGGCGTTCAAGGGCCGCGTGGCCCTCAACGGCGACCCGACGACGGCCGGAGCCGCCTTCAGCGGCGTGATGATGGCCGCGCTCGCCAACGGCGGCTCGGCCAAGGACATCAAGCCGGGCGTCGACTGGTTCGCCCGGCTCAAGAAGGCCGGCAACCTGGTCCCGACCGACCCGACGCCGGCCACGATCGAGTCCGGCCAGACCCCGGTGGTCATCGACTGGGACTACCTCAACGCTGCCGAGAGCGCCAAGCTGCCGAGCTGGAAGGTCGTCGTGCCCAAGGACGCCGTCGTCGCCGGCTACTACTACCAGGCGATCAACGCCCAGGCCCCGCACCCGGCGGCCGCCCGGCTGTGGGAGGAGTTCCTCTACTCCGACCAGGGCCAGAACCTCTGGCTCGGCGGTGGCGCGCGGCCGGTCCGCGCGGACGCCATGGCCAAGGCGGGGACGATCGACAAGAAGGCCTACGACGCGCTGCCTCCCGTGCAGGGCACCGCGGTGACGCCGACCGTCGCCGAGACCGAGAAGGCGACGGCGTACCTGTCCCAGAACTGGGCGAAGGCAGTCGGCTGACGGTGGCCGGACCCTCGCTGCGACGGCTGGCGCCCTGGGCGGCCCTGCTGCCGTTCCTGGTCTACCTGCTGATCTTCCTGCTGGTGCCCACGGTCACCGTGATCGTGGGCGCCTTCCAGGAGGACGGGCGGTTCTCGCTGGCCAACGTGCAGGCGCTGTTCCAG
>JAICLD010000189.1 GCA_025927595.1 Nocardioidaceae bacterium | reverse complement strand
GTGCCGCTGGTGGCGCCGGTCCGGGTCCACGCCGGCGTGCGCGTAGAGCCTCGCGATCTCCCGGTCCCGCCGGTGCAGCAGTCGCTCCTGGACCACGACGAGGATCTGCTCGCGGTCGAAGAGCCCGAGGTACGGCGCCAGTCGCTCGTGGTAGCGGCTGCGGGCGAGGTACTGGCTGCCGGGGTCGAACTGGGCGGGGCGGCGTACCAGTCCAGCCCCCGGTGCCACTGCCCGGTGCGCCACCACGAGCCGGCGTCGTCGTGAGGTGCGACCTCCGGACCGTTGAAGAAGTTCAGCTCCTTCAGGCGTGACATCGCGACGTCGGGGAGGGCGTCGGCGCACACGAGCAGGCGCGTACCCCTCAGCGGCCGGTGAACACCCGCGTCATCGGCACGACGCCGCCCGCACGGTCACCCGCGTGGCCGAGGTGACCCAGGTGCCAGGTGTCCTCGATCGTGGTGAGCAGCGAGTAGTGGTTGTAGGGCGTGTGGTCCACGAGGTGACGTGGTCCGGCGCCGGTGACCACGATCGCGGGGATCAGCCCGCCGCCGTACGTCCCGCCCGGCCAGTCGGCCGAGACCCGGGGGTCCCCGGCGCCGACGTACGGGCTGTCGCAGCAGCCGGCCGCGTCCTCCCAGCCGCCGGTCTCCTCGTTGCCGGTGTAGTCGTTCTCGTCGGTCACGACGATGATCGCCGACCGCCGGGTCCAGGCGCGGGAGCTGCGGATCGTGTGCACGGCGCGACGGACGAACGCGTCCGCCTTGTGCTTGAGCGCGGCGTCGTTCGCGTCGTCCTTGACGTCGCCGTAGGGGCAGGGCGTCTCGGCGTGACCGGGGACCGTGCCGTAGACGCCGCCGTGCATGTCGTGGCACTGGTTGGGCGTGATCCACACGAAGCGCGGCGGCCTCGGCGCGTCGAGGTCCGCGGCCATCCTGCTGTAGTCGCGCACGTGACGCATCCGCGCCGGGTCGTTCTTGACGCTGTCGAAGAGCACGAAGGGGTTGTGCTTCTTGGCGTACAGCGGGTTCGCCTCGTCCGGGGCGAACCTGGCCAGCTTGTCGGCGGGCAGGGTCTCGAGGTAGGCGTCCCAGCGGACGTGGTGCGCCTCGAGCTGGTCGACCAGGTTGGGTCGGTCGAGGTTCACGACGTTCTGGTCGTTGTCGTCCTGGATCCCGAAGTTGTCCCCCGCGAGCGTGGCGATGTAGTTCGGCATCGACGGGTGGGTGACGCCGTAGTAGTGGTCGGCCATCGCGTAGCTGTGCGCGAGGTGCGTCAGGTACGGCGCGTTCGGGTCGCCGATCACGCTCGACCTCGAGTGGTTCTCGAGCATCACCACGAACAGCCGGTCGAAGGCGGGCCGCGCGTGGTGGTGCCCGGTCCGGTGCGCGGAGGCTCCGTGATGGGTGCCCTGCCGAGGGGAGGCGACGGCGGCGCCGAGGGCGGTGCCGGCGCCGGTCGCGACTCCGGTGCCGACGGCGGTCAGGGCGGTGACGGTGGCGACGGCGGCCACGGCGGAGGGGCGCAGGCGCATGGGCGGTCCTTCCTCGGAACGGGCTGGGTGGGACGGACTGCGGCAGTCAAGCAGAGGGCCCCGACACCCGGCAATGCCCGCACCCTCCGCCCACCGCACCGAATCCCACTAATCGGTGTAAAACGGACAGCGAGGGAGGATCATGTCCCTCATGGGTCCTCCCTCGGTCACCACCGTCGACGCCGACACGGCAGCTCCCGTGTCGCCCGCGTCCGTGTCGACCGTGCCCGACGACCTGGTGGCGATGCTCGACCTCCTCGCCGAGACCATCGTGGAGGCACTGGGCTTCGGGGTCGCCGCGGTCAACATCGCCCGTGCCGACGGCTCCCTGGAGGTGGTCTCGGTCGCCGGTGACCGCACCGCCCGGGAGACGCTGCTCGGCAGTGTCGACACGGCCGAGACCTGGGCCACCCTGCTGTCCCTGAGCCAGCCGTGGGGCCGGCTGCGCTTCGCCGACCACCGCAACGACGCCATCGGCGCCGGCCTGCTGTCCTGGGTCCCCGACCCCGTCGACGAGCCGGCAACGGTCGCCGAGGACGCGTGGCACCACGAGGACGCGCTGTTCGCGCCGCTGACCGCAGCGGACGGGTCCCTGCTCGGCATCCTCTCCGTCGACCTCCCGTACGACGGGCGGCGACCCGGCCCGGCGACGCGCAAGGCGCTCGAGGCGTTCGCGATCTCCACCGCCCTGGCCATCGAGCACGCGACGCTGCGGGCGCGCGCCGAGGCCTCCGAGCGGCGCTACCGCGAGCTCGCGACCCGCGACCCGCTCACCGGCCTCGGCAACCGGTCGGTCCTGTGGGACCGCGTCGAGCACGCCGTCACGCTGCGCGCCGGGGAGCAGTCGCTGCTCACGGTCGTCTTCATCGACCTCGACGACTTCAAGGACATCAACGACCGGTTCTCCCACGAGGCGGGGGACCGGGTCCTGCGTGCCGTGGCCGGGCGGGTGCGGTCGGCGGTGCGCCCCCACGACACGGTGGTCCGGTGGGGTGGTGACGAGTTCCTGGTCCTGTCCGAGGGGCTGCGGGACGAGGCCGACGGCCACGCCCTGGCCGCGCGCGTCTCGGCGGCGGTGTGCGAGCCGGTGCCGTTCCGCGACGGACTGCTGAGCGTCACCGCGAGCGTGGGCGCGGCGGTCCGGCACCCCGGGGACGACTTCGACGCCGACGAGCTGGTCCGCCGTGCCGACGTCGCGATGTACCGGGCCAAGGCGGCGAGGCGGGCGGCCCGGGCACCGGAGCGCTCGGGCGCCCACGGGGCGGCCCGATGACCAGCACCGAGGGGGCGTCGGCGACGGCGATGCGCGGATACGCACGTGAGGCCGGCCTCGGCCTGCTCGTGGTCGTCGGCTTCCTGCTGTTCCTGCTGCCGCACGGGCCCGGCGGGCACACGCGCGCCCTGGTCAGCGATGCCGTCCTGGTGCTCGCGCCGCTGGTGGCGGCCGCGGCGTGCCGGGGCGCGGACCGCCGGCGCCAAGGCCGGCACCGGGCGTGGGCGTGGCTCGGCGCCGGGTGCCTGACCTGGGCGCTCGGGGCCGTGGGGTGGGCGGGCCACCTGCTGCTCGTCGGCGGGCCGCCCCCGATGCCCTCGCTCGCCGACGTGGCGTGCATCGGCTACGCGATACCGGTGGCCGTGGCGATCTTCCGGTTCCCTCGCTCCCGACGCACCGGCTGGTCCGGGAGGAGGCTGGCCCTCGACCTCGTGGTGATCGCCGCCTCCCTCCTGCTCACCAGCGAGCTGTGGGTGCTCGGGCCGGTCCTGGACGACGGCCCGATGACCTGGGCGCGCTTCGACGCCCTCGCCTACCCGGTCGCCGACGTGGCGGTCGCCTCGCTCGTGCTGGGTCACACCATGGTGATGCCGGCCGTCCGATGGCGGCTCTGGGTCCCGCTGGGCGCCGGCCTGCTCGTGCTGACGGCCACCGACAGCGTGTTCGTGGCGCTCGCCTACCGAGGCGCCTACTCCTCGGGCGGCCCGCTGGACGCCGGCTGGGTCCTGGCGTTCGTCCTCATCGGGCTGGCCGCACGGGCGCCCCTGCCAGTGGTCGCCCCCACCGCGCCGGTGGTGGCGGACGACCCGCCGACCCTCTTCCAACAGCTGGTGCCCTACGCCGCGATCTGCGTCGCCGCCGGTGCGGTGCTCGCCAGCGGCGTGATGACCGGCGAGCTGAGCCACACCGTCTGGCTGACCGCCGCGTGGGCCGGCTGCGTCGCCCTGCGGCAGGTCGCCGTGGTCTCCGACCACGTGACGCTCGAGCGTGACCTGGGCCGGGCGGTGCGACGACGTACCGTCCAGCTCGAGCACCAGGAGCAGTGGTGGCGCGACCTCGTCCGCAACCTCTCCGACGTGGTGCTCGTCGTCGAGCCCGACGGCGTGGTGCGCTACACCAGCCCGTCGGTGCGCGGCGCGCTGGACCGGCCGCGGTTGCGGACCTTCGAGGACCTGCTGGACCTGGTCCACCCCGACGAGCGGGACGCGGTCGCGCGGGCGGTCGCACCGGTCCTGCGCGCCGGCGAGCGGCGGGCGTTCGTGGAGTGCCGGCTCTCCCGCGGCGACGGCCGCTGGGTCTGGTTCGAGGTCACCGCCGTCGGGCAGATCACCGAGCGGGCCCTCGCGGGCGTCGTCATCACCATGCACGACGTCACCGAGCGGCGCCGGCTCACCGACCAGCTCACCCGGCAGGCGCACCACGACGCGCTGACCGGCCTGCCGAACCGGACGCTGCTGATGACGCGCATCGACGAGGCGCTGGAGCACCGCGCCGACAGCGCCTTCGCGCTGCTGCTGCTGGACCTCGACGACTTCAAGCTGATCAACGACCGCCACGGGCACTCGGCCGGCGACGCGGTGCTGGAGGTCGTCGGCGAGCGGCTCGGTGGCGTGCTCCACGCCGGGGACACCGTCGCGCGGCTCGGCGGCGACGAGTTCGCCGTGCTGGTCCACGGCGACGGGTGCCGGGCCCTCGGGGTGGCCGAGCTCGTGCAGCGCCGGATCACCGACCCCGTGGTCGTCGGCGGCCGCCGGTTCCTGGTCCGCACCAGCATCGGCGTCGTGGTCGCGGACCGCGACAGCGACACCGCGCAGGCGCTGCTCTCGCACGCGGACATCGCGCTCTACCAGGCCAAGGCCCGCGGGAAGGGCGTGATCGAGCTCATCGAGGGGAGCGCGCGCGGCGCCGCCGCCGACCAGGTGCAGCTCCGGGAGCAGATCTCCGACCCCGCCCTGGACCAGTTCTCCGTGGTCTACCAGCCGATCGTGGACCTCGACACGGGACGGATCCGCGGGGTGGAGGCGCTGCTGCGGTGGGAGCACCCCGAGCTCGGGCCGATCCCACCGGACGTCTTCGTGCCCATGGCCGAGCAGGGCGGCTCCATCCCCGCCCTGGGCTGGTTCGTGCTGCGGACCACGTGCGCCCAGCTCGCCCAGTGGGGACGGGTGCTGCCCGGGCACCGGCTGGCGATCGGGGTCAACGCCTCGATCCGCCAGCTCGACGAGCCCGGCTTCGCACGCAGGGTGCTCGCGCTCGTCGCCGAGTACGGGCTGGAGCCGGACCAGCTGGTCCTGGAGCTGACGGAGGAGGCGCTCGCCGTGGACTTCGAGACCGCCGTGGAGGTGGTGGCGGAGCTGCGAGCCGGTGGCATCTCCGTCGCGGTGGACGACTACGGCACCGGCTACTCCTCGCTGCGGTACCTCCACCGCTTCGACGCCGACGTCCTCAAGATCGACCGCAGCTTCGTGGCCCACCTCGCGGAGAGCGAGCACACCCAGAAGATCGTCGGGTCCGTGCTGCACATGGCCCGCTCGCTCGACCTCCAGTCGATCGGCGAGGGCATCGAGACCCATGCCCAGCTCGAGCTGGTCCGGGCGCTGGGCTGCGACCTGGGGCAGGGGTACCTGTTCTCCCGACCGGTCCCGGCCGACGTGATCACCGTCATGGTGCGGCAGGACGCGTCCCTGGTGCCGGAGCTCCCGCCGGCGCACGCGGGCTTCCCCGGCAGCGAGCAGGTGCTCGTCACCTCTGCCATGCTGGAGCGGTGAGCGAGCCCGACACCGGCCCGTCCGACCGCACCGAGGCGGCCGACGCCGTACGCCGCTGGGAGCAGGGCGGCGCGGTGTGGCGGGTGCTGGCCCGCTCGGGAGCACCCGCAGGCACCGTCACCGTGGGCCTGTTCACCTGTGATGGCGGCGAGGAGGTCGGTCGCGTCACCGCGACGGCGGCGGAGCTCGCCGCGGTCCTGCGCGGGCGGGAGTCGAGCGAGGACTGAGCCGGCCGACGCCGGCGTCCCTCAGATGTGCCCGACGGCGAACGACACCATGAACCCGATCGTGGTCACCAGCCCGGCGTAGAGATGGGTCCGCTCGAACGCCTCGGGGATCATCGTGTCGGCCACCATCGCGAGGATCGCTCCGGCGGCGACCGCTGTGATCGCGGCGACCGTCGCAGCCGGGGCGCCCTGGAGGACCAGCACGCCGACGAGGCCGGCGAGACCGCTCGCGACCGCGATGCCGACCCACACGCCGAAGACGTAGCCCGCGGACCGTCCGCTGCGCTTCATCCCGGCCGCGCTGGACAGGCCCTCGGGCAGGTTGGAGATGAAGATCGCCACCAGTACCGGGACGCCCACCCCGCCTCCGCCGAGCAGGGACAGGCCGAGCACCACGGACTCCGGGATGCCGTCGAGCAGGGCGCCCACGGCGATCGCCGCGCCGCTGCCCTGCTGGTCGGCCTCGCTGGGCTGCTGGCCCTCCGAG
>JAICLD010000293.1 GCA_025927595.1 Nocardioidaceae bacterium | reverse complement strand
GCATAGTGGGGGTTCTTGGTCGACGTGGAGGCCCAGAGGGGCCGCTGGATTCGCGCGCCCAGCGCGGCCAGCCGTTCCCACCGCTCGCCGCTGTGGGCGGTCCGGAAGAGCCGGTAGGCGAGCCTGGCCTGTGCCACTGCGGCCTGGCCCCGCAGTGCGAGCGCGTCGTCGGTGCCGATGACCTCGAGACGTTGGTCGACGTCGGTGTCGACCCGGCTCACGAAGAACGAGGCCACGCTGCGCACCGACGACAGATCACCACCGTCCCGGGCCAGCGCCTCGAGGCCCGACAGGTACGCCTCGAGGACCTCCTCGTAGCGCGCGAGGGAGAAGATCAGGGTCACGTTGACGCTGCGGCCCTCACCGGTCATCGCCCGGATCGCGGCCACCCCTGCGGTGGTGGCGGGGATCTTCACCAGGAGGTTGGCCTCGCCGATGCGCTCGTGCAGCGCCCGCGCGGCCGTGATGCTCGCCTCGGTGTCGAAGGCGCATCCGGGAGCGACCTCGATCGACACCAGCCCGTCGGTCCCGTCGCTGGCGTCGAAGGTGGGGCGCAGGACCTCGAGCGCGTGGACCACGTCGTCGACGGCGAGGTCCCAGTAGACGCTTTCCACGGTCCGCCCGGCGGACACCAGTCGCTGGAACTGCTCGTCGTAGGCGCCCGAGCCCTCGATGGCTTTGGCGACGATGGTCGGGTTCGCGGTCACTCCGCGCACCCCTGCGGCGACGAGACCGGCCAGGGTGCCGTCCTGCAGGTAGGGGCGGGTCAGGTTGTCCAGCCACGCGCTCTGGCCCTGCTCGTCGTACAGCCTTCTCAGCCTGGTCATCGAGCGTCCCCGGTGGCGGCGGGGCGCGCGGTGGTCGCGCTGTTGACGGTGCGGAACGGCTGGCCCGCGAGCCTGGCCAGCGCGAGCGCGCCAACGAGCAGGCCGAAGTCGCGCAGCGCGACGTCGTAGTAGTTCCCGAGCGTGAGGAGGTTGAGGATGATGCCGGCCAGCCAGGCCACGATCACGTAGGCCCCGATGCCGGGACGCACCGCCACGAGGATCCCAGCGAGGATCTCGACCACCCCGACTGCCAGCATGGCCTGGTGCGTCGTGCCGGGGACGAGGTCGTTGATCCACGGGGCGAGGTACTGGTCCCAGTTGGTCAGCACCCCGAAGAACTTGTCGACCCCGAAGCCGATGGGCGCGGCCGTGAACACGATGCGCAGCAGCAGGAATGCCTGGTCGGCCCCGGACTGGTTGGCCTGCGGGCGTTTCGACGCCTGCAAGCCCATGGCTGAGAAGAGACGTGGACGGGGCATGGGGGCCTCCGAATCTGTAAAGGTGTTCGAATTATATGTTAGACCTGTCGCTGCCGTCGGCAACCGCCTGGAGGTGGACCCTGGCGGCCGAGGGCACCTCTTGTCGCGGTCACCGGTCCTGCCCGCGGGTGAGCTCGTCCCAGTCGATGGCGTGACGGTCGGCCCGGCCGTCGACGAGGTAGGGAAGGGGGTTGCCGGCCGCCCTGGCACCCGAGGCGAGCCACGCGGTGAGACCGCTGGGGTGGCGTCGCTCGAACTCGTCCAGAAAGCGCTGGCGCGCTCGGACCGTCTCGAGCGTCGAGGCCGCCGACGGCCGCAGCTGGAGTGCCAGGAAGCTGGCCCGCCAACCCTGGCACAGCTGTTCGTCGGTGAGCCGGCGCAGCTCCGAGAGGGGCGGGACCGGCGGTTGC
>JAICLD010000158.1 GCA_025927595.1 Nocardioidaceae bacterium | reverse complement strand
GGCTGCAGCACGGGCTCGGACGCCGCGTCGTCGGCGGCCTCCTCGTCCTCGGCGTCCTCCTCGTCCTCGGGCTCGGCCTCCGGGTCGGCCTCGCCGTCCCCGTCCTCGACCGTCTCGGTGCCGGCGCGGGTCAGCCTGACCGCGGGTGGCAGCCGCCTGTCCTACGGTGACGCCGCCAAGGTGGTCTTCGAGTCCACCCGCGGCCGGGGGACGGTGCTGCGGCTGACCGTCGAGGGCGTGCGCCGTGGCCGGATCCAGGACTTCAAGGGGTTCATCCTCGACGACCCCTACAAGAAGAGGGCGAGCTACTACTACGCCAAGGTCAAGGTCACGAACATCGGCGGGGGCGACGTCGGCGGCGTCCCGGTGCCGCTGTGGGGCGTGAACGCCGAGAACGTCCTGCTCCCCGCGGTCAACTTCACCACGACGTTCCGGCCCTGCCCCTCGCGGCCGCTGCCCGCCACCTTCGGTCCCCACGCGAGGCTGTCGACGTGCCTGGTGTTCCTGTCCCCGGACCACGGAGCCCTGACCGCCGTCAGCTACCGCCCCAGCCAGGCGTTCAACCCGATCACCTGGCGCCGCTGACTCCGGCGCCCCGCCGCCCCCCCCGCGCCGAGGAGTCACCAGGTCAGGCCCTCTGCCGGCGTGTCGGGGAGGAAGTGACCCCTCACGGGGCATCGGGGACAATGGCCGGGTGAGTGCGCAGACCCTTCCCACCCGGCTCCGGCTCGGGTCGCTGACCGTCGACACCCCCGTGGTGCTCGCGCCGATGGCCGGGATCACCAACGCCGCCTACCGCCGGCTGTGCCGGGAGCAGGGCGCGGGGCTGTACGTCTGCGAGATGATCACCTCGCGCGGGATCGTCGAGCGTGACGAGACGTCCCTGCGGATGCTGACCTTCGACGAGACCGAGGACGTCCGCTCCGTCCAGCTCTACGGCACCGACCCGGTGTACGTCGGGAAGGCCACCGAGATCCTCTGCGCCGAGCACGGCGTCGCGCACGTCGACCTCAACTTCGGCTGCCCGGTGCCCAAGATCACCCGCAAGGGCGGCGGAGGCGCGCTGCCCTGGAAGCGCCGGCTGCTCGGCGAGATCCTCGAGCACGCGGTCCGCGCGGCCGCGCCGTACGGCGTCCCGGTGACCGTCAAGACCCGCAAGGGGATCGACGCCGAGCACCTGACCTACCTCGACGCCGGCCGGATCGCCGAGGACGCCGGCTGCGCCGCGATCGCGCTGCACGGCCGGACCGTCGACCAGGCCTACTCCGGCGTCGCGGACTGGGACGCGATCGCGGAGCTGGCGGCGCACGTCGACATCCCGGTCCTCGGCAACGGCGACATCTGGGAGGCCTCGGACGCGCTCGAGATGGTGGCCCGGACCGGCGCCGCGGGCGTCGTCGTCGGCCGCGGCTGCCTGGGCCGCCCCTGGCTGTTCCGGGACCTGGCCGCCGCCTTCGCCGGCGAGCAGGTCGCCACGCTGCCGTCCCTGGGCGAGGTGCGCACGATGATGCGCCGGCACGCCGAGCTGCTCTGCCGGCACATGGGCGAGGAGCGCGGCTGCAAGGAGCTGCGCAAGCACGTGGCGTGGTACCTCCGCGGCTTCGCCGCCGGCGGCGAGCTGCGCAACAGCCTCGCGCTGGTCACGTCGCTGGCGGCGCTCGACGAGCTGCTCTCCCGCCTCGACGGCGACGAGCCCTACCCGGTCGAGGTGCTGGGCAGGCCGCGCGGCCGCCAGGGCAGCCCCCGCCGCGTGGTGCTTCCCGAGGGCTGGCTGTCCGACACCGACGGCACCGGGTGCGTCGTACCGGAGGACATGCACTCCGGCGGCTGAGCGCCGGCCGCGGCTTGCGCAGCGGACGGGCAGGGGGCGGGCAGGGGGCGGCCAGCGGGGACACGGGTGGCGGGTCGTGGCAGGGTAGGGGGATGGCGCAGACCTCCACGACCGCCCCGAGCGTCGTCGTCTTCGACGTCAACGAGACGTTGTCCGACCTGTCCCCCCTCGGTGCCCGCTTCGTCGAGGTGGGAGCCTCGGCCAGCGCGGCACCACTGTGGTTCGCCTCGGTGCTGCGTGACGGCTTCGCGCTCACCGCGGCCGGCCAGAACCCCCCGTTCGCCGGCGTCGCCCGCGAGCTGCTGCTCACCCAGCTGTCGGAGGTCGCGCTCCACCGGTCGCTGCCGGACGCGGTCGGCTACGTCATGGACGGCTTCGCCACGCTCGGGCTGCACGCGGACGTCGCCAGCGGTGTCGACCGCCTGCACGAGCTGGGCTGCCGGCTCGTCACGCTGAGCAACGGCTCGACCACGGTGGCCGAGCGGCTGCTCGGCGACGCGAACCTGCGCGACGACTTCGAGCGGCTGCTGTCCGTGGAGGACGCCGGTGGCTGGAAGCCGGCCCCGGTGGCCTACGCCCACGCCGCGAAGGAGTGCGGCACCGAGCCGGCCGAGATGCTCATGGTGGCCGTGCACCCGTGGGACATCGACGGTGCTCGGCGGGCCGGGATGCAGGCGGCGTGGGTGAACCGGTCCGGCGGCCCCTACCCGGCCACGTTCCTGGATCCGACGTACACGGTCGCGGGCGTGGACGAGCTGGCCGACCTCTGGGACTGAGCCGGGCCCGACCCGAGCCGAGCGGGGGCAGGCCGGGTCGGTCTGGTCCGGACGTGACCCCGGCCGCACGCGTGTGCTTGACTCGGACGCTCCGGCCAAAAGCCCCGGATCTGCCCGATCCGCCCCACGACCCGACGGAGACCCCTGCGTGAGCGACGCCCGCGACCTGCCCCGACACGTGCGGAGCACCGGACGACCCCCACGGCAGCTCTTCCGCCGCGCTGCCCGGGTCGCCGTGGCCGCCGTCGCCGCGGCGCTGGTCACCGGCTCGGTCGTGGCCGTCGAGGTCGAGGCCGGGTCCGCGCCGTCCGCCCCGACCACGGCGGCGGCCGGGTCCGCGCTCTCCGCCGCGTCGAGCGGCTCCACGCCTCCCACGGCCGCCCCCCGCCCGATGACCGCCCGGCTGCGCGCGCAGGACGCGCCCGACCTGCAGCGCGACACCCGGCCGCTGTCCAGGTCCGCGCAGCGGGTGACGCTGCGCGCCAAGCCGAAGGTCCGCGACATCGAGTTCCGCACCGCGCCGCTCAACCTGTGGCCGGCTCCGCGCGAGAAGGGGAGGCCGCTCGCCGTGCTGCCCGAGGGTGGCACCGTGAAGGTGACCGGCGCCCCCAAGGACGGCTTCGCCCCCATCCTCCTCGGCGGGCGCGTGCGCTGGGTGAACGCCGGCTTCCTGGCCGAGCACCGGCCGCCTCCGCCGGCGCCGCCGACCGACGGCACCAGCCCGAGCAGCACCAGCCCGAGCAGCACCAGCCCGAGCAGCACCAGCAGCACTGCCGGCGCCGGCGGTGTCACGACCGCGCCGTGTCCGGACGGGTCGGGCACGGAGTCCGGCCTGACCTCGGGTGCCGTGCGGCTGTTCCGGTCGGTCTGCAACGCCTTCCCGGCTCTCAGCAGCTACGGCGGGTACGACGCCCACGGCGAGCACGCGTCGGGACGGGCGATCGACTTCATGGTGAGCGACTCCGGCCTCGGCCAGGCCGTCGCCGACTGGGCCCGCGCCCACGCCGCGGAGCTGGACCTGTACGACGTGATCTGGGCCCAGCACATCTGGACGCCGGTCCGGGCGTCCGAGGGCTGGCGGGCGATGCCGGACCGGGGGTCGGCCACCGCCAACCACTTCGACCACGTGCACATCTCGGTGAACTGACCCGCCAGACGCGCCGGGTCGGCGGTCCACGGCGCGCCAGACGCGCCGGGTCGCTGACATTTGTCACGCCCAGGTCGTGACGTCGAGGACGGGCACGGGGTTCCATCCGGGAGCAGGATCGTCGGCATGGACCTCCTCTCCGTCCCCGACGACCGCGCCACCGCAGGCGCACCCGCGTCCCCGTCGACCGCCGCCGCGATCCGCCTGCGCGGCGTCACCAAGGACTTCGGCGCCGTGCACGCCGTCCGCGGCATCGACCTGACCGTCGTACCCGGCGAGATCGTCGCCTTCCTGGGCCCCAACGGCGCCGGCAAGACCACGACGCTCGACGTCCTGCTCGGCCTGTCCCACGCGACCACCGGCACCGCCGAGGTGCTCGGCCTCCAGCCACGCCAGGCGATCGCGCGCGGCCTGGTCGCGGCCGTGATGCAGACCGGCGGCCTGCTCAAGGACCTCACCGTCCGCGAGACCGTCACCTACATGGCGAGCCTCTTCGCGGACACGCAGCCGATCGACGCCGTCCTCGAGCACGCCGGCATCTCCGACCTGGCGAACCGCAAGGTCGGCAAGTGCTCGGGCGGGGAGCAGCAGCGGCTGCGGTTCGCGATCGCGCTGCTGTCCGACCCGGCCCTGCTCCTGCTCGACGAGCCGACGACCGGCATGGACGTCGAGGGCCGGCGGGCGTTCTGGGCGGCGATCCGCGCGGACGCCGAGCGGGGACGCACGGTGCTGTTCGCGACCCACTACCTCGAGGAGGCCGACCAGTACGCCGACCGGATCGTGCTGATGCGGAAGGGCCGGATCGTCGCGGACGGGACCGGCTCGCAGATCAGGGCCCTCGCCGCCGGACGCACGGTGCGCGCGACGTTGGAGGGCGCCGACCCCGACGCCCTGTCCCGGATCGACGGCGTCGAGTCCGTCGAGGTCCGTGGCGACACCGTGCTGGTGCACGCCAAGGACACCGACCCCGTCGCCAGGTACCTGCTGAACGAGACCTCCGCCCACGACCTCGAGATCACCGCCCGCGGCATCGAGCAGGCCTTCCTCGCCCTGACCGGCGACCACGGCGACGACGACACCACCGCGACCCTCGAAGGGGAACCCCGATGACCACGACGATCGACCCCACCGCCCGCCGGGTCCCGCCGCTGGGCGGCTTCAACCTCACGGTCCTGCGCATCGAGCTGACCCGGATGCTGCGCAACCGCCGCACGATCGTGTTCACGTTCGTGTTCCCGGCGGCGCTGTTCCTCGCGATCGGCTCGAGCGCCGGCACCCAGGAGCGGGTCGGGCACGGCAACGTCGCGGCGTACATCATGGTCTCGATGGCGTTGTACGGCGCCGCGCTGACCGCTGCCGCCGGCGGGGCCATGGTCGCGACCGAGCGGGCGATGGGCTGGTCGCGCCAGCTGCGGCTGACCCCGCTGCACCCGGCGGTGTACATCTCGATGAAGGCCCTGATCGCCCTGATCCTGGGGGCCGTCGCGATCCTCGTCGTCAACGTGGTCGGCCTCGTGCAGAACAAGGCGTCCATGCCCACGACGGTCTGGGTCGAGTGCGCGGTGCTCACGCTGGTGTGCACGATGGTGTTCGCGGCGCTCGGCGTGTTCGTGGGCTACCTCGTGCCGGGCGAGAACGCGATGCAGATCCTCGGCCCCGGTCTCGCGCTGCTGTCGTTCCTCGGCAACGTCTTCATCCCGCTCGACTCCGGGAGCACCCTGTGGGACATCGCCGCGTGGACCCCGATGTTCGGGGTCGCCGAGGTGAGCCGCGCGCCGCTCACCGGTGAGCTGCCGTGGTACGCGGTCGTCAACGCGGTCGCCTGGCTGGCCGTCTTCGTCGCCGGCGCGGCGTGGCGGATGAGCAAGGACACCGCACGGGTGTGAGCCGGAGGCCCACTACCGTGGACGGAATGGTGGCGGTCCCCCCACGACAGGCGCAGTCGGCGGCAGGCCCGCAGTCGGAGCCGGGCCCGGGGCCGGAGCCGGGGCCGGAGCCGGGATCGGAGTCGGCGTCGGCGGGCTGGACCAGCTCCTCGGGCCGCGCCGGCCGCTTCGGCGTCGCCTTCGCCGCCGTCTGGCTGGTGTTCCTCGTCGACTCGCTGCGGGAGGCCTGGTCGGTCGCCTGGGGTGACCGGCACGCCGTGGCCGGCTGGGTCGGCGTGGTGGCGACGCTCGGCTTCGCCGTCGCCTACCTGGCGATCTTCGCCGACGTCCGGTCACGGCGCCGCCGGCTCAGCCCGCCCTCGCCCCGTCGGGCCTGGGCGATGCTCGGCGTCCTCTGCGCTCTCATGGCGGTGATGGTCACCGCGATCGGGCAGGCCGGCTCCGCGGCGGTCGTGTACGTCGTCGTGGTCGCCGTGATGACCCTGCCCACCCGCTGGGCCGCCGCGGTGACCGCCGCTCTCGCCGTCCTCGTCGAGTGGTCCGGTCATGTGGTCCCCGGCTGGTCGGACCCGGAGGGACTGGCCTTCGCGGTGTGCACGGCGTCGTTCGCCATGTGGGGCGTCTCCCAGCTGATGCTGCGCAACCTGGACCTGCTCCGGGCCAAGGAGGAGAACGCCCGGCTCGCGGTCTCCGACGAGCGGAACCGGTTCGCCCGCGACCTGCACGACATCCTCGGCCACTCCCTCACGGTGATCACGGTCAAGGCCGAGCTCGCGAACCGGCTGCTCGACGTGGACCCCGCCCGAGCCCGGGCCGAGCTGGACGACCTCGAGCGGCTCAGCCGGGACGCCCTGGCCGACGTGCGCCGCGCGGTGCAGGGCTACCGCGACCTGACGCTGCCCGGCGAGCTGGCCCGTGCCCGCGAGGCGCTGCGGGCGGCGGGGATCGAGGCGGACCTGCCGCACAGCACCGAGGAGGTCCCGAGCGAGGCCCGGGAGCTGTTCGCCTGGACCGTGCGCGAGGGCGTCACGAACGTGATCCGGCACAGCGGCGCCTCCCGGTGCACGGTGCGGCTGGGTGCCACCGCGGTGGAGGTCCGCGACGACGGCGACGGGTGCTCGGAGCCCGCCGGCTCGGGTCACGGACTCGCCGGTCTCCGGGAGCGGGCCGCCGCGGCGGGGGCGGTGCTGGTGACCCGTGCCCTGGAGCCTCGCGGCTTCTGCCTCTCGGTGGCCATGAGGTCGCGGTGAGCACGATCCGGCTGCTGCTCGCCGACGACCAGGCCCTGGTCCGCGGCGCGCTCGCGGCCCTGCTGGACCTGGAGCCCGACCTCTCCGTGGTGGCCGAGGTCGGCAGCGGCGACGCGGTGGTGCCGGCGGCTCGTGAGCACCGGCCCGACGTCGCGCTGCTCGACGTCGAGATGCCCGGCCTCGACGGCATCGAGGCGACCCGCGCGCTCAAGCAGGCGATGCCGGCGACCCGGGTCCTGATCGTGACGACGTTCGGGCGGCCGGGCTTCCTGCGCCGTGCGCTGCAGGCCGGTGCCGACGGCTTCGTCGTCAAGGACACCCCGGCGCGGCAGCTCGCCG
Organism: Nocardioidaceae bacterium; assembly: GCA_025927595.1. Classification (GTDB taxonomy): domain Bacteria; phylum Actinomycetota; class Actinomycetes; order Propionibacteriales; family Nocardioidaceae; genus Nocardioides_B. Next base: position 489 of record JAICLD010000158.1, on the reverse strand, counting down.
ACGCCGTACGCCGGGTGCAGGCGGGGCTGCGGGTCGTCGACCCGGCGCTGGCGGCGGACAGCCTCGTGGCGGGGGAGTCGCCGCTGACGGGGCGGGAGACCGAGGTGCTGAGGGCGGCGCGCGACGGTGCCTCCGTCGTGACGGTCGCGGGCCGGCTGTTCCTGTCCGCCGGCACCGTTCGCAACCACCTCTCCGCCGCGATCGGGAAGACCGGTGCCGCGAACCGGGCCGAGGCGGTCCGGATCGCCGAGGAGCACGGCTGGCTCTGACGAGACGGCGCGTCTGGCGACGGGGAGGGCGGCGAGACGGCGCGTCTGGCGGCGGCGAAGGTGCTGAGACGGCGCGTTTGGCGACGGGGAGGGCGGCGAGACGGCGCGTCTGGCGACGGGGAGGGCGGCGAGACGGCGCGTCTGGCGGCGGCGAAGGTGCTGAGACGGCGCGTCTGGCGACGGGGAGGGCGGCGAGACGGCGCGTCTGGCGGCAACAGGT
>JAICLD010000086.1 GCA_025927595.1 Nocardioidaceae bacterium | reverse complement strand
GGGTGGCCCTTGACCTGGCGGGTCTTGCCGCGCCGGATGTCGTGGCCGACCACCTGCTGCAGGGCGAGCGCGACGTGCTCGGCGACGTGGCCGAGCCAGGTGCCCTCCTGGAGCCGCTCGACGAAGCCGCCCCGTCGTCTGCGGGAGCAGGAGTGCTCACGCAGCCCGGGAAGCATCGTGAGCAGGCGGTCGGTGAAGCCGGGCAGGGAGCTGCTGGGGTGCTGCTCGAGCGACCCGAGGTCGACCACGAGGTGGATCGCCTGCTCGTAGGACCAGACGTTGGCGCCCCGGTAGACCCGGGTCTCGAGGATGGCGAGGTCGGGCGAGGGACTGCTCACGCGTGCTCTCCTTCGGGGCTGTGCCGGGCGCGGCGGCGCCGCAGGACGGTCGGCGAGACGTCGCCGGCGGCGATGTCGCGGGCCAGTCGCCTCAGGTCCCGGCCGGCGACCGCGAGCTCCGCGGCCTCGGTCGCGTCGATCCGCGGCTCCGGTGCGACGAGGGCCCTCGTGGTCATGTCGAACCGCGCACCGGCGGGGAGCGCGTGCACCACGACCCCGGACGCCAGCAGCGGGGCGGTACGGCGGGCCTCGTGCGCGTTGGAGACGACGTTGCGGGCGTCGAGCACGGTGACCACGCCACGGCCCACGACGGCGAGCTGCTCGTGGCCGGCCGCGCCCGTGATCACCGCCGCGGTGTCCTCGTCGATGCCGATCCCGAGCAGCCCCGGGCTCTGTGCGACGAGCGTGAGCAGCCGCCCGTAGCGGTTGCGCTGGCCGAAGTGCTGGTCGATCACGGCGTCGCGGACCAGGCCGAGGCCGGCCGCGAGCTGGGTCATCCGCTGCTTGGGGGTCGAGCCGCCGGGCCCGAACGCCACCATGTGCGAGGACTGGATGCTGGCGCCGGCGCTGGTGCCGCCGACGACCGCGCCCCGTCGGTGCGCCGCCCTGATCGCCTCGCCGAACCTGGTCCCGTTGACGACGGCCGACAGCTTGAGCTGGTTGCCGCCGGTCATGAAGATGCCCGTGGCTCGCTCGAGCGGCTCGACCGCGGCGGGGTCGTCGGCCTCCTCGCGGCTCTGCGGCCGGGCGGCGACCACCTCTCGGGCCCCGAGCCGACCGAAGAGGGCCTCGTAGACCTCGACGATCTCGGGGTCCAGGGACGACGCGGTGGGGACGACCGCGATGACGGCGTCGGCGCCTCCGGCCAGCGCCACGAACGCGGACAGCACCGAGCGGCGCCCGAGCTTGTCCTCGGCACCGCCGATCGCCACCAGCGGCCCCGGGGCCCGAAGGCCCGCCGCGTCGTCGGCCGGGGGCTGGCTTGGACCGTTCGGCATGCAGCGCAGCCTACGGGGTGGGACAGTGGCCCCGTGACCGACCGCCGACGCCTCGTCGTGATGCGACACGCGAAGGCCGAGAGCTTCGGCACCACCGACCAGGACCGTGCCCTCACCGACCGCGGGGTCCTCGCCGCGGCCGACGCCGGCCGGCGCCTGCGTGACCAGGGCCTGGCACCGGAGGTCGCCCTGGTGTCCAGCGCCGCCCGCGCCTTCGAGACCTGGAACGCCGTCCGCGACGCCGCCGGGTTCGCCGACACCGAGCTGCGGCTGGACCCGACGCTGTTCAACGCCGGCTTCGAGCGGGTGCTGGAGACCCTGCAGACGCTCCCCGAGGACAGTCGCACGGTGGTGTTCGTGGGACACAACCCGACCGCGTCGTACCTCTGCCACTTCCTCGACGACGGCCACGGTGACCCGGAGGCGGTCGCGGGGCTGCTCCAGGGCTTCCCTCCCGGCGCGTTCGCGGTGCTGGAGGTGCCGCTGCCGTGGGGCGACCTGGCGGCGGAGACCTGCCGCGTCGTCGGCTTCCACGTCGGCCAGGGCTGACCGGTGGCCCCTCCCTGCGGGTGAGCCTGGTCGTGGCCGCCCGCAGTACGTCCGGTGGGCCAGGACGCCGGCGCGGCGCTCAGAACCTGAAGCACTCCATCATGTCGCCGATCATCGGGAGCCGGTCCCGGGGTGGGGCCGCCGGGCCGAAGTCGTAGCCGCTGGCGGCCTCGTTGTTGGGGCCACCGGGAGTGGTCTTGTCGAACCGGTGGTTCACGGAGGCCAGTGTCGGCAGGTCGAACAGCGTCTCGAGGAGCTTCAGCGTCGACGTGTGCTCGTAGAGGGTCGACTCGAGGTGACGCTTCCTCGCGTAGGGCGAGATCACCCAGGTGGGCACGCGCATGCCCATGCCGTAGGCGTCGACCTGAGGCGGGGGCACGTGGTCGAAGTAGCCGCCGTTCTCGTCGTAGGTCACGATGTACGCCGAGCTGTCCCACACGCTCGAGCGCCGCAGCGCAGTGATGAGCTGCCTCTGGATGTTCATGCCGACCTGGACGTCGGCGGGAGGGTGCTCGTCCCAGCCGCGGGCGTAGCTGGGGACGATGAAGGAGACCTCGGGGAGGGTGCCCCGACGGCAGTCCTCCAGGTAGGAGCGCCGGCTCGCTCGCGCCCGCGGGTCGTGGGCGAACCGCTTGAAGAAGACGAAGACGTTGTCGCTGTAGCCCTGCGGGACGTTGTCGTACCCGATGTTGTAGACCTTCCACGTCACCCCGGCGTCCTCGAGCAGGTCCAGGATGCAGGGGTAGTCGAGGACGCCGTAGCCGTACACGCCGTTCGTGGTGATGCCGCCGGAGGTGCCGGCGGCGAGGTAGAAGCGGTTGGGGTACGTCGGCCCGAGCAAGGAGCAGAAGTAGTTCACACAGAGAGTCGACGTGTCGAACAGGTCGTAGTAGAAGGGCAGCTCACGCTCGGTGTAGTAGCCCAGGGCCCATCGGCCGTCGGTCGTGTAGAAGCCGTCCATCGCGCCGAGGTTCCACTCGCGGTGGATCGACCCCCAGTCGTGGTACACGTCGGGTGAGGACGTGTCCCGCAGGTGGAACGGCCTCACCTTGCCGCCGTGACCGTTCGGCTGGGAGTAGCCAGGGGGCACGCCGTACTTCCCGATCCAGGGTGCATGGCCGAAGTAGTGGTCGAACGACCGGTTCTCCTGACAGTCGAGGACGACGTGCTTGACGGGGAACGTGCTGCGGCTGCGCCGCTTGGGTGCGGCGTCGGCGGCCGGCAGGCCGCCCCAGCCGCCGAGGCCTGCGCCCGCCGCCAGCACCCCGGCGGCCGCTGCTCCCCTGAGGACGCTCCGGCGGCTCGTGTCCGCGGTGGCTCGCTTCGTGGTCCCGATGTCGGTCATGCTGTTGCCCCCTCGTCGGCACGGGTCGCCAGACGGAGATGGCCTCGCCGCCTGCGGTGACCTCGTCCGACCTCGGCATCGAGCTGCAGCGAACCCGGTGTCGCGACGCTGGCGACAGGTCACGGCGTCGCCAGGGTAAAGGGACAGTAGTGCGGCCCGGGTCGCGTTGACAACGGTCGAGGCTGCGCCTCCGAGGGACGTCTCAACCCAGCAACGGCTCCGGGGTGGTGAACCCCTCGCGGGCGTCGGCGGCCTCGACCTCGTCGCGGCTGATCCCCAGCAGGTACAGCACCGCGTCCAGGTAGGGCACGTTGACCGCCGTGTCGGCGGCCTCCTGCACCACGGGCTTGGCGTTGAAGGCGATGCCGAGTCCCGCGGCGGCGAGCATGTCGAGGTCGTTGGCACCGTCGCCGACCGCGACCGTCGCGCCGAGCGGGACGCCCACCTCGGCCGCGAACCGGCGCAGCGCGTCGGCCTTGCCGGCGCGGTCCACGACCGGGCCCACCAGACCGCCAGTGAGCCGGCCGCCGTCGATCTCGAGCTCGTTGGCGGCCGCGTAGTGGATGCCGAGGTCCTTGGCGATCCGGTCGGTGACGTGGCTGAAGCCGCCGGAGACGATCGCGAACCGGTAGCCCAGCCGGCTCAGCGTCCGCACGAGCGTCCGGGCGCCCGGCGCGAGCAGCAGGTCGTCGTAGACCGCGTCGAGCGCCGCGGCATCGAGACCGGCGAGCAGCCGGACCCGGCGGCGCAGCGACTCCTCGAAGTCGAGCTCGCCGCGCATGGCGGCCTCCGTGACGCCGCGGACCTCCTCCAGGCAGCCCGCGCGCTCGGCGAGCATCTCGATCACCTCGCCCTGCACGAGCGTCGAGTCGACGTCCATCACCACCAGCCGCATGCCGTGCCGGACCAGCGACGCCGGCTGCACCGCGACGTCGACCGCCTGCGCGGCGGCCTCCTCGGCCAGGGTGGTGCGCAGGACGACCGGGTCGGCGCCCGAGACGTGGAGCTCGATCGCCGTGACGGGGTAGCGGGCCATCCGCTCGATCCGGTCGATGTTGGCGCCGGTGCCGGTGATCCGCCCGGCGATCGCGGCGACCGCCTCGGGCCGCAGCGGCATGCCGAGCACCGTGACGTGGGAGCGGCCCTCGGGGCGGGGCCGGTTGTCGCCGGTGCCGCGGTCCACCTCCACCTGCAGGTCCAGCTCGGCGGCCAGCCCCTCCACGGCGGTCCTCATGGGCTTCCAGTCGCGAGGGGCCGTCACCAGCACGCCGAGCACCAGCCGACGGCGCAGCACGATCTGCTCGATGTCGAGCACCACGACGCCGTACGCCGCCAGCCGGGAGAAGACCGCCGAGATGACGCCGGGCCTGTCCCGGCCGGTGAGCGTGATCAGCAGGGTCGTGGAGTCGTCCGTCGCCGGGGCGCCGGGAACGGCCCTCACCGGGGGACCCGCGCGGAGCACGCCGCGACGAGCCCGTGCCGCGCGGCCCGGTCCAGCGGCAGCAGCGCCGCCCGGCGGGCGTCGGCCTCGGCCGCGGTGACCGCGCCGCCCTCGTCGGCCAGGGCGAGCTCGACGATCGCCCGGCACCGGGACGCCAGGGCCGCGAGGCGTACGGCGCGCGGCGGCATCGACGCGGGTAGGTCGAGGTCGGCGTCGCGGCGCAGCGCCATCAGCTCGTCGGCCACCTCGGGACGCCACCGGGCGACGTCGAGGGCGGCCAGCGCGCGACCGGCGTCGAGCAGCTGTCGACGCAGCGACTGGTCCGCCTCGGCCAGGTCCGGGACGGCGCGGCGTCCGAGCGCGGGGTGACAGGCCCACACCACACCGGCGCCGGCCCGGTGCGGCACCAGCCCGAGGTCCGCGCCCTCGAGCACCACGCCCTCGCCCGCGTCGAGCACCTCGAGGTTGAAGCCGGGCGGGCCGCCGAGCCCCACCGGGTCCCCGGGCACCGGCAGCGCGACTCCCGCCCCGGTGGCGCCGCGGGCGCGCAGCAGTCCGAGCGCCAGGATCAACGGCAGGCTGCCGGGGCTCCCGGGGACGCCCGCGACGTCGTGGGCCGCGTCGTCGCCGACGATCGCGTCGCGGGCGTCGTCCAGGCTGCTGCCGCCCTCGACCCAGTCGGCGAACCAGACCGCGAAGCGGGCGGACAGCGGCAACGGCGACGGGCTCACCGCACGAGGGTACGCAGCGGCGGCGGCGACCGGGGGCGGGACCGGCAGACGCGGGGACGGGAGGCCGAACGGCCCCGTATAGGTTGACCGCCATGGACGCCGTTCTCGAGCTCGCGGACGTGACCGTCAGGCGAGGGGAGTCCACCCTCCTCGACGGCGTCGACTGGACGGTCCGGGAGGGCGAGCGCTGGGTGGTGCTCGGCCCGAACGGCGCCGGCAAGACCACGCTGCTGCAGGTGGCCTCGGCGCTGATCCATCCCACCTCGGGGGTCGCCGGCATCCTCGGCGAGGTGCTGGGAACGGTGGACGTCTTCGAGCTGCGTCCGAGGATCGGCCTGACCAGCGCGGCCCTGGCCGAGCGGGTCCCACGGGCTGAGCGGGTCCACGACGTGGTGGTCTCCGCGTCGTACGGCGTCATCGGCCGGTGGCGGGAGCGCTACGACGAGCTGGACCACGAGCGCGCGGGGGAGCTGCTGCAGGACGTGGGCGCCGCCCACCTGCGCGACCGGACCTTCGGGACCCTGTCCGAGGGCGAGCGCAAGCGCGTGCAGATCGCGCGCGCCCTGATGACCGACCCCGAGCTGCTGCTGCTCGACGAGCCCGCGGCCGGCCTGGACCTCGGGGGGCGCGAGGACCTCGTGTCCACGCTGTCGGCGCTGGCGCAGGACGCCGCCGCCCCGGCCACCGTGCTGGTCTCCCACCACGTCGAGGAGATCCCGCCCGGCTTCACCCACGCCCTGCTGCTGCGTGGCGGGCACGTCGTCGCGGCCGGCGCTGTCGCGGACGTGCTGCGTGAGGACGTGCTGTCCGACACGTTCTCGATGCCGCTGCGGCTGCGCCACGAGGACGGCCGGTGGGCGGCCCGCCGCGCGGTGCCGCGGTCATCCTCGTAGCCGCACGGACGCCGCGGCGGCGTGGCTAGGGTGGTGGCATGCACTTCGAGGCGTGGCAGGTGTGGCTCGGCCTGGCCGTGCTGCTCGGCGTCCTGGAGCTGTTCAGCCTCGACCTGATCCTGCTGATGCTGGCGGCCGGCGCCGTCGTCGGCCTGGTCGCGGCACTGGCGAATGTCCCGGACTGGGCGCAGGTGCTGGCGGCGGCCGCCGCGTCGGTGGCGGCGCTGGCGCTGGTGCGCCCGAACGTCATCGGACGCCTGCGGTCGGGCCCGGATCTCGTGCTCGGGCACCAGGCCCTCGTCGGCCGGCAGGGCGTCGTGGTCGAGCGGGTGTCGGTCGAGGGCGGCCAGGTCCGGATCGGCGGCGAGCTGTGGACGGCGCGTCCGTACGACGAGAGCCTGGTGATCGAGCCCGGCGCGCGGGTCGACGTCTTCCAGATCAAGGGGGCCACCGCCCTCGTCCACGAGGTCCCCGAGCTCGAGTGAGGCGCCGCGCCGGCGCTCCAGCGTGACCCAACGAAAGCGTAGAGAGAGGACATCATGCCGACTGCAGCACTCGTCGTGCTCGCCCTGGTGGTGATCTTCGTGGTCGCCGTCCTGGCCAAGACGGTGCGGATCGTGCCGCAGGCACGCGCCGGGATCGTCGAACGGTTCGGGAAGTACAAGGCCAGCCTGCCCGCCGGCCTGAACGTCGTCGTGCCCTTCGTCGACCGGGTCCGCTACATGATCGACCTGCGCGAGCAGGTGGTGTCCTTCCCGCCGCAGCCCGTGATCACCGAGGACAACCTCGTGGTCTCGATCGACACCGTCATCTACTTCCAGGTCACCGACCCGGTCGCGGCGACGTACGAGATCGCCAACTACATCCAGGCCGTCGAGCAGCTGACGATGACCACGCTGCGCAACATCGTCGGCGGCATGGACCTCGAGCAGACGCTGACCAGCCGCGACGAGATCAACAACCGGCTGCGGGGCGTGCTCGACGAGGCGACCGGCAAGTGGGGGATCCGCGTGAACCGCGTCGAGCTCAAGGGGATCGACCCCCCGCCGTCGATCAAGGACTCGATGGAGAAGCAGATGCGTGCCGACCGCGACAAGCGGGCCGTGATCCTCACCGCCGAGGGACAGCGGCAGTCGGCGATCCTCACCGCGGAGGGCGGCAAGCAGTCCGCGATCCTCAACGCGGAAGGCGCCCGGGAGGCCCTGATCCTGCGGGCGCAGGCCGAGCGCGAGGCCCGCATCCTCAAGGCGCAGGGCGAGGGGCAGGCGATCCAGACCGTCTTCCAGGCGATCCACGACGGTCGGCCTGACCAGGCCCTGCTGGCCTACCAGTACCTCCAGATGATGCCGAAGATCGCCGAGGGTGACGCCAACAAGGTGTGGATCGTCCCCAGCGAGATCGGCAAGGCGTTGGAGGGCCTCGGCTCGACGATGAACAGCCTGCAGGGGATCCCCGACAAGGTGGACGGGCCCCGCACCCGCGTCGACATGGGGCCGGCCGAGCCCGCGGTGCCGCAGGACTCGACGCTCAGGGCCACCCACGACGAGGTCGCGGCGGCGATCGCGGCCGCCGAGGCGTCCAGCGAGCCGACCCGGTCGGCCCCGAGCGGCGTACCGTCCGCTGACGGGGACCCGGGAGAGCCGTCCCCGCAGTGAGCCTGTGGCAGATGGCGGCGGTGCTGCTCGCCGGGATGGCGGCCGGCACCATCAACACCGTGGTGGGGTCGGGAACGTTGATCACGTTCCCGACCCTGCTGGCGATGGGCGTCCCGGCGGTCACCGCCAACGTGTCGAACACCCTGGGACTGGTGCCGGGGTCCCTGTCCGGGGCGATCGGCTACCGCCGCGAGCTCGCCGGGCAGCGCGCCCGGCTGCTGCGGCTCGGCTCCGCCTCGGTGCTCGGCGGGATCAGCGGCGCGGTGCTGCTGCTGACCCTGCCGGCCGCGGCGTTCCGCGCGATCGTGCCCGTGCTGATCGGGCTCGGCTGCCTGCTCGTGGTGGTCCAGCCGGCCGTCAGCCGCCGGGTCGCGGCGCGCGCCGAGGCCCGTGGGGTCGAGCGTCCCGAGCACGGGGCGCTCTGGGTCTGGGTGCTGGTCTACGTGACCGGCGTGTACGGCGGCTACTTCGGCGCCGCGCAGGGCGTGCTGCTGATGGCCGTGCTGGGGGTGGGGCTCACCGAGACCATGCAGCGCAACAACGCCACGAAGAACGTCCTGGCGCTGCTGGTGAACCTGGTCGCGGCCCTGGTCTTCGTCTTCCGGGCCCACATGGACTGGCAGGTCGTCGCGCTCATCGCGGTCGGCTCGGTGGTCGGCGGTCAGATCGGCGCCACCGTCGGGCGGCGGCTGCCCTCGTGGGCGCTGCGCGCGCTCATCGTCGTGGTCGGCGTCGTGGCGATCACGATGTTCTTCGTCAACGACTGAGCCCACCTCTCCGATGAGGCTCAGTCCGTGAAGCACAGGGCACGGAACCGGGTCAGCAGGTCGCCGGGCACGGCCGACGTGTCGACCTCGACCCGCTGGTAGAGCCACAGCAGCAGCTCCGCAGCGGGCGCCTCGAGCACCGGTGCCGCTCCCAGGAGACCGGGCGTCACGGCGGCGGTGCCGGGCCGCCGACCGTCGGTGAGCGTCCACGACCGACCGGTGTCGCCGGCCCGGAACGCGATCGTCCCCCCGAGCGGCGGGGTGGTCGGCTCGTCCGGGTCGTCGTCGGAGGCGACCGAGAAGTGCAGGAACTCGTCGACGGCGTCGGAGGCGACCACCGGCCTGACCGCGACCGTCGCACCCGCCGCGTGGGCCGCGTCCCAGTGGTGCACCGCCGCCTCCTGGACCTGGTGGCGGGTCACGAACCCGACGTCCTGCTGCCACCGCGCCCAGGTCCAGCAGTGCTCGGACTGGTCGGCCTCGCGCAGCGCCGTCACGAGCTGCACCGCGGCGGCCTTGAAGGCGTCGACGAGCCCGGCGTCGTCGGGGCGCGGCGGTCGCCGGGACTCCTCCGGGGGCTCGGTGAGGCGCTCGGCGACGATCGTGCCCCAGAACCAGTGCACCTCCGTGAGGTGCTGCACGAGGTCGGCCACCGACCAGCCGGGGCAGTGCTCGACCGGGGCGTCGAGGTGGTCGCGCGCGAGGTCGGCGAAGCCCGCACTGTGCTCCGTGATCGCGGCGATGCAGTCGAAGGTCGTCAGCGTCATACCCGCCAACCTAGGCGTCGCCACCGACGTCGCGCGGCCACTCAGGCGACGTACGCGTCGAGCCAGCGGGAGATCTCCTCGAAGACCCGGGTCCGGACCGGCTCCCGCGACAGCGTCACGTCGTGCAGCGCCCCCTCGACCCGGACCAGCGTGACGTGGTCGGCGAGCCGATGGCCCCACTTCCGGATCAGCTCGACGTCGAGCACGATGTCGGTGCTCGCGCAGGTCTCGTCGTACTGCTGGGGGCGGCCGCTCAGCGCGGACGTCAGCACCAGCACGGGCCCGCGCGGCCGCAGCCCGCGGTGCAGCCGCGCGTGCCCACGGCGGACCGCGCGCAGCCAGCCCGCATGGACCGGATGGCTCTCGAGAGGCTTCCAGGCGAGGTCGAAGTCCCACTCGCCGTCGTGGTCGCGGTGCAGGCTCCGGGCGTACAAGCCGGAGACGTCGCGCGGGATCGCCAGGTACGGCCGGCGCGCGCCGATCTGGTCGATGGCGGCCGTGCCGGCCGTGCGCAGCAGCAGGCTGCCCTGCAGGTCCAGCCACGGGGAGTTGAGCACCATCCCGGCCAGCGGGGCCTGGCGGTCGTGCGCCCACAGCGGCGCCACGAGGCCGCCCGTCGAGTGACCGGTCACGAGGACCCGGTCGTGGCCGTCGCGCGAGGTCACCCGCTCGTACGCCGCGTCGAGCTCGGCGTAGTAGTCGCCGAGGTCGGTGACGAAGTTGGGGGTCTGGTGCTCCCGCAGCGACCGGCCGTGCTTGCGCAGGTCCAGCGCGTAGAAGTCGTAGCCGCGAGAGGTCCAGTAGTCCGCGGCCGGGGTCTGGAAGAAGTAGTCGGCGAAGCCGTGGACGTGCAGGACGGCCCGGTCGGTGGGCACGCCGGCACGGCGCGACACGAGCGTGGCGACGACCTCGCCCTCGTCGTCCGGAGGCAGGTCGATGGTCTCGGCCCCGTACGGCTCCCCGAGGACGTCGACCGTGCGCATGGTCATGGCGCCATTGTCCCCGACCCCACGAGTGCCCACCGCCCACCGGGACGCGAATGGCAGCGGTGGACCGGGGTACCCGCCCCGCGACCTGCACCCGGACCGACGACGAAGGACTCCGATGACCCAGCCCAAGCAGCAGCAGCGACCGCCCGGCCTGCAGTCCGAGATGGACCCCACCCCCGACTGCGGCGAGAAGACGTACGTCGGATCGGGCAAGCTCACCGGCAGGGTCGCCCTCGTCACCGGCGGGGACAGCGGCATCGGCCGGGCGGTCGCGATCGCCTTCGCCCGCGAGGGCGCCGACGTCGCGATCAGCTACCTGTCCGAGGACAGCGACGCCGAGGACACCGCGTCGTACGTCCGGGACGCCGGCCGCCGCGTGCTGCTGCTCCCCGGCGACGTCTCGCAGCCCGCGCACTGCCGCGAGCTGGTCGCGCGCACCGTCAGCGAGCTCGGCGGGATCGACGTGCTCGTCAACAACGCGGCGTACCAGATGAACCACGAGTCGCTCGACGAGATCAGCGACGAGGAGTGGGACCACACCTTCGCCACGAACATCTCCGCGATGTTCCACCTCGTGAAGGCGGCCGTCCCGCACATGAAGGAGGGCGCCTCGATCATCGGCAGCTCGTCGGTGAACTCCGACACGCCGTCGCCGACGCTGGCGCCGTACGCCGCCACCAAGGCCGCCATCGCGAACTTCTGCGCCAGCCTCGCGCAGCTGCTGGGGCCGAAGGGGATCCGGGTCAACAGCGTCGCCCCGGGCCCGATCTGGACGCCGCTGATCCCGGCCACGATGCCGCCGGAGAAGGTGGAGCAGTTCGGCGACGACGTGCCGCTGGGACGGCCGGGGCAGCCGGCGGAGCTGGCCGGCGCCTACGTGCTGCTCGCGAGTGACGACGGCAGCTACATGTCCGGCGCGCGGATCGCGGTCACCGGCGGGCGGCCGATCCTCTGAGGCGCTGAGCCTCCGATGCGCACAGGTGGCGCG
>JAICLD010000092.1 GCA_025927595.1 Nocardioidaceae bacterium | reverse complement strand
GGCGTCAGCTCGACCGGCGGGACCTGCTTGGCCTTCTCGTAGTTGAACGACACGTCGGTGACCAGGTCCCGGATCACCGGGAAGGTCCGCACCGGCGTCACCGTCACCGTCTCGGACGGGTCGAAGTCCGAGAGCCGGGTCATGCACATCAGCCGTGGCCGCCCGTTGACCTCGGCGCTGCACGACCCGCACTTGCCCGCCTTGCAGTTCCAGCGTACGGCGAGGTCGCCGGCCTGCGTGGCCTGCAGCCGGTGGATGGCGTCGAGGACGACCTCCCCCTCCTCCACCGCGACGGTGTAGTCGCCCAGGGCGCCACCCTGGGCGTCGCCGCGCCACACGCGCATGCTCAGGTCGTAAGGCATGAGCGCTCCCCCAGGGCGTGGTCTCGACGAGCTCGACCAGCGGTCATTCGAACAGCTCCTCCAGCTCGTCGGGCATCTGCGGCAGCGGCTGGTGCCGCAGCTGCACCGGCGCGGCGAAGTCGCCGCCGGCCAGCGTCAGGACGAGGTTGACCCGCCCCCAGGCGTCGTCCGGGCCGGGGTAGTCGTCGCGGGTGTGCCCGCCGCGGGACTCCTGGCGCTCGAGCGCGGCCTTGGCGATGCACTCGGAGACGATCAGCTGGTTGGTGAGGTCGATCGCGAGGTGCCAGCCGGGGTTGTACTGCCGGTTGCCCTCCACGGCGAGGTGCTTGGCCCGCTCCTTGAGCCGCTCGATCTCCACCAGCGCCTCCTCGAGCTCGTCGGCGGTGCGGATGATCCCCACCAGCCGCTGCATGACGTCCTGCAGGTCCTTCTGGATCGTGTAGGGGTTCTCCCCCCCGTGCTCGATCTCGAACGGCGCGAGCGCCCGCTCGGCCGCGGTCCGCACGTCCGCCTCGGCGACGGCGGGCCGCCGGTCGTGCACCCGCTGGGCGTAGTAGGCCGCATGGTGGCCGGCGCGGCGCCCGAACACCAGCAGGTCCGACAGGGAGTTGCCGCCGAGCCGGTTGGAGCCGTGCATGCCGCCCGCGACCTCCCCGGCGGCGTACAGGCCGCTGACGATGCTCTCCTCGGAGTCGGCGTCGACCTCCACACCGCCCATCACGTAGTGGCAGGTGGGTCCGACCTCCATCGGCTCCTTGGTGATGTCGACGTCCGCGAGCTCCTTGAACTGGTGGTACATCGACGGCAGCCGCCGCTTGATGAACTCGGCGTCGCGACGGCTGGCGATGTCGAGGTAGACGCCACCGTGCGGTGACCCGCGGCCGGCCTTGATCTCGGAGTTGATCGCGCGCGCGACCTCGTCGCGCGGCAGCAGCTCGGGCGGACGGCGGTTGTTCTTCTTGTCGGCGTACCAGCCCTCGGCCTCCTCGACGGTGTCCGCGGTCTCCGCCTTGAAGTACTCCGGGATGTAGTCGAACATGAACCGCTCGCCCTCGGAGTTGCGCAGCGCGCCGCCGTCGCCCCGCACCGACTCGGTGACCAGGAGGCCCTTCACCGACGGCGGCCACACCATCCCGGTCGGGTGGAACTGCACGAACTCCATGTTGATCAGCGAGGCGCCGGTCTTCATCGCGAGGGCATGGCCGTCGCCGGTGTACTCCCACGAGTTCGAGGTCACCTGGTAGGACTTGCCGATCCCGCCCGTGGCCAGCACGACCGACGGTGCCTCGAAGACGACGAACCGGCCGGTCTCGCGCCAGTACGCGAACGCGCCGGAGACCCGCCCGTCGCCGGTGCCGTCGGGGTCCTTGAAGATCTCGGTGACCGTGCACTCCATGAACACGTCGATCCCCAGCGCGACGGCGTGCTGCTGGAGCGTGCGGATCATCTCCAGGCCGGTGCGGTCCCCGACGTGGGCGAGCCGCGCGTAGCGGTGGCCGCCGAAGTCCCGCTGGGAGATCAGGCCGTCGGGGGTGCGGTCGAACAGCGCGCCCCAGTCCTCCAGCTCGAGCACCCGCTCGGGGGCCTCCTGGGCGTGCAGCTGCGCCATCCGCCAGTTGTTGAGCATCTTGCCGCCGCGCATCGTGTCGCGGAAGTGCACGCGCCAGCTGTCGTCGGGGTACAGGTTGCCCATCGAGGCCGCGATGCCACCCTCGGCCATGACCGTGTGCGCCTTGCCCAGCAGGGACTTGCAGACGACCGCGACCCGGGCGCCGGCGTCGTGGGCGGCGACCGCGGCGCGCAGCCCCGCCCCGCCGGCACCGATCACCACGACGTCGTACTCGTGGCGCTCGAACTCGCCCCAGGAGTGCGGTGCGGCGTCGCGTGAGTCCATCCGGTTGCCGGTCATCGGGTGCCGGCCGTCACTTCCGCTGGTTGAGCCTGTCGAAGCCATCTAGAAGAACCTCAGGTCGTGGATCGTCCCGCTGGCCACCAGCCGGACGTACAGGTCGGTGAGCGAGACGAAGACCAGCGAGGCCCACGCGATCTGGGCGTGCCGGGCGTTGAGCCGGGTCGCCTGGCTCCACATCCAGTAGCGCACCGGGTGCTTGGAGAAGTGCCGCAACCGGCCGCCGACGACGTGCCGGCAGGAGTGGCAGGACAGGTTGTAGAGCCACAGCAGGACCGCGTTGACGAGCAGCACCAGCGTGCCCAGCCCCATGTGCCCCCAGCTCCCCTGGTGGTCGCGGAAGGCGATGACGGCGTCGTAGGTGAGGATGCAGTTGAAGACGAGCGTGATGTAGAAGAAGTAGCGGTGGATGTTCTGCACCACCATCGGGAACCGGCTCTCACCGCGGTAGTGCGCGCGCGGCTCGGGCACCGCGCAGGCCGGCGGGGACAGGAAGAACGACCGGTAGTAGGCCTTGCGGTAGTAGTAGCAGGTCGCCCGCAGGCCCGCGGGGAAGACGATGATGACCAGCGCCGGGGTGACCGGGCTGATGCTCGGGAACCAGCCCCAGCCGCTGCCGGCGACGCAGTTGCCGGTCACGCACGGCGAGTACATCGGGGAGATGTACGGCTCCCAGTAGTAGTCGCGGTTCACGAACACCGCGTAGAGCAGGTAGAGGCCGACGACGGCCAGCGTCAGCCCGTAGGCGAGCGGGGTCCGCCACCACGGGTCGCGCCGCAGGGTGCGGGCGCCGATGTCCGCCCGGCCCGGGCTCCGGACGCCGCTCTGCGTCACTGCCGGCTCACTGGGCGTGCTGGGTCTCGGACTGGGCGTCCTGCCACATGCTCTCGTCGTAGGGGTCGTCCGGGATCACCACGATCTCGTCGGCGCTGACCCCCGCTCGGTGGCCGGGTCGCGGGTCCCCGAGGTGGTCCAGCGCCTCGGCGAGCCGGTCCACGTCGGAGGTGAGCCGTCGGACGCCGATCGTGTCGCCGTACTCCTGACGGATCCGCAGCACCGTCGCCGCGAGGGTGGTCAGCGCCTCCCGTGCCGACCCGACCGCATCCTGTGCTGCCACTCCGGACCTCCTGGCTCACCCGTG
Source organism: Nocardioidaceae bacterium (assembly GCA_025927595.1). Classification (GTDB taxonomy): domain Bacteria; phylum Actinomycetota; class Actinomycetes; order Propionibacteriales; family Nocardioidaceae; genus Nocardioides_B. The sequence continues at coordinate 7,401 of JAICLD010000092.1, read as the reverse complement.
GCGCGTGTCACACCCGCCTGGAAGGCCGAGTCTTGCGCGGAATGCCCTCTTGGGGAAGGGGGCGCGCCCCGGGAGCGACGAGGCCGCTCAGCCGTGCCGCGACGGCGGGGCGAGGCCGAAGAGCTCCTCGAGGACGGCCGCGACCCCGTCCTCGTCGTGGTCGGGAGCGGTCCGCTCGGCGAGGTCCAGCACCGAGGAGTGCGCGTTGGCCATGGCGTACGACGTGCCGGCCCACTCCAGCATGGCCAGGTCGTTGGGCATGTCGCCGAAGGCCAGCACCTCCTCGGCGGCGACCGCGAGCTCCTCGCACAGCAGCGCCAGCGTCGACGCCTTCGTGACCCCGGCGGCGCTGATCTCGACCAGCGCGCCGACCGAGGACCACGTCGTCGTGACGAGGTGGCCGACCAGCGACTCGGTGCGCTCCCAGAACCGCTCCGGCGGCAGCTCCTCGTGCCGGGCCAGCAGCTTGACGGTGTCGGCGGCGACGACGTCGGCCAGCCGGCCGACCTCGATGTCGTCGGGCACGGGCTCGCGCGCCAGGAAGCCGGGCTCCATCGCGAAGCCGTCGGTCCGCTCGGCGGCGAACGTCGTGCCCGGCAGCCCCGTCCGCAGCACGTCCGCGACCTCCAGCGCCACCGGCAGCGGGATCGGGCGCGCCTCACGCACGGCGCGCGCGTGGACGTCGTACACGATGCCGCCGTTGGAGCAGATCGCCAGGCCGTGGCCGCCGACGTGCTCCCACAGGTCCTGCATCCACCGGACCGGCCGCCCGGTCACGAAGACGACGGTGACGCCGAGCGCCTCCACGGCGGTCAGCACCCTTCGGGTCCGCTCGGTGACCGTGCCGTCGGAGTGCAGCAGCGTCCCGTCGAGGTCGGTCGCGACCAGCCGGATCACGCCGGGAACCAGCGGCCGAGCTCGAGGGCGACTCCGTCGTTCTCGACCGTCTCGGTGACGTCGTCGGCGGCGTCCTGGACCTCGAGCGGCGCCTGCCCCATCGCCACGCCCCGGCCCGCCCAGCGCAGCATCTCCAGGTCGTTGCGGCCGTCGCCGAGCGCGAGCACGTCCGCCTGCGCGATCCCGAGCTCCCGGGCCACGTCCTCCAGCGCCGAGGCCTTGGACACGCCCTCCGGTGCGATGTCGAGCCAGGCGGTCCAGCCGATGAAGTAGTTGGTGCCCTGCAGGCCCAGCCTCCCGGCCAGCGCCAGGAACTCCTCCTCCGACGAGTGCGGGTCGCGGATGATGACCCGGGTGACCGGCTCGGCGACCAGCTCCTCGACGCTCTGCAGCCGCATCGCGCCGGTGATCTCGCCGTCGGGGAACGGGCGGTTGAGCCGGTAGCCGACGCCGATCTCCTCGACGGCCACGGCCGCCTGCGGCACGTGCTCGAGCAGCAGCCGGACCACCTCGGCCGCGTCGAACGTGACCGTCGACCGGACCTCGACCGGGGGGTAGGAGAAGGTCACCGCGCCGTTGCTGGCCACCGACAGGCAGCTCGCCCCATCCCCGGGCAGGCCCAGCTGGTCCCAGATCGGCGTGACCGAGAACGTGGAGCGGCCGGTGGCGAGCACGACGTGCACGCCGGCGTCGTACGCGCGCCGGACCGCGTCCCGGACCACCGGGCGGATCGCCTCCTCCACCTGGCCGGTGGCAGGGGAGTTGGTGAGCAGGGTGCCGTCGATGTCCAGCGCGAGCAGCCGCGGTCCGTCAGCCAACGACCGGCTCCAGGACCTCGCGGCCCTGCAGGTAGGGCTGCAGGGCGGACGGGACCCGGACCGAGCCGTCGGCCTGCTGGTGGGTCTCGAGGATCGCCACGATCGTGCGCGGGATGGCCACCAGCGTGCCGTTGAGGGTGGCCAGCGGCTGGACGCCGACGCCGTCGGGGAAGCGTCCGCGGATGTCGAGCCGGCGGGCCTGGAAGTCGGTGCAGTTCGACGTCGACGTCAGCTCGCGGTACCTGCCCTGGGTCGGGATCCACGCCTCGCAGTCGAACTTGCGCTGCGCGGACAGGCCCAGGTCGCCGGCCGCGGTGTCGATCACCCGGTAGGCCAGCTCCAGCTTGTCGAGCCAGGCCCTCTCCTGGCCGAGCAGCCACTGGTGCTCGGCCTCGGACTCCTCCAGCGTCGTGTAGGAGAACATCTCGACCTTGTCGAACCAGTGCACCCGGATGATGCCGCGGGTGTCCTTGCCGTAGGAGCCGGCCTCCTTGCGGAAGCAGGGGCTGAACGCGGCGTACCGGCGGGGCAGCGTCCTCGCGTCCAGGATCTCGTCGGAGTGGTACGCCGCCAGCGGCACCTCCGAGGTCCCGACGAGGTACAGGTCCTCGCCCTCCACCCGGTAGACGTCGTCGGCGGCCTGCCCGAGGAAGCCGGTGCCCTCCATCGCCCGCGGCTTGACCAGCGTCGGCGGGATCATCGGGGTGAACCCGGCGGCCCGGGCCTGGTCCATCGCCATCGTGACGAGGGCGAGCTCGAGGTCGGCGCCCACGCCGGTCAGGTAGTAGAACCGCGCACCGGACACCTTGGCACCGCGGTCGATGTCGATCGCGCCGAGCATGCGGCCGAGCTCGACGTGGTCGCGGGGCTCGAAGTCGAACGTCGCGGGCGTGCCGACCTCCTCCAGCACGACGTAGTCGTCCTCGCCTCCTGCGGGCGCCGCCTCGGCGGCCGGGTTCGGGATCCTCATCAGGCAGGCGCGGTAGGCGGCCTCCGCCTCCGCCTGCGCCGACTCGGCCGTCCTGACCTCCGCGGCCAGCGTCTTCGTCCGGTCGAGCAGCGCCTGGCGCTCCTCGCCGGTGGCCCGGGAGATCTGCCGGCCCAGCCCCTTCTGCTCGCCCCGGAGCCGCTCGAACTCGACGATCGCCGACCGGCGCCGCTCGTCGGCGGCCTGCGCCTCGTCGACGACGTCGGCGGACAGGCCGCGCTTGGCCTGCGCGGCCCGGAGTCGGTCGGGGTCGTCGCGGAGCAGCCTCGGGTCGATCACGCCGGTCAGCCTATCGGCGAGCCGGAGCCGGCTCCCCACCGCCGGGACGCCCCGCCCGGTCGTCATACTGACTGCGACGACGCCCGTCGCCCCGCGACCGCGCGCGACCTCCCTGCCCGACCGACCATCCGGGAGCCCTGTGTCGAACCGCTTCTCCCGCACCCGGATGCTGGGCGCGGCCGGGGCCTTCCTGCTGCTCTTCGTGGTCCTCCTGGTCCTCTACAAGACCGACGTGCGCGGCCTCGACGCCGTGGACGGCTCACTGGAGTCCGGACCGCAGGGCTGGACCTACCGCACCGTCGCCGCCCAGCACGTGCTGATCGCGGTGGAGGTCGCCTTCGGGACCCTGCCGATGTCGCTCTACACCCTCGTCACGGCCGGGCTGCTGGCCCTGCGGCGGCACGTGCGGGCGGCGTGCTGGACGGTCGGCGTGATGCTGCTGGCGTCCCTGACCACCTGGTACCTCAAGGGGGTCCTGCACCGGCACCGGCCGGTGTGGCCCGACCCCGTGCACACCCTGAGCAGCTACTCCTTCCCCTCCGGCCACGCCACCGGCATCGCCGCGGCCGCCGGGGTGGTGATCGTGCTGGCCCGGCTGCTGGTCCGGCGCCGCGGCGCCCGCCGCCTGCTGTACGTCGTCGCGCTCGGCCTGGCCCTGCTGGTGGGCGCCGACCGGGTCTTCCTCGGGGTGCACAACCCGTCCGACGTGGTCGCCGGCTTCGCGGTCGGCGGCTTCTGGACCACGCTCGGCATCGCCGCCTACGACCCCGCGCCGAGGACCCGGCGCCGCTCCGCGCTGCGGACACCGGTGCCGACCAGCCGGCAGCTCGCCGTGGTGCTCAACCCCGTCAAGGTCGACGACGCGGCGGCCTTCCGGGCCATGGTCGAGCGGGCCGCCGCGGAGGCCGGCTGGTCCCCGCCGACGTGGTACGAGACCACGGTCGAGGACCCGGGCCGGTCCATGGCCGAGCGGGCCGCGATCGCCGGCGCCGGGCTGGTGCTGGTCTGCGGAGGCGACGGCACCGTCCGCACCGTGTGCGCCGAGCTCGCCGGAACCGGGGTCGCCGTCGGCGTGGTGCCCGCCGGGACCGGCAACCTGCTGGCGCGCAACCTCGGGATCCCGCTCTTCCTCCAGGCGGCCGTCGACGTGGCCCTCAACGGCCAGGACCGCGCGATCGACCTGGTCCGGGTGTCCGGGGACGGCCTCGGCGACGACGAGCACTTCATGGTGATGGCCGGGATGGGCTTCGACGCGGCGGTCATGGAGGGCGCGAACGAGCTGATCAAGGCCCGGGTCGGGTGGCTCGCCTACGTCGTCTCCGGCGTCCGGAACATCATGTTCCCGGCCTGGCGGGTCGACCTGCGCATCGACGAGGGCGAGTGGACCCGGCACCGGGCCCGCACGGTGCTGATCGGCAACGTCGGCTACCTCCAGGCCGGCATGCCGCTGCTGCCCGACGCCGCCATCGACGACGGCGTCCTCGACGTGGTGATCCTGCACCCGCGGCGCTTCCTGAGCTGGATCCCGCTCGCCGTGCGCGTCCTCCGCAAGGACTCCCGCACCGACGACCTGCTGAACCGGATGACCGGGCGGACCGTCTCCGTCCGCGCGCACGCCGACACCCCGCGCCAGCTCGACGGCGACCCGATCGGCCCCGGGCGCGAGCTGCGGGCCGAGTGCGTGCACGGCAAGCTGCTGGTCCGCGTCCCGCGCTGAGCCAGCCGCCTGGCCTTCGCTAGCGTGGACCCGATGAGCACGCACTTCACCTCGTCCGTGCTGCCGCCGCACGAGCGTGGCGTCGAGCTCGGCCGGCGGTTCCGCGGCGAGGTCGGGCGGACCGTCTCGACGTACCGGCGGCTGTTCGCGGCGCTCGCCGACGGCCCGTTCGACGTCGACCTGTGGGCCGAGCGCGCCTGGGCGAGCATCGTCCGGCTGGCGCCCGACCACGCCGCCGAGATCGCCGGCATCGCCGAGGGGGCCGGGCTGCCGGCGCGCGACGTCGCCGCGGTCAACGCCCGCACCGAGATCCTCGTCGCCGCCCGTCCCGGCGGCCCCGGCGAGTGCTCGACGGTCGTGTCGCTGCCGCCCGCCGGTCCGCCCGTAGCGGTGCAGACGTGGGACTGGTACGACGCGATGGGCGACGGCTGGCTCACCTGGACGGTGCCGCACCCGGACGGGAGGGTGGTCCGCACCGTCACGGAGTTCGGGATGCTGGCCAAGATCGGCGTCAACGACCGGGGCGTCGGGGTCCTGCTCAACATGCTGCACCACCGTGGCGACGCCGCCGCCGTCGCTCGGGGAGAGATCGGCTACCCGGTGCACCTGCTGAGCCGGGCGGTCCTCGACGAGGCCGGGTCCGTCGAGGACGCCGTGCGGTCGGCCCGCTCGGTCACGACGTCGGCGTCCACGTCGCTGACCTTCGTCGACGACCGCGGCGGGGCCGCCTCGGTCGAGCTGTTCCCCGGCGGTCCCGGCGTGGTCGAACCGGACGAGGACGGGCTGCTCGTGCGCACCAACCACTTCCTGTCGCAGGAGGGCCGCGACGGGTGCCTGGCGGCGACCCTCGGGGTGAGCACGGAGGTCCGCCGCGAGCACCTGCTCGCCCAGCTGACCGGTCGCGCGCCCCGAGGACCGGAGGAGGTGCTGGCGGCGATGCGGCACCACGACCCGCGCGGCGGGGTCTGCCGGCACGGGTTCGGCGACGCCGACCCGCTGCTGTGGCACCGGACGCTGGCCACCGTCGTCCTCGACCCCGGGGCGCGCACGCTCGACGTCCGCGCCGGCGGTCCCTGCGGCAGCCGCACCGCGCCCGGCGCCGGGTAGCCGGTTCGCCGACAGGGGCGATCAGGCCGCGCCGGCGCGGGCCGTGCCGATCGCCTCGTCCTCCTCCGGAGAGGTGGCCTGCTCGCACGCCCACGAGGAGACACCCTTGGCGTAGGTCCGCGCCTCGCTGCGCCCGTGGATCGAGGTGAGCACCACGCCGTCGCCGGCGTCGTCGAGCAGCGCCAGCGACCAGGAGAGCCGGCCGCCCATGTCTCCGAACGCGTCGTAGCGCACGACGGCGAGGTGCCGCAGCGCACCCGACACCTCCCCGCGCAGCGCCTGCACCTCCGCCCGCAGGCCGGCCAGGTCGGCCGGCACCGTCGCCGGGTCGCGCCGGGAGCTCCGGCGGGCGCCGGCCGTCGTACGCCGCAGCGCGACCAGCCCGACGGCGAGGGCGGCGCAGCTCAGCGCGAGCAGCAGCACCAGCAGCGACAGGACCAGCGAGTCGTTCATCAGGGCCGAGCGTAGAGAACCGCTCAGGCACCGTCGCGCAGGCGCGCGAGCCACGCGGTGGCGTCCGCGAACTCCCGGTCCGAGGTACCCGCACGGATCACCGGCGCGACCCCGTCGTGGCGCTCGTAGGAGCCGAGGAACCGCACGTCGGCGCAGACCCGTCGCAGGCCCATCAGCGCCTCGCCGACCCGGGCGTCGTCGACGTGGCCCTCGACGTCGAGGGAGAAGCAGTAGTTGCCGAGCGCGGCCCCGGTGGGGCGGGACTCGATGCGGGTCATGTTGACCCCGCGCATCGTCAGCTGCTCGAGGATCTCCAGCAGCGCGCCCGGGTGGTCCTCGCGCATGAACGCGACGATCGAGGTCTTGTCCCGGCCTGTGGGCGGCGGGGGCGGCCCGGGCCGGGAGACGAGCACGAACCGGGTCAGGGCGCCGGCGTTGTCCCCGATGCCGGTCGCGAGGGTGGACAGCCGGTAGTGGTCGGCGGCGACGGGTGCGGAGATCGCCGCGTCCCAGGCCGGCGCGGTGTCGGTCAGCACGGCGGCCGCGTGGGCCGTCGAGGTCGTGTGGAGCACCTCGGCCCGCGGCAGGTGCAGCGCGCACCAGCGGCGGGTCTGCGCGGCCGCGTGCGGGTGGGTCGCCACCCGTCGTACGTCGTCGAGGCGGACGCCGTGGCGGGCCAGCAGGCTGAACGCGATCGGCACCGTCATCTCGCGCGTGATCATCAACGGCTCACCGGTCGCGAGCTCGTCGAGGGTCACCGGCACGGAGCCCTCGACGGAGTTCTCGATCGGGACGACGGCACCGTCCGCCTCGCCGCCACGGACGGCGTCGAGGGCGAGCGTGACCGTCGCGCAGGGCTGGAGGTCCGCCCTCGCCGCGGCGGGGAGGGTGCGCAGCGCCTGCTCGGTGAAGGTGCCCTCGGGGCCGAGGTAGGCGTAGCGGGCAGGGGGCACTCCGGGCACGGGGGCCAGCCTACGCACGGCAGGCGTCGGGATAGGTTCGGCCTCATGAGCGACCAGGCGACCCCCGACGCCGGTGCCGGCACGGGTGCCGGCACGGGAGGGATCCGGGACCTCGGGTTCGCGCGCCTGGACACCGACCGCGCCGCGCGCACGGGCGACCCCGAGGTCGTCTACGGGGCT
>JAICLD010000116.1 GCA_025927595.1 Nocardioidaceae bacterium | reverse complement strand
TCGGCATGCACCGCGGCGTCGTACAGGGGGAAGACGTGGGCGCCCGACAGCGTGAACACGGTGTCCACCCCGTGGGCGACGGCTGCGGCGAGCGCGTGCTCGCCGCCGTGCCCGTCCACTCCCGTCCCGGTGCCGGTGCGGGGACGTCCGGGAGCCGCAGGATCGCTCATGCCGGTGAGGTTAGCCGGAAGGTCGGCCGGTCGGGTCGGCCGGTCGGGTCGGCCGGTCGGGTCGGCCGCACGGTCGGCCGGTCGGGTCGGCCGGTCGGGTCGGTCGGTCGGGTCGGTCGGTCGGGTCGGTCGGTCGGGTCGGTCGGTCGGGTCAGCCGGTCGCCGGGGCCGTGCCCGGCTCCTCCAGGGGCACCTCGTGGACGCCGGGGTCGCCGGCGTCGGCGTGGTAGTCGTCCGGCCGGGTCTCGTCGACGCCCTCGGAGACCTTGAGCGCCCGCATCGCCAGCGTGGCGAGGACGACCACCACCATGTTGAGGACGAACGCGGTCAGCGCGATGTAGCCCTTGGTGTCGGTCAGCGGGACCACGGCGAGCGAGCTGCCGAAGTGGGCGTGCGGGTCGGCCGCGCTCGGCTGGATGTAGGCGACCCAGGTGCCGTACACCATGCCGACCGCCCAGCCGGCGAGGAGCGCGTAGCGGTGGAACCAGCGCGTGTAGAGCCCGCCGACGAGCGCGGGGAGCGTCTGCAGGATCCACACGCCGCCCAGCAGCTGCAGGTTGATCGCGAACTCGTTCGGCAGCGCGACGACGAAGATCAGCGCACCGAACTTCACCACCAGCGAGATCAGCTTGCTCTGCCGCGCCTCCTGCTTCGGTGTCGCGGTGGGGTTGATGAAGGCCTTGTAGACGTTGCGGGTCCACAGGTTCGCGGCCGCGATCGACATGATCGCCGCCGGCACCAGCGCGCCGATCGCGATGGCGGCGAAGGCCACGCCGGCGAACCAGTCGGGGAACATCGCCCGGAACATCAGCGGCACCGCCAGCTGGGCGTTGTCGGTCTTGACCCCTGCGGCGACGGCCGCGAACCCGAGCAGCGCCAGCAGGCCGAGCAGGAAGGAGTACGCCGGGAGCAGCGAGGCGTTGCGGCGGATCACCGACCGGTTCTTCGACGCGAGGACACCGGTCAGCGAGTGCGGGTACATGAACAGTGCCAGCGCCGAGCCGAGGGCGAGCGAGACGTAGGCCCAGTGCAGCGGCTGCGCCGGGATGATCCCCGCGCTCGGCGGCTTGCCGGCCGCGACCGCGGCGTCGTTGGCGTGGCCGAAGGAGGTCTTGGCGGCGGCGAAGATCCCGTCCCAGCCGCCGAGCTTCGTGGGGAGGTAGATCACGGCCACGATGATCACGATGTAGATGAGCGTGTCCTTGACGAACGCGATCAGGGCCGGCGCCCGCAGGCCCGAGGAGTAGGTGTAGGCGGCGAGGACCGCGAACGCGATGAGCAGCGGCAGGTCCTTGACGAACCACGAGTCGCTCCCGTTGCCGATCCCCATCACCTCCAGCACCACCTGGATGCCGACGAGCTGGAGCGCGATGTACGGCATGGTCGCCAGGACCCCGGTGACCGCGACGGCGAGTGCGAGGCCCTTGGACCCGAACCGGCCCCGGATGAAGTCGGCCGGGGTGACGTACCCGTGCCGGTGCGAGACGGACCACAGGCGCGGCAGGAACACGAAGATGATCGGGTACAGGATGATCGTGTACGGCACCGCGAAGAAGCCGATCATGTTGCCGGCGTACAGCAGGGCCGGGACGGCGACGAACGTGTAGGCCGTGTAGATGTCCCCGCCGATGAGGAACCACGAGACGAAGGTGCCGAAGCTGCGGCCGCCCAGCCCCCACTCGTCGAGGCTGTCGAGGTGCTCGCCGCGCCGCCAGCGGGCCGCGACGAAGCCCATGACGGTGACCAGCAGGAAGAAGAAGACGAAGACGCCGAGCTCGACGCCGTGCACGCCGCTCACCGACGGTCCTCCTTGCCGGCCTCGGGACCCAGGCCGCGCGCCCGGCGCTCGCGCCGGGTGGCGCCCTGGGCGATCCGGAACGCCGCGTAGGTGAGCACGGACACGATCGGGATCATCAGGAACTGGAACCAGTAGTAGAACGGGAACCCCAGCAGCGTCGGGGTCTCGGAGTCGTAGACGAAGACCAGCAGCGGCCCGACGATGCCGATGCCGAGCAGCACCGCCACGGCGACCCACGCCCCCGTCCCGGATGTCGTGTCGTGCTCTGCCATGCCGACCGCCCTGCCTTCCCGTCCGCGAGTAGGTGGTGTCCGGGACGTGAGGCTAGTCACCTGCGGGCGCGGCACCAACCCAGCGCGCCGTCGGGCGTGGCCCGGGCACCCGGTTCCTATGCTGGACCCGTGCCCACGCTGCCGGAGCTCGTGCGGGCCCACACCCACCTCGGCGACGGGGACCTGGACTGGCTGCAGGCGCTGGTCGCGGACTGGCAGGTGATCGCCGACCTCTCGTTCGCGGACCTGGTGCTGTGGCTCCCCGACCGGGACGGCCACGGGTTCTGGGCGGCGGCGCAGATCCGGCCGACCACCGGCCCGACCGCGTTCGTCGACGACCTCGTGGGTGCGTTCGTGCCGGCCGGTCGCCGGCCGCTGCTCGACGCGGCCTGGGGCGAGCAGCGGGTGGCCCGGGAGGGCGACCCGGAGTGGCGCCAGGACATCCCGGTGCGCGCCGAGGCGATCCCGGTCCGGCGCCGGGACCGGATCCTCGCCGTGGTGGGCCGGCACACGAACCTGCTGGGCGTGCGCACCCCCAGCCGGCTGGAGCTGGCCTACCTGGAGACCGCGACCGACCTCACCCGGATGATCGCGGGCGGTCACTTCCCGTTCCCGGGGGAGCGGTCGGACCACGCCGACTCGCCGCGGGTCGGGGACGGGTTCCTGCGGGTCGACGCGGCGGGCCGGGTGGTCTATGCCAGTCCGAACGCGCTGTCGGTCTACCGGCGGTTGGGCCTGTCCAGCGACCTGACCGGGCTCGACCTCGCCCAGACCACGCGAGACCTGGTGCCGCCGGCGCGGCGGCCCGACGAGGAGACGCTGAGCGCGGTGCTCGGCGGCGAGGTGCCGCGCGACACCGAGATCGGCAGCGACACCGTGCTGGTCCTGCGAGCGATCCCGCTGCGCCCCCAGGGCAGCCGGATCGGGGCCCTGGTCCTCGTCCGTGACGTCACCGACCTGCGTCGGCGCGACCGCGAGCTGCTCACCAAGGACGCCACGATCCGCGAGATCCACCACCGGGTGAAGAACAACCTGCAGACCGTGGCCGCGCTGCTGCGGCTCCAGGCGCGGCGGCTGGACTCGCCGTCGGGCCGTGAGGCACTGGAGGAGGCGGTGCGCCGGGTGGGCTCGATCGCCACGGTGCACGAGACGCTCAGCCAGGCCTTCGACGACCGGCTCGACTTCGACGACGTGGCGGACCGGCTGCTCGTGACCGTCGCCGAGGTGACCTCACACGACGGCAGGGTCACCTCGGTGCGGGAGGGCAGCTTCGGGACGCTGCCGGCCGAGATGGCCACGCCGCTGGCGATGGTGCTGACCGAGCTGCTCCAGAACGCCGCGGAGCACGGCTACGGTCCCGAGGGGGTCCACGGCCGGGTCGTCCTCGGCGCCCGGCACCGGCAGGGCCGGCTGCTGGTCGCCGTCACCGACGACGGCACGGGCCTGCCACCCGGCTTCGACCCCGAGGGGTCCGCGGGGCTGGGCCTGTCCATCGTGCGGACCCTGGTGGAGTCCGAGCTCGGGGGTGCGCTGCGGATCGAGGCGGGCGCCGGTGGTGGCACGCGGGTGCTCCTTGACGTGCCGCTGGAGACGGCCTGACCCGGTCACGTGCACAGGACGTCACCTGCTCAGGCGGCAGTCCGTCAGTCCGTCGGTCAGGCGGTCCGCACCTTGGCGCGGGCGTTGCGCCGCTTGAGGGCACGACGCTCGTCCTCGCTGAGCCCACCCCAGACACCGTGGTCCTGCCCGGCCTCGAGCGCCCACGCGAGGCACTGCTCGCGCACGTCGCAGCGGCGGCACACCTGCTTGGCCTCCTCGATCTGGAGGATGGCCGGACCGGTGTTGCCGATCGGGAAGAACAGCTCCGGGTCCTCGTCGAGGCATGCAGAGCGGTGGCGCCAATCCATGACGGACGACTCCTTCTCAGTGGTGCGATGGTGGTCCGGGTGTACCCGGTCACGTCGAAACGAATCATGGGCGCCGGTCCTGGTGGGCGGCGACACACGGGGTCCGGGCCAGACCGGGGTCGGGGGCTGGGCGCCGGGGAAAGGCCTCGGGAACCGGTGCGAAGACCGGCCCGTCGACCTGTGACCAAGCGTGGCGCCGAACCGACCGGGGATCAAGCCTGAATCGTCGTCACCTTGGTCACAGCGCCCGACTGTATCGGCTCGGCGACCACATTCCCAGGACCGACGGGGGCCGGAGCCGATCCTGCCGCCCGCCGGTGCGTACCATCGGGCCCCGTGACCAGCGCCGACCCGACGTCCTCCCGCGCGGCACCCGTCCCGCTGCGGGTGACGGCCGTCCTGGTCGCCTTGGAGGGTCTCGCCCTGGCGGCGTACGGCGTCGCGGAGCTGCTCGCGCTCTCCGCCCCCCGGGCCGCCATGGGTGCCACGACGGCGGTGTTCTTCCTGGTCGGTGGAGGCGCGCTCGTGCTGGCGGGATGGGGGCTGCTGCGCCTGCGGTCCTGGGTGCGGGCACCGGTCGTGCTCACGGAGCTGATCGTGCTGGGTCTGGCCTGGAGCTTCCGTGGCGGCTCGTCGGGCACGACGGTCGTCTCGGCCGTGCTGGGGGTGGTCGGACTGGCTGCCCTGGGGGGGATCTTCCATCCGGCCTCGATGGCAGCGCTCGGACCCGACCCGGACCAGGAGGACGGGACAGACGGGGGAGACGGCGGCGCGGGAGGGGTCCGCCGGTCAGCGTGAGGGAGCCTCGTCGAGGGACTCGCGCAGCCGCAGCAAAGTCCGGGCGAGCAGCCGCGAGACGTGCATCTGGGAGATGCCGATCTCGGAGGCGATCTGGGACTGGGTCATCCCGCGGAAGAACCGCAGGGTCAAGATGTGCTTCTCGCGAGGGTCGAGGGCCTCGAGCAGGGGCTTGATCGTCTCGCGGTTCTCGACGTGCTCGAGGCCCTCGTCGTCCCCGCCGATCACGTCGATCATGGACAGCATGCCGTCGTCGCCGGAGTCGGGAGCGTCCAGCGACAGCGTCGAGTAGGCGTTGGAGGACTCCAGGCCCTCGATCACCTCCTCGTCGGAGACCTCGAGCCGGCGTGCCAGCTCGGAGACCGTGGGGGAGCGGCCCAGCTGCTGGCTGAGGTCCGCGGTCGCCGTGGTGATCGACAGCCGCAGCTCCTGCAGCCGGCGCGGCACCCGGATCGCCCATCCGCGGTCGCGGAAGTGCCGCTTGATCTCACCGACGATGGTGGGGGTGGCGTAGGTGGAGAACTCGACGCCCCGGTGCGGGTCGAACCGGTCCACGGCCTTGATCAGCCCGATCGTGCCGACCTGGAGCAGGTCGTCGAACGGCTCGCCACGGTTGAGGAACCGGCGTGCGAAGTGCTCCGCGAGGGGCAGGTGCAGACGCACCAGCTCCTCGCGGCAGCGGGTCCGCTCCGCGTCGCTGCTGACGCCGTCGGAGAGGGCCGCGAACAGCTCGGCGCTCCTGGCTCGAACGGCGCTCAGGTCGCTCCGGCTGGTCCTGGGACCCCCGACCACGCCTACTCCGCGCCGGCTGTACCGCGGGCGAGGGTGACCGTCAGGCGGTCGCCGTCCACCTCTGCCCGCGCCTCGTTGGTGAGCGCGGTCAGCACCGTCCACGCGAACCCGTCCAGCTGCGGCGGCTGCGGGTCCTCGCACTCCGCGGTCACCGCGACCGTGAGCCGCGCGTCGTCCAGCTCGAAGCTGCAGCGCAGGTCGGAGTCGGCGCGGGCCTGGGGCAGCACCATCGCGCAGGCCTCGTCGACCGCGATCCGCAGGTCCTCGATGTCGTCGAGCGTGAAGTCCAGTCGGGCGGCCAGACCGGCCGTCGCCGTCCGCAGGACGGCCAGGTAGGCGCTGTCCGCAGGGATCCGGAGCTCGACGTCCGGGCGGTTGGTTGCCACTCGCTGATACCCCTCGTGTGCAGTTCTCGGTTGCCGGGCCTGCCGGTCGGTGGACGTGCACCGGGGCCGGAGCGCTGCTGCGCACCCGGCCCCGGCTGCGATCGCCCCGCGGTCGGGGCGCCAGTCTGTCAGTCGAGCGTCAGGACTTCTTGGTCTCGGCGAAGATCCGCGCGATCTCGTCGATCTTGGCGAGCAGCTCGTCGGCGACCTGGGCGTCGAGCGATCCCTTGACGCCGGACGCGCCGGCGAGCTTGGTGGCCTCGTTGACCAGCTGGTGCAGCTGGGGGAACTTCTCGAAGTGGGGCGGCTTGAAGTAGTCGGTCCACAGCACCCACAGGTGGTGCTTGACGAGCTCCGCGCGCTGCTCCTTGATGATCAGCGCCCGGGTGCGGAAGTCGGGGTCGTCGTTGTCGGCGACCTTGGCGATGATGGCCTTGATCGACTCGGCCTCGATGCGGGCCTGTGCGGGGTCGTAGACGCCGCAGGGAAGGTCGCAGTGAGCCTGGACTTCGAGGGTCGGAGCGAACAAACGCGCGAACATGCGGGTCCTTTCGTCGGGTGGTCGGTCGGACGTCGGTGGGCCGGCGGGCCCAGCGCCTGTGACACTACTCCGGCCGGTGAGGGCCCGGACCGGCCGGTGGGGCGCCGGTCGAGGCCGGCCGGCCGGGTTCGCGGGAGGGGCCGGGGAGGGGCGATGACCAGGGACCACTACCCGAGCGACGAGGCCGGTATGCGCTCCCGCGCGTGGGGGATGGCCGTGGTCCGCGGCCGCTCGATGCAGCCGACGCTGTACGACGGCGACCGGCTGCTGGTCCGTCACGGGGCGGTGCCGCGGGCCGGCGACCTCGCCGTCGTACGCCTGCCCGGAGGCGTGGTGGCGGTCAAGCGGGTGACGATGCGCCAGCGGGACGGCTGGTGGGTCGAGCGGGACAACCCGGCGGAGGGCGTCGACTCCTGGCGGGTCGGCGCGATCGCGGACCGCGACGTGCTGGCCGTGGTCGTGGCCCGGCTCTGGCCGCAGCGACGGCGCCGGCTCCGCGTCCCGTCGGGTCGCCGGCGAGCGGCCTGAACTAGGGTCGGCTGCATGTTCGCCGTGTTCGCCGAGTCCTTCTCCTCCGAGAACCCCCTGTCCGGTCTTGTGGTCGGCGAGCGACCGGACCCCGTCGCCCCCGACGGGTGGACCACGGTCCGGGTCCGGGCGGCCGCGCTGAACCACCACGACCTGTGGTCGCTGCAAGGCGTCGGCCTGCGCGAGGAGGCGCTGCCGATGACCCTCGGCTGCGACGCCGCGGGGGTCGACGAGGACGGCAACGAGGTCGTGGTGCACGCGGTGGTCAGCGACCCCGGGTGGACGGGCGACGAGACGCTCGACCCGAAGCGGTCCCTGCTCAGCGAGAAGCACCAGGGGACCTTCGCCGACCAGGTGGTCGTCCCGCGCCGCAACGTCGTCCCCAAGCCCGCCTCGCTCAGCTTCGAGGAGGCCGCCTGCCTGCCCACCGCGTGGCTGACCGCCTACCGGATGCTGTTCACCCAGGGCGGCCTCAAGCCGGGGGACAGCGTGCTGGTGCAGGGCGCCGGTGGCGGCGTCGCCACCGCTCTGATCTCGCTCGCCCGCGCGAGCGGGCTCCGGGTGTTCGCGACGAGCCGGGACGAGGCCAAGCGGGCCCGGGCCCTCGAGCTCGGCGCGCACGAGGTGTTCGAGAGCAACGCCCGGCTGCCCCGCCGGGTCGACGCGGTGATGGAGACGGTCGGCAGGGCGACGTGGTCGCACTCGGTCAAGGCCCTGCGACCGGGCGGCACGCTGGTGGTCTCCGGCACGACCAGCGGCCCGAACCCCGACAACGCCGAGCTGACCCGGGTGTTCTTCCTGCAGCTGCGGGTGATCGGCTCGACGATGGGCACCCGCACCGAGCTGGCCGCCCTCATGGAGCTGCTCGACGTCACCGCCACCCGGCCGCTGGTCGACCGGGTGCTGCCGATGGAGCAGGCCGTCGACGGGTTCGCGGCGATGGCCTCCGGCGACCTGTTCGGCAAGGTCGTCTTCACCCGCTGACCTTCCCCCCCGATTCGTCTGTGCTCCGGCGGGTGTCCTGCGCGGGGAGCTCGCGGACGAATCGGGCGGTCGTCAGTCGTCGTCGGGGTCGTCGAGGCGCGCCAGCCAGGTCGCCAGCCGCTCCACGGGCACCTCGAAGTCGGGGTGCAGGTCGACGAACTCGCGGAGCCGGTCGGCCACCCAGGCGAGGCTGACGTCCTCCTCGCCCCGTCGCTGCTCGAGCTCCTCGATCCCTCGGTCGGTGAAGTACACGCTCCCGCCTGTCCGGTCTACCGGCCCGCGCTCACGCGAACGCCTGGGCGATGATCGTCTTCAGCTCCTCGACGTGCCGGGAGTGCTGCCCCACGGAGGGGGACGACGACTCCGGCCGGGAGACCCGGGAGAACGGGATCCCGTCGAGATGCGGGGTGAGGTTGAGCGCGAGGTGCGGCCAGGGCCCCATGTTCGCCGGCTCGTCCTGGACCCACCGGACCTCCTGGAGGTTCGGGTACGACGCGAGCTCGGCCTTGAGCTCGGCCACCGGTCGCGGGTAGAGCTGCTCGACCCGCACGATCGCGGTCCGCGGCTGGTCGCCCTCGCGCTTCTTGCGCTCGACCATCAGGTCCCAGGTGATCCGGCCGCTGCACAGCAGCAGCGTCTCGACCTGGTCCTTGTCGACGACGTCGTCGCCGATCACCGGCCGGAACGTGCCCTCGGTGAAGTCCGACGGCTGGGAGGCCGCCTCCTTGCGCTTGAGCATCGACTTCGGCGTGAAGACGATGAGCGGGCGGTGCTCCTCGGCCAGCGAGTGCCGGCGCAGCAGGTGGAAGTAGCTCGCCGGGGTGGAGGGCTGCGCCACGACGAAGGCGTCGTCGGCGGCCATCGACAGGAACCGCTCGATCCGGGCGGAGGAGTGGTCGGGTCCCTGGCCCTCGTAGCCGTGCGGCAGCAGCAGGACCACGCCGGACTGCTGGCGCCACTTGGTGTGGCTGGCGGTGATGAACTCGTCGATGACGATCTGGGCGCCGTTGACGAAGTCGCCGAACTGCGCCTCCCACAGCACCAGGGCGTCGGGACGCGCCACGGAGTAGCCGTACTCGAACCCGAGGACGGCGTACTCCGACAGCAGCGAGTCGTAGACGTAGAACTGCGCCTGGT
>JAICLD010000056.1 GCA_025927595.1 Nocardioidaceae bacterium | reverse complement strand
GCCGACGCGGCCGACGCGGCCGACGCGGCCGACGCGGCCGACCGGCGTCACACGGAGGCGTCGACCGGGACGTCCGCGCGGTGCCGGGGCCGGTAGTGCTCGGCCTCGCCCGCCGCCATCGCGCTGGGCCACCACATCCGCCGGCCGATGTCGAGGTTGAGGGCGGTGACGAGCACCGCGCGCACGACCACGGTGTCCAGCAGCACCCCCAGCGCGACCGCGACCCCGATCTCGGCGAAGGTGACGACGGGCAGCGTCGCGAGCACGGCGAAGGTGCCGGCGAGCACCAGCCCGGCCGAGGTGATCACCCCGCCGGTCGCAGCCAGCCCGACGAGGGCGCCCCGCCGGGTGCCGACGGTCCGGGCCTCCTCGTGGACCCGGGTCATCAGGAAGATGTTGTAGTCGATGCCGAGCGCGACCAGGAACACGAACACGAACAGCGGCAGCGACGAGTCCGCCCCGGCGAAGCCGAACACGTGGACGAACAGCAGCGAGCTGAGCCCGAGGGCGGCGGTGAAGCTGAGCACGACCGTCGCGACCAGGACCAGCGGAGCGACGACCGCCCGCAGCAGCAGCATCAGGATGAGGAGCACGACGAGCAGCACGACCGGGATGATCACCTTGTTGTCCGCGGACGCGGCCCGCAGCGTGTCGAGCACGATCGCCGTGCCCCCGCCGACCTGGGCGTGAGCGCCGGGCACGGCGTGCAGGACCTCGCGGGTGCGGTCGACGGTGTCCTTGGCCGCCTGGCTGTCGGCGGCGTCGTGCAGCGTGCCCTGCAGGAACGCCCGGCCGTCCTTGACCACCGGCTTGCTCACCGCGTCGATGCCCTCGGTGTCGAGGAGCGCGGTCCGCGCCTGCGTGGCGTGGGACGCGTCGGCCACGACCACGACGGGCGAGCCCGCCCCGGCCGGGAAGTGCCGCGCCAGGACGCGCTCGCCCACGACCGAGTCCGGGGTGCCGTAGAAGCTGTCCTGGTTGCGCAGCCCGCCGGCGTCGAGCTGCAGCGTCCCCAGGGACGCCAGACCGAGCAGCAGCACGGTCACCACCCAGGTGGTGCGCGGCCGCCGGGCGATCCGCCGCCCCACCCGCGCCCAGATCCCGGTCTCCGTGTGGTCCGCCGACCCGTACGACGGACGCAGCGGCCAGAACACCCAGCGGCCGCAGACGACGAGCAGGGCGGGGAGCAGCGTCAGCATCACCAGCAGCGCCACGACCACGCCGACGGCCGCGACCGGCCCCAGGCCCTTGGTGGAGTTGAGGCTGGCCAGCAGCAGGCACAGCATCCCGGCGATCACCGTGGAGCCGCTGGCCAGGATCGCGGTGCCGCAGCGGCGCAGGGCGAACGCCATCGCCTCGTGGCAGCTCTCGTGCCGGCGCAGCTCCTCGCGGTAGCGGGCGACCAGCAGCAGGGCGTAGTCGGTCCCCGCCCCGAAGACCAGCACCGTCAGGATGCCCGCGCTCTGCGCGTTGACGGTGAGGTCGGCGCGGGTCGCGAGCAGGTACACCACCGCCTCCGCGGCGAACAGCGCCACCACGGCGGACAGCACCGGGAGCAGCCAGAGCACCGGGCTGCGGTAGGTGAGCAGCAGGATCACGATGACGACGAGGCCCGCGGAGTAGAGCAGCTTGCCGTCGATCCCCTCGAACGCCTTGGAGGAGTCGGCGGCGTAGCCGGCGGGCCCGGTCACGTGCACCGACAGGCCGGACGGTGCGTCCGCGGCCACCGCCCGTACGTCGTCGACGGCCGTCCCCAGCGACGCCCAGCCGCCGCTGCCCGGGTCGACCTGGACCACGACCTGCAGGGCCTCGCCGTCGCGGGACGGCACCGGGCCCACCGGCCGGCCGGCGACGTGGCCGAGGCCGGCCAGGCGGGTCACCTGCGCGGACACGGCCGCGGTGTCCGCCGGGGTGACCCCGCCGGGCCGCTCGTAGACCAGCAGGGCCGGCACGAGGTCGCTCGGGACGAAGGCGGCCGTCTCGTGCAGCACCGCCGTCGACTCGGCGTCGCCCGGCAGCCAGGTGACCGCGTCGTTCTCCTGGGCCCCGGTCAGCCTGCCGGCGGGGGACACCGCGGCGAGGAACACCAGCGCCCAGAAGGCCAGGACGAGCCAGGTCGACACGCGTCCCGCCGGCAGGCGCGCGAGCGTCTCGAGGGGACCGTTTCGGCCAGGGCGCACGGTGCACCTCGCGGGGGTCGGCGGTGGGACGGTCGACCTCCACGCTGTCGGGTCCCGGCCCGACGGTCAATGCCGAGATCGGGTCAGCCGCGCGGCTGACCGATGATCCGCACCCGCGCGGTCACGAGCGGGTGGTCGCTGGTGACGTCGACCCGGTGGCTGTCGTCCTCGCGGTAGCCGCTGAACTGCACGCCCTGGGAGCCGAAGATCCAGTCGATGCCCCGCGGCGCGCCCGGCCGGCAGCGACCGGTGTTGCTTCCGCCGCGGGCCGCGACCATGGGTGCCCGCGCGGTGAGCCGGCAGAAGAAGGGCGCGCGCTCGTTCATGTCGCCGGTGAGGAACACCGGCAGGTGCGTGCGGTCCATCAGCCGGTCCACGACCCGGGCCTCGATCAGCGTCGCCCGCGTCCGGTACCGCTGCTGGTGGTGGAACCGGCGCGTCTCGGCCGGGTTGTGGACGTTGACGAACCAGGCCTCGAGGCCGGTGCTGCGGCTGCGCAGCCGGACCACCGGCACCGCCCTCGGGCCGCCGTCGAAGTACGGGATCCGCACGACGTGCCGCTCCACCGCCGTCCAGCGGTCACGGCGCCAGGCCACCGAGTTCTCCGAGTCCCGCGGGGCCAGCGCCGAGCCGGGGTAGAAGGCCAGGTCGGTGTGCCGGCGCAGGACCCGCAGCTGGCTGCCCTGGAGCTCCTGGAGACCGACCACGTCGACGCCGTGGTGGGCCAGCAGCGCCGCCGCCCGGCGCGCCCGCACCGCACCCACCGCGAAGCCGGGATGGTTGCCGCGCCGGGAGGTGTGGCTGGCGCCGAGCACGTTGAAGGTGGCCAGCGTGAAGTCCAGGGCGACCGGGGGGTCGGCCGGCACGACGGCCGGTGGGACGGCCGGTGGGACGGCCGGTGGGACGGCGGGTGGGACGGCCGGTGGCCGGGTCGGGTGCGGGTCGGTCGCGGTGCCGGACCCACGGCCGGACGCACGGCCGGACGCACGGCCGGACGCACGGCCGGACGCACGGCCGGACGCACGGCCGGACGCACGGGGGCGGGGCCGGGCGGACAGGACGGGGCCGGGACGCACGGCGGCGCTCGTCGTCGGGGAGGCGCTCGCGGACCCGGTCCCCGACGCCGACGGCAGCGGGGAGGGCGTCCCTGCGGTGGACTCCGGCGAGGACCGCAGGGCGGTCGACGGCTGCGCCGCGCGGTCGGCGCCGATCGCGACGACCACGAGGATGGCGAGGACCACGACACCCGCGAGCCCCGCGAGCCGGCCTCGGGTCCACCTCACCGCGCCACGATACCGCGGCGGAGACGTGCCGGCTCAGCCTCCGAGCGCGCGCGGGAAGGTCGAGC
Source organism: Nocardioidaceae bacterium (assembly GCA_025927595.1). GTDB lineage: Bacteria > Actinomycetota > Actinomycetes > Propionibacteriales > Nocardioidaceae > Nocardioides_B. The sequence continues at coordinate 10,824 of JAICLD010000056.1, read as the reverse complement.
TGTCGAGGTGGACCCGGGTGGAGACGACCGGGTGGTCGGTGGTGATGTCGACCAGGTGGCTGCGGTCCTCGTCGTACCCGCTGAACACCACCCCGCGCGAGCCGAGCACCCAGTCGACGGCGCGGGGACGCCCGGCCCGGCAGCCGCCGGGGCCGTTGCTGCCGCCGCGGGCGGCGACCATGCCAGGGGCTGCCGAGGTGAACCGACAGAAGTAGTCCGCCCGCTCGTTCATGTCGCCGGTGACGAACAGCGGCACCCCGGTCGCCGCGGTCCGGCGGGCCAGGGCCGCCTCGAGGTACGTCGCCTCCGTCCGCCACCGCTGCTGGTGGTGGTAGCGCGACGTCTCGGCCGGGTTGTGGAAGTTGCCGAACCACGCCTGGAGGCCGGAGAGCCGGTCCCGCAGCAGCACGACGGGCATCTGCCGGTGGTGGCCGTCGAAGTACGGGATCGAGAGCGTCGTGCCCCGGACCAGCTCGAACCGCGACGTGCGCCAGCCGATCGAGTTGTCGCTGTCACGGGCTCCGGCGCCCGGGTACAGCGCGTAGCCGCCGCCGGTGACCGCGAGCAGTGCCCGGGCCTGCTCGTGCTGGAGCTCCTGGAAGCCGGCGACGTCCACGTCGTGGCGGGCCAGCAGCTCGGCGGTGCCCCGGATCCGGACCACGCCGGGCGCGCGGCCGCGGCCACCGTGGCGGGTGTGGCTGGCGCCCAGCACGTTGAAGCTGCTCAGGACGAAGTCGGTCGAGCGGGTGGAGGAGGCCGGGGCCGGCCCAGTGCCGGTGCCAGTGCCGGTGCCAGTGCCGGTGCCGGTGCCGGTGCGGGCCGGTGCCGCGGCGACGGTCGTGCCCGCGGCCGCGACGCCGGCTGCGAGGGCCGCCCCGGGAACCGCAGCGCCGCCCGCGCCGCTGCGGGCGGCCACCGCGGCGAGCTCGCGGTCCCGCTCGGCGGCCGACGGCATCCGGGGATGCGCGGCCCGCCGGGTCGGGGCGGCGGTGGGCGTCGCGGCGCTGCTCGCAGGGGTGGCCCGGGCCGTCATCGTCACCGCGACGTCCGGCACCCGCAGCGGCAGGGTGGACGCCGGCGCCGTACGCACGACCGCGCTGGCTCGTGCCGGGGCCGCCGGTCCCCCGGAGGCCGCCAGGAGGGCGTACCCGGCGGCCGCCGTCACGACCAGCGCGGCGGAGGTCACCGCCGTGGCCGCGGTGAGGCGGGTCCTGGCGAGCGGGGCGGGCTGTGGCACGTCGTGAGCCTTCGGCGCGTGGGCGGCCGGCCTGAGGGTTTCCCTCAGCGCCGCGGCCAGCTCTTCCGCGGGGTGAACGGGGCGGGGTCGGTCGGCGCGAACGCGTTCTTGAGCTGGTCCGAGGTCACGCTGACGGTGGCCACGATCACCGGGTGGTCGGTGGTCTTGTCCACGAGCGGACCGCGGTCCTCGACGTAGTTGCTGTACGTCGCCCGCTTGGAGCCGAGGATCCAGTCGACCGCTCGTGGCTTGTTCGCGTGGCACACCCCGCCGTGCCAGTAGCTCTGGGGGCGGGCCGCGGTGAGCTTCGCCGCGGCCGTGACCCGGCAGAAGTAGTCGGAGCGCTCGTTCATGTCGCCGGTCATGATCCGCGGGATGCCGCGTGCGACGAGCTGGTTCTGCAGCGCGATCTCGATCTGGCTGGCGGCCAGGCGCCACTTCTGCTGGTGGTGGTAGGTCGAGGTCTCGGCCGGGTTGTGGAAGTTCGAGAAGTAGGTGAGCATCCCCGACGCCTTGTCCCGCAGGAGCACGACCGGCATCGCCCGCGGCTGGCCGTTGAAGTACGGGATGTTCACCGTGGTCGCGCTGACCAGGCTGAACTTGTCGGTGCGCCAGCCGATGGAGTTCTCGCTGTCCATCCGCTTGAGCTGCATCCCCGGGTAGACGGTCCAGTCGTTGCCGTTGATCGCGAGGAACCTGCTCAGCTGCGTGGCCTGGAGCTCCTGGAAGCCCGCCACGTCGACGTGGTGGCGCTGGAGCAGCCGGTTGGCCCAGACGATCCGCGTCGTCCCCGCGGCCCGCTTGCCGCCCGGAGGCGTGTGGCTCGCGCCGAGCACGTTGAACGACGCCACCCGGAACGTGCCGACCTGCACGTCGCGGCGGGGGTGCGCCTTCGCGGCGGTGGCCGGCTGGACCGCGGAGGTGGCGAGCGTCCCGACGACGACGGTCGCCAGCACCCCAGCGGCCAGTCTTCTGACTCGTGACAACGTGACTCCCAGTGGGTTCTGTGGTGGGGGACCGACCGGCGTGGCGCCGTCGTGTCGGCCGGAACGTCTGGTACAAGGGCTACCGGTAGGTACATCGGCAGCGCCGCGGGCGTCCTGAACACTTGGCCGCCACACTTCCACACACCGTCCGTGGGTGCGTCCCGGGGCGGTCGCTGCCAGGATCGGGCCATGAGCGACCACGTGACGACGTCCGTCCGGGTTCCCGGCCTGTTCCTCGTCGAGCACGAGATGTCGGTGCCCCTCGACCACGCCGACCCGGACGGCGAGCAGATCACCGTCTTCGCGCGCGAGGTGGCCGACCCCGAGGGTCGGGACCGCCCGTTCCTGGTGTTCCTGCAGGGCGGACCCGGCAGCGAGGCGCCGCGCCCCACCCGGCTGCCCACCGACCCGGGCTGGCTGGACCGCGCCCTGCGCGACTACCGGGTCCTCATGCTCGACCAGCGCGGCACGGGCCGGTCGAGCCCGGTCGGGACGCTCCCCGGGCTCACCCCCGAGCAGCAGGCCGACCGGCTGCGGCTGTACCGGGCCGACTCGATCGTCGCCGACGCCGAGGTGGTCCGCGCGCGTCTCGAGGTCGAGCGGTGGAGCGTGCTGGGCCAGTCCTTCGGCGGCTTCTGCGCGCTGCGCTACCTGTCGGCGGCGCCCGGGTCGCTGGCGGAGGCCTTCTTCACCGGCGGGCTGCCGCCGGTGGGCCGCCCCGTCGACGACGTGTACGCCGCGACCTGGGAGATCATGCGCGAGCGCAGCGAGCGGTACTACCGGCGCTACCCCGGCGACCGGGAGCGGGTGCGGGCGCTGCACGACCGCGCCGACGCCGGCGACCTCCGGCTCCCCGACGGGACGCCGGTCCCCTCCCGGCGGCTGCGGACCGCCGGCGCCATGCTCGGGATGAGCGACGGCGCCGAGCACCTCCACTACCTGCTGGAGCTGGACCCCGGCTCCCCGGCGTTCGGCTTCGACCTCGCGGCGGCGCTGCCGTTCCACGGCCGCAACCCGCTCTACGTCGCGGTCCACGAGGGCTGCTACGCCGACGGGGGCGCCACCCGCTGGTCGGCACAGCGCACGATGCCCGACGACCTGCGGGCGGACCCGACGATGTTCAGCGGGGAGCACGTCTTCGAGTGGACCTGCGAGGACGACCCCCTGCTCGCTCCGCTGGCCGAGGCGACCGCGCTGCTCGCGCAGCACGAGTGGCCGGCCCTCTACGACGCGGACGCGCTGGCCTCGGTCGACGTACCGGCGGCGGCCGCGGTGTACGCCGAGGACGCCTACGTCGTCCGTCGCTTCTCGGAGGAGACCGCCCGGCTGGTGCCGTCGATGCGGGCGTGGGTCACCAACGAGTACGAGCACAACGGCCTGCGGGCCGGCGGCGACCGGGTCCTCGACCGGCTCATCGGTCTGGCGCGGGGCACGGCGGGGTGAAGCCGGTCGGGGAGGCCGGGACCCGGCAGGAGTACCTCGACTTCGCGGAGCGGCAGGTCGACGACTCGGCCTGCTTCCGGGCCTGGGCGCTCGGGGTCGCCGAGGACCCGGAGGTGCTCGCGCTGCTCGAGGACCTGCCCCCGGTCAAGCGGCAGCCCAACCTGGTCTTCGCGGCGGCCCGCTGGCACGGCGCGCCGCCCGGCCCGTACGACGGGCTGCGGACCCTTCTGCTCGGGAACTGGGACCGGGTCCGGGCGACCGTGCTGGCGCGGGCGACCCAGACCAACGAGGTCGGCCGCTGCGCGACGCTGCTGCCGGTCCTGGCCGGGCTGGCGGGTCCGCTGGCGCTGCTGGAGGTGGGCTGCTCCGCGGGCCTCACCCTGCTGCCCGACCGGTACAGCTACCGCTGGACCCACGAGGACGGCCGGGTCACCTCGCTGCACCCGGTCGACGGGCCGAGCCCGGTCGTCCTCGAGTGTGCCGTGCACGGCTGCGCCCCGTTGCCGGAGCGGATGCCGGAGGTGGTGTGGCGCGCCGGCCTGGACCTGCACCCGCTCGACGTCCGCGACGAGGACGCGACGGCCTGGCTGCAGATGCTGGTGTGGCCCGAGCACGAGGACCGGCGAGCCCGGCTCGCCGCCGCCGTCCGCCTGGCCCGCGCCGACCCGCCGAGGCTGGTCCGCGGCGACCTGCTGCGCGACCTGGACGCGCTGCTCGCCGAGGTCCCGGCGGGCGCGACGCCGGTGGTGTTCCACAGCGCCGTGGCCGCCTACCTGCCGCCCGGCGACCGGGACCGGCTGGTCGACCTGCTGCTCTCGGTCCGGGGCCACTGGGTCAGCAACGAGGGTCCGGCCGTGCTGCCGCGGGTGAGCCCGCCGCCGGTGCCGCGCCCGACCGGGGTGGGCACCGCGTTCCTGCTGGGCCTCGACGGTCGCGGCGTCGCCTGGGCCCAGGGCCACGGACGGCAGCTCTGGTGGCCACCGTCCTGACTAGGCTGCGGGCATGACCACCGCCCCTGCCGGGCCATCGGGGCCGTCCGGGCCGTCCGGTGCCGAGGACCGGCACGTCGACGTGGTGATCGTCGGCGCCGGCCTGTCCGGGGTCGGTGCCGCCTGCCACCTCGAGGACCGGCTGCCCGGCACGTCGTACGCCCTGCTCGAGGCGCGCGACGCGATCGGCGGCACCTGGGACCTGTTCCGCTACCCCGGGGTGCGGTCGGACTCGGACATGTTCACGCTGGCCTACCGGTTCCGGCCGTGGTCCGGCGAGCGGTCGATCGCCGACGGGGCCTCGATCCTGCGCTACGTCCGCGAGACCGCCCGGGAGCGCGGCGTGGAGGGCAGGGTCCGCTACGGCGTCCGGGTGCAGCGGGCCGAGTTCGACAGCGACGCGGGACGCTGGACGGTCCACGCCACCCGGGGCGGTGAGCCGGTCACGTGGACCTGCCGGTTCCTGTGGTCGTGCAGCGGCTACTACGACTACGAGCACGGGCACCGGCCCCGGTTCGAGGGCGAGGACGACTTCACCCGGGGCGGGGGCCGGCTGGTGCACCCCCAGCAGTGGCCCGACGACCTCGACCACGCCGGGAAGCGGGTCGTGGTGATCGGCAGCGGGGCCACCGCGATGACCCTCGTGCCCGCGATGGCGACGGGCGAGGGCGCTGCGGCGCACGTGACGATGCTGCAGCGCTCCCCCGGCTACGTCGTGTCGCTGCCGGCCGTCGACACGCTGGCGACCTGGCTGCGCGGGCGGCTGCCACCCCGGGCGGCGTACGCGGTGACGCGGTGGAAGAACGTCCTGGTCACCGCCGGCAGCTACCAGCTCAGCCGCCGCCGGCCGGACCTGATGAAGCGGCTGGTCCGCAAGGGGGTGGCCGCGCGGCTGCCCGAGGGGTACGACGTCGACACGCACTTCGCCCCCGCCTACGACCCGTGGGACCAGCGGCTCTGCCTGGTCCCCGACGGCGACCTGTTCCGGGTGGTCGGGGACGGCCGCGCGGAGGTCGTGACCGACCACGTCGACCGGTTGACCGAGCGCGGGGTGCGGCTGGTCTCCGGCCGCGAGCTCGAGGCCGACGTGGTCGTCACCGCCACCGGCCTGGACCTGCTGGCCTTCGGCGGGATCGAGCTGGTCGTGGACGGGAGGCCCGTGCACCTGCCGGACACGATGGCCTACCTCGCGATGATGCTCTCCGGGGTGCCGAACTTCGCCTACGTCATCGGCTACACGAACGCGTCGTGGACGCTGAAGGCCGACCTGGTCAGCGGCTTCGTCTGCCGGCTGCTGCGGCACATGCGCGAGCGCGGCTACGACGTCGTGGTGCCCGAGCGCGATCCCGCCGTCGGGGAGGAGCCCTTCATGGACCTCCAGGCCGGCTACGTGCAGCGGTCGCTGCACCTGCTGCCGAAGCAGGGGTCGCGGGCCCCGTGGCGCCTGCGGCAGAGCTACGTGCGTGACCTGCTGACGGTGCGGCGCGCGACCCTCGACGACCCGGCGCTGCGGTTCTCGCGGGTGGCCGAGCCGCTCGGACGGGCACTCGCGCGCTGAGGGGCCCGGTTCGCGCCGGCTCCGGCGTCGCGTGCCGGTCCGCGGGGTCGTCGACCAACTGTCAGGACCGGCCGAGCGCCGCCAGCAGCCGGGTGCCCGCATCCGCGTCGGCCGGTACGTCGACGGGCTCGGCGAACCGGGCCGGGCGGTCCGACGGGTCCACGAGCGCGGGGAGCACCGTCAGCAGGTCCCGGGCCAGCGCCTCCGGCAGCGGGCGCGGCTGCCCGCACGCCGCCGCGACGTCCCACCCGTGCACGCCGATCTCCAGGGCCCCGGCGGCCGCCAGCAGGTCCGAGTCGAGGGACCGGTCCTCGATCGACACCGCACGCGGGTCCGGGCGGTGCGCCCACCCGGCGAGCAGGCCGCTGACCCGGTCCCGGACCAGGTCGGCGACGCCTCGCGCGTCGGGGCGCCGGCCGGGGCAGCCCGCGACGGGCCGCAGGTCGACGTACCCGACCACGGCGGCGTCGGTGAGCGCGGCCACCGAGTCGTCGAGGTGGCGCAGCAGCGTGAGCAGGTCCCACCCGGCGCAGGGGGTGCGCGCGGTGCCGGCCCATGACGTCACCAGGCGCAGCGAGCCGCGGGTGTAGCCGACGGCGCGCTCGAGCAGCGCGGGGCCGGTCTCGGGGAGGGAGGAGGACGCCCACTCGCGGGGCGAGGACATCTCGGCCCCGCGCGGTCAGGAGCGTCCGGTGCGGGCGGGCAGGTGGTCGGGCAGGCCGAACCGACCGAAGAGCGTCGGGTCGAAGAACGCGCCGACGTGCTCGACCCCGCGCGGCCCGAGGGTGAGCACCTGGAGGTGGAACGGCCGGAAGGTGCCGTCGGCAGAGCGCATGTAGAGACCGAACGCCGGCTGGCCGTTGGCCCGGGTCGGCAGCAGTCGCATGTCGTGCACTCCGCCGGGACACTGGCTCGCGATCAGCCGGCCGATGTTCTCGGCGCCGCGGTACCACGCCGTGAACGGCGGCATCTCCCAGACGGCGTCGTGGGTCAGCATCGACACGATCGCCTCGACGTCCTTGTCCCAGAACGCCTGGACGTAGCGGTCCAGCATCGCCTTCTGCTCCGGCGTCGGCTCCCCGACCGAGTCCGCGTGCAGGTCGGCGCGGGCCAGCGTGGCGTGCGCCCGCTGCAGGGCGCTGTTGACCGACGCCGACGTCGTGCCCAGCGCGCCGGCGACCTCCGCCGCCCGCCAGCGCAGCACGTCACGCAGGATCAGCACCGCCCGCTGGCGCGCGGGCAGGTGCTGGAGCGCGGCGACGAAGGCCAGCCTCACCGTGTCGCGGTCGGCGACCACCGCGGCGGGGTCCGCGGTGGCGCCGCCGAGCGCCGCGTCGGGGATCGGCTCCAGCCACGGGATCTCGCCGTTCTCCTCCAGCGGGCTGCCGGCGTCGCTCGACGGGGCCCCGAGACCGGTCGGCATCGGGCGGCGCTCCCGGCCCTCCAGCGCGGTCAGGCAGACGTTGGTGGCGATCCGGTAGAGCCAGGTGCGGACCGAGGACCGGCCCTCGAACCCGTCGTACGCGCGCCAGGCCCGCAGGTACGTCTCCTGGACCAGGTCCTCGGCGTCGTGCACGGAGCCGGTCATCCGGTAGCAGTGCGCGAGCAGCTCGCGACGGTAGGGGTCGGTCACCGCGGGGAAGTCCACGGCCCCCTCCGTCGCGGTGGTCCCCGGGGCCTGCGTCGCCGTCGTCGCCATCACGCGTCCTCTCGTCGGACACCCTAGGGTGGGGCGCCCCTCGCTGACTACCGACCGGCGAGGCCCGTGGGACTCATCGGTGCCGCGCTTTGACCCGGTTGCGGGGCAGGTGGTCGGATCGTCCGGTGACCCGACCCCGTCCCGGATCCCGCGTACGCCGCCCGGCGCCGCTGCTGCTCGCCGTCGGCCTCCTGGCGGTCCTCCCGACCTGCTCGTGCAGCGTCCTCGGCGGCGGCCGCACCGCCGAGGACGAGGCCCGGTCGCTCGCCGCCGCACTCACCTCCGGTCGGCTGGGAGGGGTGTCGTTCGCCGGCGCCGGCGCCTCCGCGGCCCAGCAGACGTGGACGCGGACGGTCGGCGGGCTGGGGACCACCCGGCCGCAGGTCCGGGTGCTCTCGGTCGCCGAGGGCGCGGACGGCCGGCGGAGCACCGCCCGGCTGGGGTGGACCTGGCGGCTGGACCGGGTGTCCCGACCCTGGACCTACCGCAGCGCCGCGCGGCTCGTCCACAGCGACGACGACTCCGTCGGGGACCAGGGGTGGCGGGTGCGGCTGGAGCCGACGCTGCTGCACCCCGACCTGCGCGCGGGGGAGCGGCTCGCGCTGTCCCGGACCCTGCCCGAGCGCGCCGACGTCCTCGGCGCGGGAGGGGCCCGGCTGGTCACCGCCCGTCCCGTGCTCCGCTTCGGCCTGGACAAGACCCGGGTCCGCCCGGCGCGACAGGCGGCGGCGGCCCGGGCGCTGGCCCGGCGCCTCGACGTGGACCCGGCGAGCTTCGCCGCCAGGGTCGCGGCCTCGGGGGACAAGGCGTTCGTCGAGGCGGTCGTGCTGCGTCCGGCCAACGCCCGGCGCGCGCTGGCCGCCGGAGCCGCTCGCGCCCCGGGGGCCGAGGTGCTCCACGACACGGTGCCGCTCGCCCCCACCCACGACTTCGCGCGTGCGGTCCTCGGGACGGTGGGACCGGTGACCGCCGAGGTGGTGAAGGCCTCCGGCGGCGTGTACGGGCCCGGCGACGAGGCCGGGCTGAGCGGCCTCGAGCAGCGGTACGACGAGCAGCTGCGCGGCACGCCCGGAGCGACGGTCGACGCCGTACCCTCCGACGGGGCGGGGTCGTCGCGGACCCTGTGGAGCGTCGACCCGACCCCCGGGACGCCGCTGCGGACCACGCTGGACCCCCGGCTGCAGCGGCTCGCCGAGGCCGCCCTGTCCGGGATCGGGCCGGCGAGCGCGCTGGTGGCGGTCCGGCCCTCGACGGGCGCTCTCGTCGCGGTCGCGAGCGGCCCGGGGTCGCAGGGGTACTCGACCGCGACGGTGGGGCGCTACGCCCCCGGCTCGACGTTCAAGGTCGTCAGCAGCCTGGCGCTGCTCAGGGCCGGGCTCACCCCGGCGTCGCCGGTGTCCTGCCCGGCGACGACCGTCGTGGACGGCAAGCGCTTCACGAACTACAGCGACTACCCGGCCGACGGGCTCGGGCGGATCACCCTGGCCACCGCGGTCGCGAACTCGTGCAACACCGCCTTCGTCGGCGAGCGGGGCACCGTGAGCCAGGGTGACCTCGCCGACGCGGCGGCCTCGCTCGGCCTCGGCGTCGACCACGACCTCGGCTTCCCCGCGTTCCTGGGCTCCGTGCCGTCGACGGCCGCCGAGGCCGGCTCCGAGACGGGTCACGCCGCGTCGATGATCGGGCAGGGCCGCGTGCTGGCCTCGCCGATGGCGATGGCGGCCGTGGCGGCCTCGGTCGCGCACGGGTCGACGGTGGTGCCCGGGCTGCTGCCCGGCCGCCCGGCGCCCGAGGCCTCGCCGCCGCACCCGCTCACCCGTGTCGAGGCCGCCGAGCTGCGGTCCCTGATGCGGGGCGTGGTCACCCGCGGCAGCGGCGCCCTGCTCGCCGGGCTGCCGGGGCCGCCCGCGCTCGCCAAGACCGGGACGGCGGAGTTCGGGACGAGCCGGCCGCTGCGGACCCACGCCTGGATGATCGCGGTGCACGGCGACCTCGCGGCCGCCGTGTTCGTCGACCTCGGCCAGTCCGGGTCCGGGACCGCCGGCCCGGTCCTGGAGCGGTTCCTCCGCGGCGCGCCCTAGCCGCCCCCTCCGCCCCTCCTTCTCCCGCCGAGTCGGCTCGTCCACAGCGCCGTTCTCCCGCCGAGTCGGCTCGTCCACAGCGCCAGATGCGCCCAGCGCCTCCCTCGCGCCGTAGGAACAGGTTGTGGACGCGCCGACTCGGCACTCCCGGCGGGTGGTGGACGCGCCGGCTCAGCGGCCGAGTCCCTCCACGACCTCGGCCCCGGGCAGCTCGCCCAGGAGTCGGCCCGCGACCAGGATCTTCGAGCGCCGGACTCCGCTGCCGATCACCGCGACGTCGATGTCGAGGCAGGCCGCGTCGACGAGGACCCGCCAGCCCCCGGGCAGGCCGAGCGGCGTGATCCCGCCGTACTCCATCCCGGTCTCCTGCACCGCGCGGTCCATCGCGAGGAAGGACGCCTTGCGCACGTCCAGGCTGCGCTTGACGAGGTTGTTGACGTCGGCGCGGGTGCTCGCCGGCACCACGCACGCCGCGACCCGCTCCTCACCGCCGCGCCGGCCGGAGACGACCACGCAGTTGGCGCCGACGGACATGGGCAGGTCGTAGGCGGCGCTCATCGCGGCCGTGTCGGCCAGGTCCGGGTCGATCTCCACCACGCCCGCCTCCGCAGCGTGCGGCCAACCGGCCAGGGCCGCGGCGACCGGCGCCGCGAGGAGCTCCGGGTGCTCCAGGGCCGGCAGCGACGACAGGGAACCGAGGCGGGGTGCGTCCACGGCGCCACCGTAGCGACCGCCCGGGGACAGCTGGGGCGTGCACCGGTCCGACCCGCTCGATCGCCTGACAGGCGCTGCCCGAGTCACTAGCGTCGGTCGGTACGGCGGTCGCCTGGC
>JAICLD010000036.1 GCA_025927595.1 Nocardioidaceae bacterium | reverse complement strand
GTGAGCTCGCTGACCCGGTCGGGCCGGTTGAGCACGTTGGAGACGGTCCCCAGCGAGACGCCGGCCGCGGAGGCGACGTCCTTGACGCTCGGGGAGCCGCGACCGTTCACCCAGGCCTCCGTCCGATGAAACGTCTCAACACCACGCACCCTATCCAGTCTGGCAGCCAGAGCCAGGTGACGTGCGTCGCTCTCCAGTGCGCCATCTTCGTGATCTCGATGCTGGCCGCAGCAGCGCCTAGGGGCTGGTCTTGGCGGTCTTGCGCATCGCGCTGGGCATCTGGAGCCTCTTCGTCCCGGGTCTGACCGCGCACTCGGGGCTGCACACGGTCGCCACCTGAGCCGTCCGGGGTTGACGCCTGTGCTTGCGGTCACATAGAGTCGCGCCGTTCTTTGAAACCTTTCAATCGGAGGCCGAACGATGCCGGAACCCTCGGCGGGCGCCACGCTCGAGCTGCGGGACGTGCGGAAGACCTTCGGCGCCGTCGTCGCGCTCGACTCCGCGTCGCTCGTCGTACGGCCCGGCTCCATCCACGGCCTCGTCGGGGAGAACGGCGCGGGCAAGTCGACGCTGGTCAAGATCGTCGCGGGCGTGCACCACCGCGACTCCGGCGACCTGCTGCTCGAGGGCCGCAGCGTCGACTTCTCCTCGACCGCCGAGTCGAAGGCCGCCGGCGTCGCGGTGATCTACCAGGAGCCCACGCTGTTCCCCGACCTCTCGGTCACCGAGAACATCTTCATGGGCCGCCAGCCGCTCGCCGGCGGTCGCCGCATCGACCGGGCGGCGATGTACGCCGAGGCCGAGCGGCTGTTCACCCGGCTCGGCGTGCGTCTGGACCCGCGCCGCCCGGCAGAGGGCCTCTCGATCGCCGACCAGCAGATCATCGAGATCGCCAAGGCCATCTCGCTCGACGCCCGGCTGCTCATCATGGACGAGCCGACCGCGGCGCTGAGCGGGGTCGAGGTCGACCGGCTCTTCGCGGTCGCCCGCAGCCTGCGCGACGAGGGCCGCGCGCTGATCTTCATCTCCCACCGCTTCGACGAGGTGTTCTCGCTGTGCGACACGGTCACCGTGATGCGCGACGGCAGGTACATCGCCACCCACCCGGTCGCCCAGACCAGCGTCGACCAGACGGTCGCGCTGATGGTCGGCCGCGAGGTCGGCGATCTGTTCCCCAAGACCCCCGCGACGATCGGCGAGCCCGTGCTGTCCGTCGAGGGCCTCACCACGGCCGGCGTCTTCCACGACGTGGGCTTCGAGGTGCGGGCCGGGGAGATCGTCGGCCTGGCCGGGCTCGTCGGCGCCGGTCGCAGCGAGATCGCGCGGGCGGTGTTCGGCGTCGACCGCTACGACGCCGGCAGCGTGCGGCTCCGGGGACGACCGGTCCCGCCGCACAACCCGCGCGCCGCGATCCGCGCCGGCATGGCGTTCATCCCCGAGGACCGCCGCAAGCAGGGGCTGGTCACCAACGCCTCCGTGGCCCGCAACGTGGCCGGGGTCATCCGCTCCTCGCTGTCCAGGGCCGGGCTGCTCACCCCGAGGGCGGAGAGCCGGGCGGCGGGCCCGTGGGCCGGCCGCCTGGAGGTCAAGACCGGCGCGCTGGACATGGACGCGGCCACGATGAGCGGCGGCAACCAGCAGAAGGTCGTCATCGCCAAGTGGCTGGCCACGAAGCCGTCCCTGCTCATCATCGACGAGCCCACCCGCGGCATCGACGTCGGCACCAAGGCCGAGGTGCACCGGCTGCTCTCCGAGCTCGCCGGAGAGGGGCTGGCCATCTTGATGATCTCCTCCGAGCTGCCGGAGGTGCTCGGCATGGCCGACCGGGTGCTGGTCGTGTGCGAGGGGCGGCTGACCGCCGACATCGACCGTGCCGACGCCACCCCCGAGACCGTCATGAAGGCGGCCACGCGAGCCCTGGAGACCCACAGATGAGCGGGACCTCGACGCGCCCGGAGACCCCCGCCGCCGGCAGCGACGTGGCCGCGTTGACCCGGCCCAGCAGCATGTCCACGGTGAGCCGCCTGACCACCACCGTCCTGCGCTCGCGCGAGATCGCGATCGCCCTCGTGCTGGTCGCCGTCATCGCCGCCGCGACCATCAAGACGCCCAGCTTCCTGTTCAGCTCCAACAGCTGGCGCGACCTGCTGCTGACCCCGGCGATCCTGATGCTGCTCGCGGTCGGCCAGGCGGTCGTCATCATCACCCGCAACGTCGACCTGTCGGTCGGCTCCGTCCTGGCGATCACCGCCTACCTCACCGGCCGGCTGTTCGTGGACAACCCCGGGATCCCCATGGTCGTGGTGTTCCTCGCCGCGCTGGTGGTCGGAGGCGCGCTCGGGCTGGTCAACGGCCTGGTCGTCGCGCTCGGCAAGGTGCCGGCACTGGTCATCACCCTCGGCACGCTCTACATCTACCGCGGGATCGTGCTCACCTGGGCGGGCAGCAACCGGATCAACGCCTCCGACATGCCCGACGGCTTCCTCGCGCTCGGCACGAAGACGGTCCTGTCCATCCCGGTGCTGTTCCTGATCGCGGTGGCGGTGCTGGCCATCGTGGGCTACTTCCTCTACACCAGCCGCTCCGGGCGCGACATGTACGCGATCGGCTCGGACCCGGACGCCGCCGAGCTCTACGGACTGCGGGTGCGCAGCCGGCTGGTCGGGGCGTTCGTCCTGTCCGGCGCGCTGGCCGGGCTCTCCGGAGTCCTGTACGCCGCGCGCTACGGCACGATCAGCTCCGGTGCCGGCACCGGCATGGAGCTGCAGGCGGTCGCAGCCGTCGTCATCGGAGGCGTCGCGATCTTCGGCGGCAGCGGCACCGTGTGGGGTGCGGCCATCGGTGCCGTGCTGCTCGTCACCATCAACCGGGCGCTGCCGATCCTGGGCATCCAGGACTTCTGGCAGCAGGCCGTCGTCGGCGCGCTGATCCTCGGCGCGATCATCCTCGACCGCGTCCTGTCGGCCCGGCGTACCCGCAAGCTCGTCGAGGCAAGGGACGCGTCATGACCACGACTCGCAGCTACCAGAGCCACCAGCACCCGATCTGGCGCCGGGTCCTGGTGACCCCCGAGGTGGCGGTCATCGCGCTCCTCGTGCTCGTCGTCGTGTGGGCAGAGACGTCGGTGCCCAACTTCTCCGGCCCGCTCACCTTCCCGTTCCTGGTCCTGGACGCGGCACCGATCCTGCTGATCGCGCTGCCGATGACGCTGGTCATCGTCACCGGCGAGATCGACCTGTCCGTCGCCAGTGTGGTGGGCCTGAGCAGCGTCCTGGTCGGGATGCTCCACCACGACGGCATGTCGATCCCGGTGGCCGGCGTCATCGCCCTGGCGGTCGGCCTGCTGTGCGGCCTGCTCAACGGGTTCCTCGTCGCGTACGTCGGGCTGCCATCGCTGGCCGTCACGATCGGCACCCTGGCGCTCTACCGAGGGATCGCGGTCGGCCTGCTCGGCACCAAGGCCGTCACCGACTTCCCGCTGAAGTGGACCAACCTGGCCCAGTCCGGCTTCTTCACCGGACGCCTGCCCTACATCGTCGTCCCGATCGTGGTCCTGGGCGTGGTGTTCGTGCTGCTGCTGCACTTCACGTCCTTCGGCCGTGGCGTGTTCGACATCGGCCTGAACTCCGAGGCCGCCCACTTCTCCGGCGTCGACGTGGCTCGCACCAAGCTCGTCGTGTTCGCAGCGACGGGCGTGGTCTCCGCGTTCGCCGGGATCTACTACACGCTGCGCTACGGCAGCGCCCGCGGCGACAACGCCACCGGCCTGGAGCTGCAGGTGATCGCCGCGGTGCTGCTCGGCGGGGTCTCGATCTTCGGCGGGCGCGGCGCCCTGCACGGGGTCCTCGGCGGCGTGCTGCTGATCGCCGTCATCTCCAGCGCGCTGCGCCTGGAGAACGTCACCGTCAACGTCATCAACATCATCATCGGGCTGCTGCTGGTGCTCTCGGTGCTGTCGTCAAGCCTCCTCGCGTGGGTCTCCAGACTCAGAAGCGCGGGCGGGGTCGGCAGGGGTCGCTCCGGACCCCGAGCTCGCCGAGTCGCGGCGTAGCGAAACTTCCATGAAAGGGAAAACCATGAAGCTCCACGGCAAGCGGATGGGTGCGCTCACCGCGCTCGTCACCAGCCTGGTCCTGGTCACGTCCGCGTGCGGCGGGACCGGCGGCGGCAACGGCGACAAGGCCTCCGGCGGCAGCGGCTCGGGAGGCAGCGGCAGCTCGGGCGAGAAGATCTCGGTGACCTTCCTGCCCAAGAACCTCGGCAACCCGTACTTCGACACCAGCGACAAGGGTGGGAAGGAGGCGGTGCAGCAGTTCGGCGGCACCTACAACGAGGTCGGTCCCGACACGGCCAGCCCCGACGCGCAGGTGCCGTTCATCAACACCGCCGCCCAGCAGGGCGTCAAGGCCCTCGTCGTGTCCGCCAACGACCCGAAGGCGATCGGCTCGGCCCTCAACCAGGCGCGCAGCGCCGGCACCAAGGTCGTCACCTTCGACTCCGACACCGACCCGCAGTACCGCGACCTGTTCGTCAACCAGGCCAGCGCCGAGGGCATCGCCAAGGTCGAGGTCGACATGGCGACCAAGCAGATCCACGACTCCGGGGAGATCGCGATCCTCTCCGCGTCCGCGAACGCCACCAACCAGAACGCCTGGATCAAGCTCATGAAGGCCGACCTGGCGAAGAACCACCCGAAGGTCAAGCTCGACGCGGTCGTCTACGGCAACGACGACGACCAGACGTCCTTCGACAAGACCGCCGCGCTGCTGCAGTCCTACCCGAACCTCAAGGCGATCATCTCGCCGACGACGGTCGGCATCGCCGCGGCGGCCCGCTACATCTCCACGTCGAACTACAAGGGCAAGGTCGCGGTGACCGGCCTGGGCACCCCGAACCAGATGCGCAAGTACGTCAAGGACGGCACCGTCTCGGAGTTCGCGCTGTGGAACCCCGAGGACCTGGGCTACCTCGCGGCGTACGCGGCGAAGGCCCTGGTGGACAAGCAGATCACCGGCAAGCAGGGCGACACCTTCACGGCCGGCAAGCTCGGCAAGTACACCGTCGGCGCCGACAGCACCGTGCTCCTCGGCGACCCGTTCGTGTTCAACAAGGCCAACATCGGCAAGTTCAACTTCTAGGGCGCCATGCAACGCGTGTGCTTCCAGCTCCAGGTACGGCCAGACCGCATCGAGGAGTACAAGCGGCGCCACGCCGCGGTCTGGCCGGACATGCTCCGGGCGCTGGCCGAGCACGGCTGGCACAACTACTCGCTGTTCCTGCGCGACGACGGCCTCCTGGTCGGGTACTTCGAGACACCGTCCCTGAAGGCCGCCGTCGACGGGATGGCGGGCACCGAGGTCAACGCCCGCTGGCAGGAGCAGATGTCGGAGCTCTTCAGCGACCTGGGCGACACGACGCCCGACCAAGGATTCCTGCAGCTCGACGAGATCTTCCACCTGGAGGACCAGATCGCCGGCGGCACCCGAGAAGAGAAGTGATGTGCAGATGACGACGTTCGCAGACATCAGCGACCGGTTGGCGGCGCTGGCCGTCGAGGTCCCCTCGTGGGCCTACGGCAACTCCGGCACCCGGTTCAAGGTGTTCGGCAGCCGCGGTACGCCACGGACGGTGGAGGAGAAGATCGCCGACGCGGCGGCCGTGCACCGCTCCACCGGCCTGGCGCCGAGCGTGGCGCTGCACGTCCCGTGGGACCTCGTCGACGACTTCGGGGCGCTGCGCAGGTACGCCGAGGACCTCGGCATGCGGCTGGGCACCGTCAACAGCAACACGTTCCAGGACGAGGACTACAAGCTCGGCAGCCTCACCAACGCCGACCCGAAGGTGCGGCAGAAGGCCGTCGAGCACAACCTGCGCTGCCTCGAGGTGATGGCCGAGACCGGCTCGCGGGACCTGAAGATCTGGCTGGCGGACGGCACCAACTACCCGGGCCAGGGCGACATCCGGGCCCGTCAGGACTGGCTCGCCGAGGGGCTGGCCGAGGTCTACGCCCAGCTCTCCGACGACCAGCGGCTGGTCCTGGAGTACAAGTTCTTCGAGCCGGCGTTCTACCACACCGACGTCCCGGACTGGGGCACCTCCTACGTCCACGTCGCGGCCCTGGGTCCGAAGGCGTTCGTGTGCCTGGACACCGGGCACCACGCCCCGGGCACGAACATCGAGTTCATCGTGGCCCAGCTCCTGCGGCTGGGGAGGCTCGGGTCGTTCGACTTCAACAGCCGGTTCTACGCCGACGACGACCTGATCGTCGGCGCGGCGGACCCGTTCCAGCTGTTCCGGATCCTCGTCGAGGTCGTCCGGGGCGGCGGCTACGGAGCCGGCGCGGGCGGGGCCGGCGACGTCGCCCTGATGCTGGACCAGTGCCACAACATCGAGAAGAAGATCCCCGGGCAGATCCGCTCGGTGCTCAACGTGCAGGAGATGCTCGCCCGCGCGCTGCTCCTCGACACCGACGCGCTCGACGCCGCCCGCCAGGACGGTGACGTCCTGCGTGCCAACGAGGTGTTCATGGACGCGTTCTACACCGACGTACGCCGGGACCTCGCCGCCTGGCGCGAGGAGCGGGGCCTGCCGGCCGACCCGATGCGGGCCTACCTTGCGAGCGGCTACCAGGAGCAGATCGAGAACGACCGCGTGGGCGGGACCCAGGCCGGATGGAACTGACGGAGAAGGAACCGACGTGACCAACGAGAAGACAGCCCCCGCCGAGCTCGTCGAGCGCTCCAACCGGCTCGGCGCAGACCCCCGCAACACCAACTACGCCGGCGGCAACACCTCCGCCAAGGGCACCGCCACCGACCCGGTGACGTCGCGGCCGACCGAGCTGCTCTGGGTGAAGGGCTCGGGCGGCGACCTGGGCACGCTGACCGAGGCGGGCCTGGCCGTGCTGCGGCTGGACCGGCTGCGCGCGCTGGTCGACGTCTACCCCGGCGTGGAGCGCGAGGACGAGATGGTCGCCGCGTTCGACTACTGCCTGCACGGGCGGGGCGGCGCAGCGCCGTCGATCGACACCGCCATGCACGGCCTCGTCGACGCCGCCCACGTCGACCACCTGCACCCCGACTCCGGGATCGCGCTGGCGACCGCGGCCGACGGAGAGGCCCTCACCAAGGAGTGCTTCGGCGACCGGGTCGCGTGGGTGGACTGGCGCCGGCCCGGCTTCCAGCTGGGACTGGACATCGCGGCGGTCAAGGCCGCGAACCCCCAGGCGATCGGGGTCGTCCTCGGCGGCCACGGCATCACCGCCTGGGGCGACACGTCGGCCGAGTGCGAGGCGAGCTCGCTCGACATCATCCGCACCGCCGAGGCGTTCCTCGCCGAGCACGGCAAGGCCGACCCCTTCGGCGCCCCCGTGCCCGGGTTCGAGGCGCTCCCCGCGACCGAGCGGCGGGCCCGCGCGGCGGCCCTGGCACCCGTGGTCCGGGGCCTGGCGTCCACGGACGCGCCGCAGGTCGGCCACTACGACGACAGCGAGGCCGTGCTGGAGTTCTGCGCGCACGAGAAGCTGCTGCCCCTGGCCCGGCTGGGCACGTCGTGCCCGGACCACTTCCTGCGCACGAAGGTCCGGCCGCTGGTCGTCGACCTGCCCGGCACCGCACCGCTCGAGGAGGTCGTCGCGCGGCTCCGGGAGCTGCACGGTGAGTACCGCGCCGAGTACGCCGCCTACTACGACCGCCACGCGACGTCCGACTCGCCGCCCATGCGCGGCGCCGACCCGGCGGTCGTGCTGGTCCCCGGCGTCGGCATGTTCAGCTTCGGCAAGGACAAGCAGACCGCCCGTGTCGCCGGCGAGTTCTACGTCAACGCGATCAACGTCATGCGTGGGGCGGAGGCGGTCTCGACGTACGCGCCGATCGACGAGAGCGAGAAGTTCCGCATCGAGTACTGGTCGCTCGAGGAGGCGAAGCTGCAGCGGATGCCGAGGCCCAAGCCGCTGGCCGGCCGGGTCGCGCTGGTGACCGGCGCCGGCTCGGGCATCGGCAAGGCGATCGCGGAGCGGCTGGCCGGCGAGGGCGCCTGCGTCGTGGTCGCCGACCTCGACGCCTCCGCCGCCCGTGGCGTCGCCGCGGACCTCAACGGGGACACCGGTACGACGGACAGGGCGGTCGCCGTGACCGCCGACGTCACCGACGCCGACGCCGTGCAGGCCGCCGTCGACGCGGCTGCGCTGGCCTTCGGGGGCGTCGACCTCGTGGTCAACAACGCCGGGCTGTCGATCTCCAAGCCGCTGCTCGAGACCACCGAGCGGGACTGGGACCTCCAGCACGACGTCATGGCCAAGGGCTCGTTCCTCGTCTCCCGCGCCGCCGCCAAGGCGATGCTGGACCAGGGGATGGGCGGCGACATCGTCTACATCTCCTCGAAGAACTCCGTCTTCGCGGGGCCGAACAACGTCGCCTACGGCGCCGCGAAGGCCGACCAGGCCCACCAGGTCCGGCTGCTCGCCGCGGAGCTCGGGCCGCACGGCATCCGGGTCAACGGGATCAACCCCGACGGCGTCGTCCGCGGGTCCGGCATCTTCGCGAAGGGCTGGGGCGCCGAGCGCGCCAAGGTCTACGGCGTCGAGGAGGAGAAGCTCGGCGAGTTCTACGCCCAGCGGACGCTGCTCAAGCGCGAGGTGCTGCCCGAGCACGTCGCCAACGCCGTCGTGGCCCTGACCGCGGGGGAGCTGACCCACACGACGGGCCTCCACGTGCCGGTCGACGCGGGCGTCGCTGCCGGCTTCCTGCGCTAGACGCTGGTCGAGGTGCGAGCGAAGCGACCCGTCCTGAGGAGCCGAGGCACGAGGCGTCTCGACGGGGCATCGGGACCGGCGGTCCGGGTCGCCGCCGTCGACCTGGGCGCGACCAGCGGGCGGGTCATGGTGGGCACCGTGGGGCCGCACGTGCTCGAGCTCGAGGAGGTGCACCGCTTCCCCAACGGCCCGGTGCAGGCCGACGACGGCGGCCTGCACTGGGACATCCGGCGGCTGCACCGCGAGGTGCTGGCCGGACTGCGCGCCGCCGGGCGGGTCGACGCCGTCGGCATCGACTCGTGGGCGGTGGACTACGGCCTGCTCGACGTGTCGGGCCGGCTGCTCGCCGACCCCTGGAGCTACCGCGACTCCCGCACCGACGGGGTCGCCGAGCGGGTCCGGTCGGTCGTGGGGGCAGAGGAGCTCTACGCCGTCACCGGCCTCCAGCACCTGCCGTTCAACACGCTCTACCAGCTCGCCGCCGAGCCGTCCTTCGACGCCGTCGCGACGCTGCTGATGGTCCCGGACCTCCTCGGCTACTGGCTCACCGGCTCCGTAGGAGCCGAGGCCACCAACGCCTCGACGACCCAGCTGTACGACGTCCGGGCGCGGGCCTGGGCGACCGGGCTGGCCGAGCTCGTCGACGTACCGGCCCGGATCCTGCCGCCGCTGCGCCGGGCCGGCGACCTGGTCGGGACGCTGCTGCCGGACGTCGCCGAGGCCACCGGCCTGCCCGCGTCGACCCCGGTCGTCGCGGTGGGCTCCCACGACACCGCGTCCGCCGTCGTCGCGGTCCCGGCGGCACCGGGGTCGGCGTTCGCGTACATCTCCTCGGGGACCTGGTCGCTGGTCGGCGTGGAGCTCGACGCGCCGGTGCTGACCGAGCGGTCGCGGGAGGCCAACTTCACCAACGAGGGTGGCGTCGACGGCACGATCCGGTTCCTGCGCAACGTCACCGGGCTGTGGCTGCTCACCGAGTCGATGCGCGCCTGGGGCCGCGCCGACGTGGCACCGCTGCTGGCCGAGGCCGAGGCGGCGCCGGAGCTCGGCCCGGTCGTGGACGTCGACGCGCCGGCGTTCCTGCCGCCCGGCGACATGCCCGCCCGGATCGCGGCCGCGTGCACCGCGACGGGCCAGGCGGCTCCGTCGGGAGTCGGCGAGACCGTGCGCTGCATCCTGGACAGCCTCGCGCTGGCGTACCGGCGGCAGGTCCGGGCGGCCGCGGCCCTGAGCGGCCGGCCCGTCGAGGTGGTCCACGTGGTGGGCGGCGGCGCCCGCAACGACCTGCTCTGCCGGCTGACCGCCGACGCCTGCGACGTCCCCGTCCTCGCCGGCCCCGTCGAGGCGACGGCGCTGGGCAACGTCCTGGTGCAGGCCCGCACGCTCGGCGCCGACCTGCCCGACCTCGCCGCGATGCGGGCGCTGGTCGCGGCCACGCACCCGCCGCGGCGCTACGAGCCGACCGGGCGCGTCGAGCGCTGGGCCAAGGCGGAGGCGCGGCTCACCGGCGGTGTGCCACAGTGAGCGGTATGCGCGTGGCCCTGATGGTGACCTGCATCAACGACGCGATGTTCCCCGACGCCGGCAAGGCCGTGGTCCGGCTGCTGCACCGGCTCGGGGTCGACGTGGAGTTCCCGGCCGCGCAGACCTGCTGCGGCCAGCCGATGGTCAACACCGGCTACCTCGACGAGGCCGTCCCGCTGCTGCGGACCTTCGTCGACGCCTTCGAGGGGTACGACGCGGTGGTGGCGCCCTCGGGCTCCTGCGCCGGCTCGGTCCGGCACCAGCACGCGGCCGTGGCCCGTCGCTCCGGCGACCCGGGACTGGTCGCGGCGGCCGAGCGGATCTCGCCCACGGTGTACGAGCTGTCGGAGTTCCTCGTCGACGTGCTCGGCGTCGAGGACGTCGGCGCCTTCTTCCCGCACACGGTCACCTACCACCCGACCTGCCACTCGCTGCGGATGCTGGGAGTCGGGGACCGGCCGACGCGGCTGCTGCGCGCGGTCCACGGCCTGCGGCTGCTCGACCTGCCCGCCGCGGACCAGTGCTGCGGCTTCGGCGGCACCTTCGCGGTGAAGAACGCCGACACCTCGGTGGCCATGGGCGCGGACAAGGCCCGCCACGTCCGGGAGACCGGCGCCGAGGTGCTGGTCGCCGGCGACAGCTCGTGCCTGATGCACATCGGCGGGCTGCTGTCCCGGCAGCGCTCGGGCGTGCGGGTGATGCACCTCGCCGAGGTGCTCGCCGCGACGGAGGCAGCCGCATGAGCGCGACCTTCGTCGGCATGCCGGCCTTCCCGGTGGCGGCCCGGGAGGCGCTGGCCAACTCCCAGCAGCGGCGCAACCTCGCCCACGCCACCTCGACGATCCGCGCCAAGCGGGCGGCCGTCGTCGCCGAGGTCGACGACTGGGAGCAGCTGCGGCTGGCCGGCGCCGCGATCAAGGACAACACGCTGCTGCACCTCGACGAGCAGCTGCTGCGGCTCGAGGAGTCGCTGACGGCCCGGGGCGCCACCGTGCACTGGGCCCGCGACGCCGCCGAGGCGTGCGCGGTCGTCGCGGAGGTGGCCCGTGGCCACGGAGTCGACGAGGTCGTCAAGGTGAAGTCGATGGCCACGGTCGAGATCGGCCTCAACGACGCGCTCGCGGCCGAGGGGATCGCCGCGTGGGAGACCGACCTCGCGGAGCTCATCGTGCAGCTCGGGGACGACCTGCCCAGCCACATCCTGGTGCCGGCGATCCACCGCAACCGCGCCGAGATCCGCGAGATCTTCCTGCGGCACATGGCCGAGGCCGGCCGGCCCGCCCCCGCCGACCTGACCGACGAGCCGGCGCGTCTGGCGGAGGCGGCGCGGCTGCACCTGCGGGAGAAGTTCCTGCGAGCCAAGGTCGCCGTCTCCGGTGCCAACTTCGCGGTCGCCGACTCCGGCACGCTCGTCGTCGTCGAGTCCGAGGGCAACGGCCGGATGTGCCTGACGCTGCCGGAGGTGCTGGTCTCCGTCGTCGGCATCGAGAAGGTGGTGCCGACCTGGGCCGACCTCGACGTCTTCCTCCAGCTGCTGCCGCGCTCGTCCACGGGCGAGCGGATGAACCCCTACACCTCGACCTGGGCCGGCGTCACGCCCGGGGACGGCCCGCAGGAGGTGCACGTCGTGCTCCTCGACAACGGCCGCACCCGTGCCCTCGCGGACGAGGTTGGACGGCAGGCGCTGCGCTGCATCCGCTGCTCGGCCTGCCTCAACGTCTGCCCGGTCTACGAGCGCACCGGCGGGCACGCCTACGGCTCGGTCTACCCCGGCCCGATCGGCGCGATCCTCAACCCGCTGCTGAAGGGTGTCGGCGTGGACGCGCAGACCGACTCCCTGCCCTACGCCTCCTCGCTGTGCGGGGCCTGCTTCGAGGCCTGCCCGGTCCGCATCGACATCCCGTCGGTGCTCGTCGATCTGCGGGCCCAGGTCGTGGACGCGCACCGACCGTCGGCGAAGCCCGAGGCGCTGGCGATGCGGGCCGCCGCGGCGGCGTTCGGGTCCGGCGCCCGGCTCGGCGCGCTGGAGCGGCTCTCCGGGCTGGCGGGGCGCCTGCTGGGCAGCCGCGGCCGCACCGCGCCCGGTGGCCGGCGGCTGCTGGGCCGGGTCCCCGGTCCCGGCGCGGCCTGGACCGACACCCGGGACCTGCCGCGCCCGCCGGCCGAGTCGTTCCGGGCCTGGTGGAGCCGGACCGGGGGGCGCGATGAGTGACACCTCCGCGGCCCGCGAGGAGATCCTGAGCCGCGTCCGCTCGGCCGTCTCCGGGGCCGATCGCTCACCGGTGACCGTGCCGCGCGGCTACCGCGCCACCGGGCCGGTCGACGTCGGGCTCTTCGCCGAGCGGGTGGCCGACTACCGCGCGACCGTGGTCCGCTGTGCGCTCGCCGAGGTGCCGGACCGGATCGCCCAGGCCCTGACGGGTCGCGGCCGGGTGCTGGTCCCCGAGGGCTTCGCGTGGCCGGTGCGGGGAGCCGTGCCCGACGACGGGCTCACGAGCGCCGACCTCGATGCCGTGGACGCGGTCGTGACGGGAGCGACCGTGGGCATCGCCGCCACCGGCACGATCGTGCTCTCCCACGGGCCGGGGGAGGGGCGCCGGGCCCTGACCCTGGTTCCGGACGTGCACGTGTGCGTCGTACGCGAGGACCAGGTGGTGGCCGACGTCCCCGACGCGGTCGCGATGCTCGACCCGGCGCGGCCGACCACGTGGGTCAGCGGACCGTCGGCCACGAGCGACATCGAGCTCGACCGCGTCGAGGGCGTGCACGGTCCTCGGACGCTGCACGTGATCCTGGCCGGCTGAGCACCCCCACAGCCCAGCCGGCCGGGCTACGGGCTCGTGCGGGGGGCGCGAGCACGGCCCCGGCAGCGGCGAGCACCGCGGCGGCCGCCTCCGGCGCCGACGACGCCCGTGACGACGAACGACAGCCGGCTGCCGGACAGCAGCACGCGGAGCGCGAGCCCGCCCGTGCGGGCGCCGCCGACCGGGGCCCGCACGTCAGCCGACCTCGAGCGTGCCGTGCATGTTCGAGTGGTAGGTGCAGTGGTAGGCGTAGGACCCGCGCTTGCTCGGGGCCGTGAACGTCTTCGACCCGCCGCCGGGGACCACGACGTCGAAGGCCCCGCCGGCGTCGGCGGTGACGGTGTGGGCGACCTGGTCCTTGTTGACCACGGTGACCGTGCTGCCGGGGGCGACCGTGGGTGTCGAGGAGTACTCGTAGCCGCTGATCGTCACGGTCGCTCGGTGTGCCGAGGACCCCGACGACGCCGAGGACCCCGAGGAGGCCGAGCCCTCGGAGCCGCCGGAGCCCGAGGAGCAGGCGGCGAGGGTCGCGAGCCCGAGCGCCACGGTGGCGACGAGGGTGCCGAGCCGCCGGCTCACCGGGTCACCGCGGGCCGCAGCGGCGTGCGGGCGCTGCGCCGGGACAGGACGAGCAGGCCGGTGACGGTGGTGAGCACCTCCGCGGTGAGGGCCGGGAAGCCGAGCGGCTCGGTCCAGTTGCCGATGTCGTCGCCGATCTGCGGCAGGCCGACCGTGCGCGAGAGCAGGAACGCCAGGGCCGCGAGCGCGGTCACGGCTCCGCTGACCGCCCACACGAGCGGGGTGTCGTGCAGCACCAGCAGCGCCGCGAGGGCGACGCTGACGACCGCGAGCGCGATGAACAGCACGCCGACGTACGGCGCCTCCTCGAGGTGCTCGGGCACCAAGGGGACGTGGGTGCCGGCGGTGACCAGCAGCAGGACCGCTCCTGCCCAGCGCCAGGGCGAGTCGAGGGTGGGTCGCATGGTGTCTCCTCGCCGGCGGGGGAGCCGCCGGTCGTGGTGGGCGGATGGGTGGGGAGTCAGCGGTGGGTCGAGGTGAGGTGCGCGAAGACGACCTCGTTGCCGACGTGGTGGCGGATCGTGGCGTCGAAGTCGCTGCACGTGATCAGTCGCAGCTGCGGCGTGTGCAGGTCGCCGCCGTAGACCACCGACGTGGGGAAGGAGCGCTTCTGGAAGTCCCGCACCGCGTCGACGGTGAACACCGCGGTGACGCCGTCGCGGCGGAGCACCCGCACGGTGTCGTGGGGCCGCACGTCACCGAGCCGGAAGAAGACCGAGGGCCCCTGGTCGCTGTCCACGTGGCCCTCGATGATCGAGGGACCCGGCTGGCCCGGCGTGGGCGAGTTCTGGAACCACGCCGCCTTGTCGAGGTCAGGTCCTGGCTGCGGGACGGCGAGCGTCCCGTCGTCGGCGAGACCGATCGGCAGCACCGGCGACCGAACCCCGATCCGCGGGATCGTGATCCGGACGGGGCGGGAGGCGCCGAGCGGGGTGCTCGTGGGACCGGAGACGGCCGGGACCGGGTCGGCGGAGGCCGACGCCCGAGGGTTCGCGGCCGCGCCGGCGGTCGGCGAGGGGTCGATCCGGCCGACCGCCCGCGGTGGCCGCGGCGCGCTCTGCTGAGCGGCCACGGCCACCACGACCAGCACGAGGCCGGCCGCGACGGCCACCAGGGCGAGCAGCGTGAGCGCACCCCGGCGGCCGGTCGCGGCGAACCTGTTCCTCATGGGGGTGTCAGCGCCCCGCGCTCACGCGCCGACGGGTGGCGAACGCCGCGCCGCCGAGGGCGAGCAGGCCGCCGCCGAGGGCGAACGTGCCGAGCTGCTCCACGCCGGCGGTCGAGCCGGTACCGGTGGCCACGCCGCCGGACGGCATCGAGCTGAGCGCCCCGCACAGCGCGGGGGAGGTGGCGGCCAGCGGGAGGCTGGGCACCAGGTCGCTCTTCTCCTTCTGGGCCTGCTTGCTCAGCGTGGCCGGGTCGAGACCGTGGACCACGATCACGCCGGTGCCCGCCTGCAGGGACTGCATCGTGTCGTTGCTGAGCGTGATCGTGCGCGAGTAGTCGGTGCTGCCACCGGCCGGCGCGATCTTGATGTCGGTGCCGGCCTTGGGGCTGGTGTCGCCCTTGGTCGACAGCGTGGTGCCGATGCCGCCGTAGGCGGGGCCACCCTCGGTGGTGCTGATCACGCCGTCGTTGTTCTTGTCGTCGGCGATGGTCGGGCAGGCGCCCTGGCCCCCGATGTGGATGTGCTGCACGTGGGGGTAGTCGCCGCCGTTGAACTGCGCGGCCAGGCCGCTCCAGCTGACCTTGACGTCGGCCTGGTTGCCGTGGACCGTCACCGTGGCCATGCCCGAGCCGCTGGAGTGGTTCAGCGCGTTGAGGGTCGTCTGGTACGACGTACCGGTGTCCGCGCTGGCGGGCCCGGCGAGGACGGCGAACGGAACCGCCGCCGCAGCGATCGGAACGAGTGCACGCAAGCTCTTGCGCATGGTGGATCCCTTTCTCCTGCTTGGCAGGCCGAGCTGGGAATTCCGGTAGTGCTGGGCCTCCGCTCGGGCCTTCTGTCGGGGGTGGTTCGGCGCCGAAGGGCCGCCGGTTGGGTCCGGGCCGGACCTTTTCTGCGGCCCGGCCCGCCCTGGCGGCCAAGCCAGAGGGGTCGGGGGTGCGAACCACTCGTGAGACGACGAGAGGACCTTGGTGATGAGAGCAGTCATGCTGACGGCCGCACTGGCCGCGACGACCGTGCTGGCCGCCGGGTGCGGCGGTGCCCAGCCCACCGGGCACGGGCACGGGGGTCATGCCGGTCACGACATGGCGGGGATGAGCGCGCAGCAGATGGCGGACATGGACATGGGGGCCGCCTCGCGGCCCTCGGACGCCGCGACGATGGTCTGCGGCCAGGAGATCCGCGGTGCCGTACGCCGGACCCTGCACCTGCGCGAGCTGCCCGCCGCGCCCACGTCGACGTGGCGGAGGACGGCCCGCAGCTACACGTGCCGCTACCGGCTCGCGGACGGCGCGCTCGAGATGTCGGTCCAGGACGCCGTCGAGCCCGCCGCCGGGAGGGCGTACTTCCGGCACCTGCGCGCGTCGACCCCCGGTGCGATGCGGCTGCATGGGCTGGAGAGCCTCGGGCTGCCCGGGTTCGAGACGTCGGACTCGGTGGCCTTCCTCAAGGACGGCAAGACCCTCCAGGTGCGCACCGGTGACCTGGCCGGCTCCGCCCTGCCGCGCGGGTTCGACCGGCAGGAGGTCGCCTACTCCCTCGCGTCCGCGGTCGTGGCCTGCTGGGCGGAGTGAGCCTCAGCCGCTGTTGCGGTCGTCGCGGCGCTCGCGGACGATCTCCTGCACGACGTGGTCGGGGGCCTGGGGGTCCTCGGACTGCTCCCGGCGGGTGACCACCTTCTCCCAGGTCCCCCGGGCGTTCAGCATGAGGATCCCGCCGGCGATCATCAGGATCAGCCCCACCACGGGCACGTTCACGGCGTCCCAGCGATCGGTCACGGCGAAGGCGAGGATCGCCCCGATCACGACGAGGGTCAGCCCGGAAGCCATGTCGCCCTCCTGCCCTGGTCGGCGCGGCCATGCCGCGTGGCCGGTGGCCGCGGTCTCGAACGGCACGTCGCCAGGCAGCGTACTCCTCGGGGCTGCCGCCCCGCTGACGGCGCGGGACCGCCCCGCCGGCGCGACGCCGGCGGGGCGGTCCCGCAGGGCTCAGGAGAGCCGCTGGATGTGGGTGGAGAAGTTGCCGTAGAACGTCCTCGTCCCGCCGCAGGTGAAGTCCTTGGCGAAGGCGCGGTACGAGCACGAGTGCGCGATGTACTCGTTGGCGACGAAGAACCGGCGACCGTCCCAGGCGGCGTAGCCGTAGTCACCCCACCGAGGCCGGATCCCCGGGGTGTCGGTCCCGGCGCAGTTGAACGCGAGGTACTCGCAGAACCCGTCCTCGGGCGCCGCCCCGGCCGCCGCGACGTGCAGGGCCGACCCGGGCCCTGAGGACCAGGTGGTGTAGCCGGCGCTCGGGTACCAGTGCCGGCCCGCCAGCGTGAACCCCACGTAGCCGTGACCGGAGCGGTCGGTGGCGATCGACGGGTAGGTGGCGTTGCCGCCCGCCACGCCGACGTAGCCGTGGTCGCGCATCGAGCTGCCCGCGCCGTTGGCGCGGATCGAGAACCACTCGAAGCCGGCCTGCAGGTTGCCCGACACCTGCATCGCGGTGTCCAGAGCCGACACCACGGTCCCGTTCACGTAGACCGCGGTCAGCGGCCGGGTGTCCGAGGAGTCCAGGCCGCCCTCCTGCTCGGGGGGGTAGGGGCCGCCGAGGTCGTCCACGCACTGGGCGACGACGCAGTCGCGCAGCGGCACCGGTCCCGGCCTCTGGTTCGACAGCGGTGGGATCCCGTAGTCGCCCGTCCTCAGCGTCTTCTCGCGCAGCATCAGGCTGGGCGTGGCCGAGTCGAGGCTCGCGGTGTTCGAGATCCACCAGGACCCGACCTGGTCGGCGTGCCCGGTGAAGTCGTCCGGGCGGGCCTCCTCCGCGGCCATCGAGGACACGAAGTAGATCGTGCCGTTGCCCTGCCTGGCGTACTCCGTCCCGGCCGCCTGCGCCGGCCACAGCGTGAAGCCGGGCATCCT
>JAICLD010000129.1 GCA_025927595.1 Nocardioidaceae bacterium | reverse complement strand
CGGCCTGCGCGTCGGCGACCTGCGACGACGTCAGCCCGCCACCGGAGCGGAACGGCAGCCCGAAGTGCCGGGCGATCTGACCGGTGCACAGCAGCCCGATGCCGGACTCGGGGGTGCCGAAGGTCGGCGAGCCGGACTGCATGTCGATGTTGGACAGGAACGACCCGAAGATCACCGGGGCGCCGGGCCGGATCAGCTGCGCGAGGGCGATCCCGGAGAGCGCCTCCGTGATCTGCTGGACCAGGGCTGCGGGGATCGTCACCGGCGACATCGCGCCCATGAGGATGAACGGCGTGAGCACGCACGGCTGGCCGGCCGCGGTGTACTCGAACAGCGACTCCAGCATCCGCTCGTCCCACCGCAGCGGCGAGTTGCAGTTGATCAGCGAGATGGACACCGGGGTCTTCTCGATGGCCTCGCGGCCGCCGAAGACGATCTCGCCCATCGCGATGGTGTCGCGCGCGTTGACGCCCGAGACGACGTTGCCCATGTAGACCTTGTCCGTCAGCGTCTGGAGGGCGTAGGTCATGTCGAGGTGCCGGGAGTCCAGCGGGGTGTCGTTGGGCTCGCAGATCACCCCGCCGGCGGAGTCGAGGACCGGGAACGTCTGGGCGAGCTTGGTGAACCGCTCGAAGTCGTCCATCGTGGCGTCGCGTCGCACGTCGCCCTCCCGCACGAACGGCGGTCCGTACACCGCACCGAACGCCATCGAGTCCCCACCGATGTGGATGCTGTGCTCGGGGTTGCGGGCCTGCACGTCGAACTCGTGCGGCGCCTTGGCGACCTGCTCGAGGACGAAGTCGGGGTCGAGGTAGACGCACTGCCCCTCGACGCGCTGGCCGGCCTTGCGGAAGAGCTCCAGCGCCCGCTCGCTGTCGAACTCCACACCGACCTCGGTGATCAGCCGCCGCCAGCCGGCATCGAGCTTGGCCAGGGCGTCCTCGGAGAGGATCTCGTACCTCGGCATGGTGTTGCGGAACATGCGGACCTCCAGATCGCTACGGGCGTGGGCGCGGCGCTTGACCGGCGCCCTTCGGGATCCTAGCCTCATCATGTGGAAGTCAGTTCCACCCCCTGAAACAATCTCGCGACAGTCCCGAAGGACCCGATGTCCAGCTCGTCCGGCGGCACCCAGGCGGTCGACCGCGCCGCAGCGCTGCTCGACCTCGTCGTGCGGGCCGACGAGCCGGTCCGGTTCACCGACCTCAGCGACGAGACCGGGCTCGCGCGCTCCACCACCTCCCGGCTGCTCGCCGCCCTTGAGCGGACCGACCTGGTCGAGCGCGACGGGTCCGGCGGGTACGTCGCCGGGCCGCTGTTCGCTCTGCACGCCGCGGTCCACGACCCCTGGCCGCAGGTCGCCCGGGTCGCCCGGCCGGTGCTGGAGACCGTCGCTGAGCGGACCGGGGAGACCGTGCACCTCGGTGTGCCCCGCGGCGCCGGCGTCCTCCACGTCGGCCAGGTCGAGTCGGCGTACCTGCTCTCCGCGCGCGACTGGAACCAGGTCGACGTCCCGGCCCACTGCTCCTCGCTCGGCAAGGTCCTCTACGCCTACGACCTGCTGCCGATCCCGTCCGGACGGCTCGAGCGTCGTACCGACCACACCGTCCCGACCGGCGACGCCCTCCAGCGAGAGCTCGCCACGATCCGCCGGCAGCGCTACGCCACGACCATCGACGAGCTCGAGACGGGGCTGAGCGCCATCGCCGCCCCCGTCGAGGGCCGCGACGGCGTGATGTGCGCGATCGGCGTCTCCGGACCGACCGCGCGGCTGCAGGACCGCGTCGCGGACTTCGGCCGGCTCCTTGTCCAGCAGGCCGGCGAGCTGTCGGCCCTGCTCGGTCTGTCCCGTAGCACCCAGCCCAGAGAGAGCCCCACCGAGGAGGGCGTGGCATGACCCCAGAAGAGATCCTCCAGCGCTTGTACGACGAGACGCTGACCGGCAACGCCCCGGAGGTCCTCGACCTCACCCGGCAGGCCCTCAGCCAGGACATGGAGCCGCAGAGCCTCCTGTTCGACGCGCTGATCCCCTCTCTGGAGGAGGTGGGCGCCCGCTTCGAGCGCGGCGACTTCTTCGTCCCGGAGATGCTGATCGCCGGGCGCGCCATGGCCGGCGCCATGGAGGTGCTGCGACCGCTGCTCGCCGACACCGGGGTGCAGACGATCGGCAAGTTCCTGATGGGCACGGTCAAGGGCGACGTGCACGACATCGGCAAGAACCTCGTCAACATCATGCTGGAGGGGGCCGGCTTCGAGGTCATCGACCTCGGCGTCCAGGTGGCCCCGGAGAAGTTCGTGGAGAAGATCGAGGAGCACCAGCCCGACATCGTCGGCTTCTCCGCCTTCCTCACCACGACGATGCCGATGTTCAAGGCCAACATGAACGCGCTCCAGAAGGCGGGCCTGCGCGACGAGGTCATCGTGATGGTGGGCGGGGCCCCGGTCACCCAGGAGTACGCCGACGCGGTCGGCGCCGACGGCTACGCCCCCGACGCGTCCGCGACCGTGAAGAAGGCCAAGGACCTGCTGAAGAAGAAGCGCGCGCTGGTGGACGCATGAGCACGGCCACGAGCACCGAGCTCCTCGAGACGACGCTGCGCTCGGCCACCGCCGAGGTGGTCCTCGGGCACGGTCGCCGGTTCTGCCTCATCGGAGAGCGGATCAACCCGACCGGCCGCCGGATCTTCCAGGAGCAGCTGCGCGCCGGGGACCTGTCCGCGATCGAGCGCGACGTCAAGGCCCAGGTCGAGGGCGGCGCCGACGTGCTCGACGTCAACATGGGTGTCCCGATGACCGACGAGCCCGAGCTGCTCGCCAAGGCGATCACGCTCGTCCAGCAGCTGACCGACAGGCCGATCTGCATCGACTCCTCGGTCGTCGAGGCGCTGGAGGCGGGGCTCGCGGTCTACCAGGGACGTGCCCTGGTGAACTCGATCACCGCCGAGGACGACCGGATGGCGGCCATCCTCCCGCTGGTCAAGAAGTACGACGCCGCGATCATCGCGCTGCCGAACGACGCCGAGGAGATCCCGATGGAGGCGGACCGCCGCCTCGAGCTGGTCCAGCACATCGTCGAGGTCGCCACCAAGGAGTACGGCATCGCCCAGCAGGACATCGTCATCGACCCGCTGGCGATGCCGATCGGCGCCGACACCTCCGTCGTCACGACGACGCTGGAGACGATGCGCCGGATCCGCGACGGCTACGGGCTCAACATGACCTGCGGCGCCTCGAACGTCTCCTTCGGCATGCCGGACCGGCACACCCTCGGTGCCGCCTTCCTGCCGATGGCGATGACCGCCGGGCTCACCTCGGCGATCATGGACACCCGGACACCGCAGATCGTCGACGCCGTCAAGGCGGCGGACCTGCTGCTCGACCACGACGAGTGGGGGACCAGCTGGATCGCGGCGCACCGCAAGAGGCAGGCCGCCGCGAGCTGATGGACGATCCCTACGCCGCCCCGCCGGACCTCGAGATGGACACGCTGCGTCGGGAGGGGCTGATCCAGCCGCCCGACGGTCCGCAGCCGGTGCCGCACGACGGCACCGGCCGGGTCCAGCTGTCCTTCTCGCCGTCCGGGCGGGAGGTCCGGGTGCCCACCGGGGTCAGCGTCTTCGACGCGGCGAGCTGGAACGGCATCGCGATCGACTCGACCTGCGGCGGTCACGGCACCTGCAAGAAGTGCCGGGTCCAGGTCCTCGACGGCTCGGTGCCGGTGCACCGGCTCGACGCGCGGTCGTTCACGCCCGAGCAGCTCGCCGACGGGTGGCGGCTGGCCTGCCTGGCGCAGGCGACCCGCGACCTCACGGTCGAGGTGCCGCCGCTGACCACCCGGCCGAAGGCGGCGACGCTCGGCGTCGGGCGCCAGGTGATCCTGCGCCCGGCGGTCCAGAAGCGCTACGTCGAGCTCCAGCCGCCGACGCTGTCGGACCAGCGCACCGACCTGCAGCGGCTCGCCGATGCGATCGAGGACCTCGAGCTGATCCCCGACCTGCACGTCCTGCGCCGGCTGCCCTCGGTGCTGCGGGAGGCCGACTTCCGGGTCACCGCCGTCGTCGTGGACGAGCGGCTCGTCGACGTGGAGCCGGGTGACACGACCGGGCGCCGCTTCGCGGTCGCCTTCGACCTGGGCACCACCACGGTCGTGGCCACGCTGCTGGACCTGGGCACCGGCACCCCCGGGGCGGTCGCGTCGATGCTGAACAAGCAGCAGCCGTTCGGCGGCGACGTCATCACCCGGATCAGCGCGACGATGATGGATCCCGAGGCGCTGCCCCGGCTGCGCGACCTCGCCCAGCGGACGCTCGCCGAGCTGACCCGCGACGTGCTCGCCGAGGCCGAGGTGGACCCGATGGAGGTCTACGAGGTCGCCCTCGCCGGGAACGCGACGAT
Organism: Nocardioidaceae bacterium; assembly: GCA_025927595.1. GTDB lineage: Bacteria > Actinomycetota > Actinomycetes > Propionibacteriales > Nocardioidaceae > Nocardioides_B. The sequence continues at coordinate 4,332 of JAICLD010000129.1, read as the reverse complement.
GACGGCCCTGGTCCTCGGGATCGACCCCGAGCCGCTCGGCGTCGCGCCGTTCGTCATGACCACGACGACGATGCCGCCCGTGCTGGCGTCCGAGCTCGGCCTCGACGTTCACCCGCAGGCCCGCGCGGTGCTCTTCCCCGCCCTCGGAGCGTACGTCGGCGGCGACATCGTGGCGGGGATGCTGGCCACCGGCATGGACCGCGACAAGCGGACCCGGCTGTTCATCGACGTCGGCACGAACTGCGAGATCGTCCTCAGCGACGGCGACACGATCCTGTCCACCGCCGCGCCGGCGGGACCGGCCTTCGAGGGCGGTGCGATCCGCTGCGGCATGCGGGCCGCGGACGGCGCGGTCGAGGGGATGCGCATCGACGCCTCCCTCGACGGGGGCATGAGCCTGGCCGTCATCGGCGACGTCGAGCCGCAGGGACTGTGCGGGTCGGGGCTCGTCGACGCGGTCTCCGAGCTGGTCCGCGCCGGCCTCCTGGACTCCTCCGGCCGCTTCGTCACCGACGAGCAGGCCAAGGAGGTCGCCCCGCACGTCAGCGACCGGCTGACCGCGATCGGGAAGGAACGGGTGTTCGTCCTGCACCGGCCCGAGCCGGCGAGCCCGCCCGAGGAGTCGGTGTACCTCTCCCAGCGCGACGTGCGCGAGCTCCAGTTCGCCAAGGGCGCGATCGCCACCGGGTGGACGCTGCTCCTCGAGCAGCTCGGCCTCGAGCACGGCGACGTGCAGCAGGTGCTGCTGGCCGGGTCGTTCGGCAGCTACCTCTCCCCCGCCGCGGCGGTCCGGATCGGGCTGGTGCCGAAGATCCCGGTGCTGCGGATCGTCTCCGCGGGCAACGTGGCCGGCGAGGGCGCGAAGATGAGCCTGCTCAGCGTCCGGGAGCGCGCCGGTGCCGAGGCGCTGCTCAAGGAGGTGACCTATGTCGAGCTCTCCGACCGGCCCGACTTCAACGACCGCTTCGTCGACCTGCTCGCCTTCCCCGGCTGACCCCTCCGTGCCCCCCGGTTCGTCTGCGGTCCAGCAGGGTCTCCCCGCGGGGAGACCGCAGACGAAGGGGCCGGGACGGGTGGCCCTCGTCGCCTGCGGGGCGATCGCCCAGCCCTGCGCCGAGGTCGTGGAGCGGCGGGGCTGGCCGGTGGACGTGGTCCCGCTGCCGCCGCTGCTGCACAACCACCCGCAGCGCATCGCCGGCGAGGTCGAGCGGCTGGCCCTCACCCTGCGGGAGCGGTACGACGCCGTGGCCGTCGGCTACGCGGACTGCGGGACCTACGGGGCGCTCGACGAGGTCTGCGACCGGCTGGGGCTGGTCCGGCTGGCCGGCCTGCACTGCTACGACGTCTTCGGCGGCGCCGAGCGGCTGCGCACGATGCTCGAGCGGCAGCCGGGCACGTACGTCCTCACCGACTTCCTGGTCCGCTCGTTCGACCGGACCGTGATCGCCGAGCTCGGCCTCGACCGCTACCCCGAGCTGCGCGACGACTACTTCGCCCACTACACCCGGATGGTGTGGCTGGCGCAGGAGCCGGACGGCGAGCTGCACCGGCTCGCCGCCCGGGCGGCGGACCGCGTCGGCCTGCCGCTGACCGTCGTCCCCACCGGCCACGGCGGCCTCGAGCGCGCCCTCGCCGACGTGCTCGCCGCCACTGCGGCCTGACGGGCCGGCCTGCGACCGGGCCCTACCGGGACCCCGCCGCCTCGCGCTCGAACACCGCCACGACCTCCTCCACCGAGAGCTCCTTGGTCTCCGGCAGGAACCTCGCCACGAACCCGATCGCCAGCAGGCTCAGCACCGCGAGCAGCACCATGACGCCGGGCAGGCCCAGGGCGGACTGCAGCGCGGGGAAGGCCTCGATCAGGGCGAAGTTCGCGATCCAGTTGACCCCCGCGCCGGTGGCCGCGGCGCGGCCGCGCACGGACGTCGGGAAGACCTCGCCCTGCAGCAGCCAGCCGGTCCCGCCCACGCCCATCGCGAAGGAGGCGATGAAGATCGAGAAGCCGACCATCACCACCACGATCTTGGGGGTGCCGGTCAGCCAGGCGACACCCGCGGCGGCCACCAGCATGAACACCACCATCCCGGAGTAGCCGAGCAGCGCCAGCGGCCGACGACCCGCCCTGTCGATGAAGCGGAAGCCGAAGTACGTGGCGACCACGTTGACCGCACCCAGGATCGCAGCGGACACCAGGCCGGCGATCGCCGCGTGCACGGCGGTCTCCCCCGGGTGCTTGAACAGCCCGCCCAGCAGCGTCGGCCCGTAGTAGAACGGCACGTTGATGCCGGTGATCTGCTGGAAGACGAAGAACACCGACACGACCGCCAGGGCCCGCTTGACCCCCGGGGTCCACACCTGGCGCTGCTCGTCGCGGTGCTCGGCCTCCTCGATCCGGCCGGCGGTCCGTCGTACCTGCTCCTCGGTCACGTCGACGCCCAGCTTGCCCAGCGCGGTCGCGGTGTCGGCGTAGCGGCCCTGCTGGATCAGCCAGCGCGGCGACTCCGGCATCCGGGCACGCAGGGCCACGGCGACGATCGCCGGCAGTGCGCCGAGACCGAGGATCAGCCGCCAGTCCAGGGTCCGCGCCGACCCCGGGGCCACCAGGAAGATCAGCAGCGCCAGCAGGTAGGACACGAGGATGCCGACGGTGATCATCCACTGCTGGATGATGCTCAGCTGGCCGCGGCGGCCCTTCGGCGCGAACTCCGCGATGTACGCCGTCGCGATGGCCGAGTCGGCGCCGACGGCGAGTCCGATGAGCGTCCGCGAGGCGATCAGCATGGCGGCGTCGACGGTGAACGCCGACAGCAGCGCCCCGAGCGCGTAGATCGCGGCGTCGGCCATCAGCAGCGACTTCCGTCCGAGCCGGTCGGTCAGGGGGCCCGCGGCCAGCGCGCCCCCCGCGGCGCCGAGCGCGGCGCCTGCCACGAGGTAGCCGGTCCAGAAGGCCGACAGGTGGTACGGGATGAAGTCGAGCACCGACCCGATGACCGCGGTGTCGTAGCCGAAGAGGAACCCTCCGATGCAGGCCAGCAGCGCGAGGTACCAGTAGAGCGCCGACATCCCCGACGAGTCGAGCCCCTCCAGGACGCTCGGCTCCTCCTGGTCGCCGACCCGACCGGGCTCGCCCGTCTCCGCCATGACCGCTCCTCCTTCGACCGGCAGGACCACGTCAACCTCAACAGGTGCCCCGGAGGCGGACGGTCCAAACGGTCCCGTCCAGCCCGGACGAAGCAGCCGGGTCAGCGGCGCCGACGGTACAGCGCGACCAGCAGCACGACGGCGACGACGACGAGGAGCACCAGCGGGTGCCGGAACAGGAACAGCAGCCCGAAGACGTGGCCGAAGCCGCGTCCCCCGAGCCCCCTGCCTCCGAAGCCTCTGCCCCGGAATCCTCTGCCGCGCACGCCTGCTCCGCCTCTGTCGTGGATGGTCGCGACCATCCTCTCAGGTGGGCGGCTGTGGGCCGCGGCTCACCCGGCGAGCAGGATCCCGACGAACAGGGTCGCCAGTGCGGTCACCCCGGTCAGGGCCCCGTGGACGGCCATCGCGCGGGGCGTCCTGGCCCGCCCGTGCAGGTAGGCGGTGATCCCGGACGCCAGCACCAGCACGTACTTCAGCATCAGCGTGTGCTCGTAGGCGGGGCCGCGGTCCCCCTCGGCCAGCACGTTCCACACACCCGTCACCACGAGGACGGCGAAAGCCGGCCACGCCACCCGGCTGAACGCGGTGGCTGCCGCGCGCGGCACGTCGGTCCCTGCCGTGCGAAGGGCGGGCACGAGCGCCGCCAGCGTGATCTGGCCACCGACCCACACCGTGGCGGCGAGCACGTGCAGGAACAGTCGGACGGTCTCGAGCTCGACGGGCTTCACGTGTCCGCAGCCTGCCAGTCCTCGTCGTCCGGACCTGCGGCGGGGCTCAGCTGGCCGTCGCGACCAGCCGCTCGAGGTACGCGCGCCGCCACGCCTCCGTCTCGGCGACCTGGTTGAACGTGTAGACGTGCAGGCCGGTGACCAGTGCCTCGGGACGCGCCAGCGCGGGCGCGCACGACTCGAGGAACCGCTCGCCGGTGAAGCCGCCGGGAGCGGCCAGCCGGGCGAAGGTCCCCTTGTGCTTGGCGAGGAACCGGGTGGAGTCGCCGACGCCGATGCGGGTCGCCATCGCGAGCAGCTTGGCCCGGTCGATGGGCCCGGGGATCCCCAGCAGCATCGGCATGGTCACCCCGCGCGTGCGCAGCCGGTCCAGCCAGGAGCGGATCACCTCGGGGTCGAAGCTGAGGTTGCTCACGATGTGCGTGGCATGCCGGCGCTTGTCCCACATGGACTGGACCGT
>JAICLD010000220.1 GCA_025927595.1 Nocardioidaceae bacterium | reverse complement strand
TTCACGTCACCCGAGCCCTGCGTGCTGGCAGGGTCGAGCTCACCCTCGAACTCGCGGAAGATCTGCGAGTACGACTTGCCGATCACGTTGGCCAGCACGTTGAGCCGGCCCCGGTGGGCCATGCCCATCGTGACCTCGTCGAGGCCGGCCTCCGCGGCCGCCTCGCAGAGCTCGTCGATCAGCGGGATCGTGGTCTCGCCGCCCTCGAGGCTGAACCGCTTCTGGCCGACGAACTTGGTCTGCAGGAAGGTCTCGAACGCCTCGGCCTGGTTGAGCTTGAGCAGGATCCGCAGCTGCTCCTCGCGGGGCGGCTTCACGTGCGGCTGCTCGACGCGCTGCTGGATCCAGCGGCGCTGCTCGGGGTCCTGGATGTGCATGTACTCGATGCCGACCGTGCGGCAGTAGGAGTCGCGCAGGATGCCCAGGATGTTGCGCAGCTTCATGAACCGACGGCCCTCGCCGCCGAAGGACCCGGTGGCGAACTCGCGGTCGAGGTCCCACAGGGTCAGCCCGTGGGACTCCACCTCGAGGTCGGGGTGGCTGCGCTGCTGGTACTCCAGCGGGTCGGTGTCGGCCATGATGTGCCCGCGCACCCGGTAGGCGTGGATCAGCTCCAGGATCCGGGCCTGCTTGCTGATCTCGTCGTCGTGGCTGGCCGAGATGTCCTTGCTCCAGCGGATCGGCTCGTAGGGGATCCGCAGGGCCCGGAAGATCTCGTCGTAGAAGCCGTCCTCCCCGAGCAGCAGCGCGTGCATCCGCTTGAGGAACTCACCGGACTGGGCGCCCTGGATGACCCGGTGGTCGTAGGTCGAGGTGAGCGTCATGACCTTGCTGACGGCGTTGCGGGTCAGGGTCTCCTCGGACGCGCCCTGGTACTCCGGCGGGTAGTCCATGGAGCCGACGCCGACGATCGCGCCCTGGCCCTTCATCAGCCGGGGGACCGAGTGGTTGGTGCCGATCGTGCCGGGGTTCGTGAGGCTGATCGACGTACCCGCGAAGTCGGCGACGGTCAGCTTGTTGCCGCGGGCCTTGCGCACGACCTCCTCGTACGCCGCCCAGAACTCGGCGAAGTTCATCGACTCGGCGGCCTTGATCGAGGGGACCAGCAGCTGCCGCGTGCCGTCGGGCTTGGACATGTCGATGGCCAGGCCGAGGTTGATGTGCGCGGGCGTGATGAGGTTCGGCTTGCCGTCGACGACGTCGAAGCCGTTGTTCATCTCCGGCATCGACCTGACGGCCTTGACCAGCGCCCAGCCGATCAGGTGGGTGAACGACACCTTGCCGCCGCGGGCCCGCGACAGGTGGTTGTTGATCACGATCCGGTTGTCGATCAGGAGCTTGACCGGGACCGACCGGACGCTGGTGGCGGTCGGCACCGTGAGGCTGGCGTCCATGTTCTGGGCCGTGCGGGCCGGCGCTCCGCGCAGCACCGTGAACGCCGGCTCGTCCACCGCCTCCTTCCTCGCCGGCGGCTCGGGGTCCTTGGGCACCGGCGTGGCGGGGGTCGCCGCTGCCTTCGTCGGGGCCGCCGCGGCGGGCTTGCCGGCCGTCGCGGGGGTGACGGTAGGCCTGACCGGCGCCTTGACCGGCGCCTTCCCCTCGGGCGCCGGTGCCGCTGGCGCCGGCGCGGCGGGAGCCGCTGCCCTCGCGGAGGTGGCCGGGGCCGTGGCGCCGTTGCCGGTGGGACCGGTGGGACCGGCGGGCGTCGTGACGCTCGGCTGCTTCTTCTCGAAGAAGTCCCACCACACCTTGTCCACGCTGGCGCGGTCCCGCCGGTAGCGCTCGTACATCTCGTCCACGAGCCACTCGTTGGCGCCGAAGTCGGCCAGGGTGTCGCTGGAGGGCTGCCCCGCGCCGCCGGGCTGCTGAGAGGTGGATGCGCCTCGGGAGGACTCGGCCACGACCTGGATCGCCTCTTCCGGTGTGAATCTGGGTGGAATCTCTAGGGTGGGATCGGCTACCAGGCTAGTCCTTGCCGACAAGACGTCGCAGCCGGGACCGACCACCCCCCGACGACGTGTCGCGAGGGTCGAGCGCACCACCTGCCGGCGGAGGAGCTGGGATGAGACACGCCGCGGTCCGTCGTACGACGGACCCGAGCCGGCACCGGCTGCACGGCCGCCCGCAGGGGCTCCCGCGGGCGCTGGTCGCGGGGCTGCTCGTGCTCGCCGCGACCTCGGCCTGCACGAGCGACCCGTCCGGGCGGGCGGCCCCCGGCCGCACGCCCACGACCGCGTCGCCGACCGTCCGGCCGCGCCCCTCCGCGCCGCAGCGGACGGCGGTGACCCACGTCGCGGGGACGCTGGCGCCGCGGTCCCGGGCCGTGCTGGCTCGCAACGTCGGCCGGACCCTGTCGGCGTACGCCGACGAGGCGTTCCTGCGGGTGCCCTACCCGCACCCCGGCCTCGCCCACGCCTTCGGGGCGTTCACCGAGCGGGTGCGGCCGCAGGCGCGCCGCGACAGCCGGCTGCTCACCAACGCCGCGCTGGCCCGGAGCACCCGGGCGGTGCGGGCCACCCACCGCACCGCCTACCTCTCGGTGCTGGCGCCGCACGGCAGGGTGGCCGGGGTGACCGCGGCCGTCGACCTCGTCCTGCTCGTCGACCGCGGCCGGAAGGCCGGCCGCCGGGTCCACCTGGCGGGCCGGATGCTCCTGACCCGCACGCCCTCGGGGCGGTGGGCCGTCTTCGGCTACGACCTGCACCGCTCCGAGCGCCCGGTGGCGGCACGGTGGAGCGCCTCGTGACGCGGCTGGCCCTGGGCCTGCTCCTCGTGCTGCTGGCGGTGGCGATGCCGCCGGCGGCCCCTCGGCATGCCGACGTGACGCTGGTCCGGGTCCGCACCGCCCAGGCCGTCGACCACCCGGCATCGGTGCTGTGGGTGCTGTGCCTGGGGTCCGACGCCCGCCCGGGGGAGCGGCTCACCGGGACCCGCGCCGACGCCATCCAGCTCGTGGGCCTGAACCTGCGCACGGGGGCGGGCACGATGATCGGCATCCCGCGCGACTCCTACGTCGAGATCCGCGGGCACGGCCGCGACAAGATCAACGCCTCGATGTTCTACGGGGGGCCGCAGCTGATGGCCGACTCCGTCAGTCGGCTGGTGGGCGTGCGCCCGGACTACGTGTTCACGACCGGGTTCCTGGGCTTCCGGGCCATGGTGCGTGCCATCGGCGGCGTGACCGTGCACTCGCGCTTCGCGTTCTCCGACCCGGTCCGGCCACAGGGCTACCACGTCGGCGCGAACCGGCTCAACCCGTTCCAGGCGCTGATCTTCGGCCGGGTCCGGCACCCGCTGCCCCGCGGCGACTTCGACCGGTCCGGGAACCAGCAGGAGCTGCTGCGCTCCATCCTGCGGGAGGTGCGCGGCCACCGCAGCCGCCCCGGGTTCATGGAGCACGGGGTGCTGGCGGCGGTGCGGAACCTCGACACCGACCTAAATCCGGCGCAGCTCTACCGGCTCGCGCAGGCGGTCGTCTCCCTGCGCCCGGAGCGGCTCCGAGGCTGCGTCGTGACGGGTCCGACGGGGTACGCCGGCGCCGCGAGCGTGGTGTACCCCGACGTCGCACAGGCCCGGCGGCTGGGCGACGACGCCCGGCGGGACGGGACGCTGGACCACGGCTGCCGGCAGGGCTAGCAGCCGGCCAGGAGCAGGGGGCGAACCGGGGGCGTTCGTCCACCGGCGACCAGTGCCCCCGGTAGGATTCGAACCTACGCACCCGCCTCCGGAGGGCGGTGCTCTATCCCCTGAGCTACGGGGGCTCACGGTGCGCGGACAGCGTACATGAACGGGCAGGCCGGTGATCCGGGGCGTGAGCAGGGTCGAGGACGGGCAGTCGCCCGAGCCGACGAGGGAACGGACGGAGGGGTCGATGGACGCGCCGGCGGTGTCGCGAGTGCTGGTCGTCGACGACTCGCAGGCCGTGCGGGACCTGCTGGCGGTCAACCTCGAGCTCGAGGGGTACGACGTGCGGACCGCCGTCGACGGCCAGGAGGGCGTCGAGCTGGCCCGCAGCTGGCACCCGGACGTGATGACGCTCGACGTGGTGATGCCGCGGCTGGACGGGTTCGCCACGCTGGCCGTGCTGCGCGCCGATCCCGCCACGGCCGACATCCCGGTCGTCGTCGTCACCGGACGCGCCCAGGCCGCGGACCGCGCCCGTGGTGAGCAGCTCGGGGCGGACGCGTACCTGTCCAAGCCCTTCGAGCCGGCCGAGCTGCTCGCGGTCGTGGGACGGCTGGCCCGGTCGGGCGACGCCTGAGCGGACGGGGCGGCCCCCGGAGCGCCGGTAGTCTCGGCGGGTGACCCCGCACCAGCTCGGCGAGGAGCTCGCGCGCTCGCTGTCCGCCCTCGTCGAGGAGGGACGGCTGCCGCGGCTGCGGGTCGACGAGCCGCTCCGGTCCGGCGTGCGGCGTCCCCGTGACCCCGCGCGCGGCGACTACGCCTGCACGACCGCCCTCGAGGTCGCCGCGGTGACCGGGCTGCCGCCGCGCCAGGTGGCGGGGCTGCTGGGCGAGCTCCTGGTGCGGGCCCCGGGCGTGGAGTCGGTGGAGGTCGCCGGTCCGGGGTTCCTCAACGTCCGGGTGTCGGCCGGGGAGCGGCTCGCCGACCTGGTCCGGCTGCTGGACGAGGCACCAGCGCCCCCTGCACCCCCTGTCGGCGCCCGCGTCACCGCCTCGATCGGTTCCGGCTGGGACCCTGGCGGTCGCGCGGACGTCGGCAACCCCCGCTACCTCGTGCTGCTCGCCCACGCACGGGCCGCCGCGCTGCTCCGCAACGCCACGCTGCTCGGTCTGGCGCCCGGTCGGGAAGGCCTGCGAGAGCTGCTCACCCATCCCCGAGAGCTCGAGCTCACGGGGCTGCTCGTCGACCTGCTCGCCCAGCCACCCGATCCCACACCGGCTGACACACCTCGGCTGCAGCGGCTCGCCCGGGACCTGGAGGCGGTCGCGACCGCGTTCGTCGGCTGCCAGGAGGCGCGCCCCGCGCTGCCCGTCGGCGACGAGGAGCCCGGTACCGCGCACGGCGCCCGGCTGCTGCTCGTCCACGCCACCCGCGTGGCGCTCGCGCGCGGCCTGGGCTCGCTCCGGCTCGACGCCCCGGAAAGGATGTGACATGCGCGCGCACGAGGCCGGATGGGCCCATGCCGAGGGGGCCCGGGGACCGTCCTGGCTCCGCCTGCCCGGCGACGTCAACGACCTGGTCCCGCTGCTGTGGTCCGCCACGGCGCGCAAGACCCCGCACGGGTCGCTCGAGGTCGGCGGG
>JAICLD010000230.1 GCA_025927595.1 Nocardioidaceae bacterium | reverse complement strand
CCGGGTCAGCGGGGTGGGCGTCGCCAGACGCGCCGGGTCAGCGGGGTGGGCGTCGCCAGACGCGCCGGGTCAGAAAGTGTGCTCGGGACCGGGGAACGTGCCGTCGGCGACGTCGGCGGCGTACTCCCGGGCGGCGCGGAGCAGCTCGCCGTGCAGGTCGGCGTACTGCTTGACGAACCGCGGCATCCGCCCGGTCCGCAGGCCGGCCATGTCCTGCCAGACCAGGACCTGGGCGTCGCAGGAGACCCCGGCGCCGATCCCGATGGTCGGGATCGCCAGCGTCCGGGTGATCTCGGCGGCCACGTCACCGGGGACCATCTCCATCACCACCGAGAACGCGCCGGCGGCCTCGAGGGTCCGGGCGTCGGCCAGCAGCCGCTGCGCGGTGTCCCCCCGGCCCTGCACGCGGTAGCCGCCCAGGGTGTGCTCGGACTGCGGGGTGAAGCCGATGTGCGCCATCACCGGGATGCCCGAGCGGGTCAGCAGCTCGACCTGGGGTGCCACCTCGACGCCGCCCTCCAGCTTGACCGCGTGCGCGCCGGCCTCCTTCATGAACCGCACCGAGGTGTGGAACGCCTGCTCGGGCGATGCCTGGTAGGACCCGAACGGCAGGTCGGCGACCACGAGCGCCCGGTGCACCGAGCGGACCACCGCTCGCGCGAGCGGGAGCAGCTCGTCGACGGTCACCGGGAGCGAGGTCTCGTTGCCGTAGACGTTGTTCGACGCCGAGTCGCCCACCAGCAGCACGGGGATGCCGGCCTCGTCGAACACCGCGGCGGTGTACATGTCGTAGGCGGTCAGCATCGCCCAGCGCTCCCCGCGCTGCTTCATCTCCCGCAGGTGGTGGGTCCGCACCCGCCGTGCCGGCGTGGCCGCGCCCGGGCCCGTCCCGTACGGCGCCGGGGTCTCGCTGCTCTCGCTCATCGGTCGCCTCCACCGCGCTCCGGCCTCCGAGGGGAGGTCATGCCCGAGGCTAGACCGACGCGGCCCCCGCAGGCTGTGTCGCCGGTCACGCCGCCGGTTTGGCAGACTCTCGGGATGGACTTCGACTCGGTGTACGACCAGGGGTTCGTGCGCGTGGCCACGTGCACCGTGCCGGTGCGGATCGCCGACCCGCACGCCAACGCCGAGGCGATCCTCGAGCAGGCGCGGGCCTGTGCGTCCGAGGGCGTGGGGGTGGCGCTGTTCCCGGAGCTCTCGATGACCGGGTACGCCGTCGACGACCTGTTCCTGCAGGAGACCGTGCTCGACGCGGTCGACGAGGCGCTCGCCGGGCTCGCCGCGGCCACCGCCGACCTGCACCTGGTCCTGGTCGTCGGCGCGCCGCTGCGGCAGGGGAACCGGGTCCTCAACACGGCGGTGGTGATCCACGGCGGCGAGGTCCTCGGCGTCGCTCCCAAGTCGTACCTCCCGACGTACCGGGAGTTCTACGAGCGCCGGCACTTCGGGCCCGGCGACGACCGTCGCGGCGAGACCGTCGCGGTCGCGGGCCGTCGGGTGCCGTGCGGCCCGGACCTGCTGTTCCGGGTCACCGACGTGCCCGGGCTCGTCGTGCACGTCGAGGTGTGCGAGGACATGTGGGTGCCGGTGCCCCCGAGCGCCGAGGCCTCGCTGGCGGGTGCCACCGTGCTGCTGAACCTGTCCGGCAGCCCGATCACCGTGGCGCGCGCCGAGGACCGGCGGCTGCTCGTCCGGTCCGCCTCGCAGCGCTGCCTCGCGGCGTACCTCTATGCCGCCGCCGGCCAGGGGGAGTCCAGCACGGACCTGTCGTGGGACGGGCAGACGATGATCTACGAGGTCGGGGAGCTGCTCGGCGAGACCGAGCGCTTCCCGGACGGCCCACGGCGGGCGGTCGCCGACGTGGACCTGCTGCGGCTGCGCCAGGAGCGGCTGCGGCAGGGCACCTTCGACGACAACCGGCGCACCCACGCCGACCGGCTCGCCGGCTTCCGCACCGTCGAGCTCGTCCTCGACCCGCCGCGCGCCGACCTCGGGCTGCGCCGCCAGGTGGACCGGTACCCGTTCGTCCCGGACGACCCCGAGCGGCTCGCACTCGACTGCTACGAGGCCTACCACATCCAGGTCTCCGGCCTCGAGCAGCGCCTGTCCGCGATCGGCCAGCCCAAGGTCGTGCTCGGCGTCTCGGGTGGCCTCGACTCCACGCACGCCCTGATCGTGGCCGCCAAGGCGATGGACCGGCTCGGCCGGCCCCGCAGCGACATCCTGGCGTTCACGCTGCCCGGCTTCGCGACGAGCACAGGGACGAAGAGCAACGCCACGAAGCTCGCCGACTCCCTCGGCGTGACCTTCGAGGAGCTCGACATCCGGCCCGCCGCCGAGCTGCTGCTCGGCGACCTGGGGCACCCGTTCTCCCAGGGCGAGCCGGTCTACGACGTCACGTTCGAGAACGTCCAGGCGGGACTGCGCACCGACTACCTGTTCCGGCTGGCCAACCAGCGTGGCGGGATCGTGCTGGGCACGGGCGACCTCTCCGAGCTCGCCCTCGGCTGGTGCACGTACGGCGTCGGCGACCAGATGTCGCACTACGCCGTCAACACCGGCGTGCCGAAGACGCTCATGCAGCACCTGATCCGCTGGGTCGCGGGCACCGACCAGTTCGACGCCGGCACCAACGACCTGCTGCGGGCGATCCTCGACCAGGAGATCTCCCCGGAGCTGGTCCCGGTCGGCGAGGACGAGAAGCCGCAGAGCACCGAGGACAGCATCGGCCCCTACGCGCTGCACGACTTCACGCTGTTCTTCGTCCTCCGCCACGGGTTCCCCCCGAGCCGGATCGCGTTCCTGGCCCGGCACGCCTGGGCCGATGCCGCATCGGGGAGCTGGCCACCCGGCTTCGACCAGCAGAAGCAGGTGGCCTACGACCTGCCGACGATCCGGCGCTGGATGGTGGTGTTCCTGCAGCGGTTCTTCGGGTTCAGCCAGTTCAAGCGGTCCGCGCTGCCCAACGGCCCCAAGGTCGTCGCGGGCGGCGCGCTCTCGCCTCGCGGGGAGTGGCGGGCGCCGTCGGACGGCAACGCCACCGTCTGGCTCGACGAGCTCGAGCGGCACGTCCCCGCCTCCTGACCGTCCACGCCCGTGCGCAGCCGCGGTCCCCGGGGGCGGTTGCCCGAGCCGGACGCGCGGGCGGCACAATCGGGCGCACAGCCGAGCGGCGGGTCGAGTGAGTGAGAGGCCGTGCATGGGCAAGCAGGAAGACTTCGTGCTGCGAGCACTCGAGGAGCGCGACGTCAGGTTCGTGCGGCTGTGGTTCACCGACGTGCTCGGCTACCTCAAGTCCGTGGCGGTCGCCCCGGCCGAGCTCGAGGGCGCCTTCGCCGAGGGCATCGGGTTCGACGGCTCGGCGATCGAGGGGTTCGCACGGGTCTACGAGGCCGACATGCTGGCCAAGCCGGACCCCTCGACGTTCCAGATCCTGCCGTGGCGCGGGGAGTCCCCGAGCACCGCGCGGATGTTCTGCGACATCGTGATGCCGGACGGCTCCCCGTCGTACGCCGACCCTCGGTACGTGCTGAAGCGGACCCTGTCGAGGGCGGCCGAGAACGGCTTCACGTTCTACACCCACCCCGAGATCGAGTTCTACCTGTTCAAGGACACGCCGCGGCCCGGCGAGGAGCCGGTGCCGGTGGACCGCAGCGGCTACTTCGACCACACGGCGCAGAGCATGGGCTCGGACTTCCGTCGTGAGGCGATCACGATGCTCGAGGCGATGGGGATCTCCGTGGAGTTCTCCCACCACGAGGGCGGCCCGGGCCAGCAGGAGATCGACCTGCGCTACGCCGACGCCCTGTCCACCGCCGACAACATCATGACGTTCCGGACCGTGGTCCGGGAGGTGGCCCTGAGCCAGGGCGTCTGGGCGACGTTCATGCCGAAGCCGTTCACCGAGCACCCGGGCAGCGGCATGCACACCCACGTCTCGCTGTTCGAGGGCGACCGGAACGCGTTCTTCGCGGCGGGGGAGGAGTACCAGCTCTCCAAGACCGGGCGTCAGTTCATCGCCGGCATCCTCCGGCACGCCGCCGAGATCTCGGTCGTCACCAACCAGTGGGTGAACTCCTACAAGCGGCTGATGTGGGGCGGCGAGGCGCCCTCCTACATCTGCTGGGGCCACAACAACCGCTCCGCGATGATCCGCGTCCCGATGTACAAGCCGAACAAGGGCCAGTCGACGCGCATGGAGCTGCGGACGATCGACTCCGCGTGCAACCCCTACCTGGCGTTCGCGGTGATCCTCGCGGCCGGCATGAAGGGGATCGAGGAGGGCTACGACCTGCCTCGGGAGGCCGAGGACGACGTGTGGTCGCTCAACGAGCGCGAGCGCACGTCGCTCGGCATCGACCCGCTGCCGCGCAACCTGCACGAGGCCATCGTCGTCGCGGAGCGGTCGGAGCTGCTCGCCGAGGCGCTCGGGGAGCACGTCTTCGACTTCTTCCTGCGCAACAAGCGCGCCGAGTGGGACGAGTACCGGGTCGTCGTCTCGGCGTTCGAGCGGGACCGGATGCTGCCGCTGCTCTGAGGGCCCGGGACGGTAGGTTCCCGGGCGTGAGCACGCTGCCGCTGCTGGTCGTCCAGCACGAGTCGATGGCGCCACCGGGATGGCTGGGCGAGTGGCTGGCCGAGGCGGGCGTCGGTCTCGACGTACGCCGTCCCTATGCGGGTGACCCGCTGCCCGAGGACCTCTCCGGCCACGCCGGGATGCTGGTGCTGGGCGGCGAGATGGGCGCGTACGACGACGCCGCGCACCCGTGGCTGACCGACGTGAAGCGGCTGGTCGTCGCGGCGTCGG
>JAICLD010000234.1 GCA_025927595.1 Nocardioidaceae bacterium | reverse complement strand
TCGAGGCGACGGGCCACGGCGGTGACCGGCAGCCAGGGCCGGCGCTCCTCGGGCGTGGCGGCGACCGCCGCCTCGTTGACGACCGCGGAGGGTCGCCCCCCGGCGTCCACCACGAGGATGCTGCCGGCCTGCTCCTCCAGGGCACGCCGGACGGCCTCGGCCACCGAGGTGTCCCCGGGGACGGCGAGCGTACGACGGGCCAGCCGGCGGGCCTGGAGCGCCGGCAGCCGTCGACGTACGCGGGCCGAGACCAGGGCCGAGGTGGCGCCGGACCACAGGTAGGCCGCGATCACGAAGGAGAGCAGGTACGTCGAGACGGTCGGCTGCCCGGCACCCGCCACCTGCATGGCGAACGGGTAGGCGATCGCCAGACCGGCGCAGATCCGCCCGCCCCAGGCGGCGACGACCGTGCCCTGGTGCGGGTTGCCGGTCACCTGCCACACGGCCGCGCGCAGCACCCGGCCGCCGTCCAGAGGCAGGCCCGGCACGAGGTTCAGCACGCCGACGACCGCGTTGGAGCCCCACAGCATGGCCACGGCCAGCCACGGCAGCCCGACGGGCAGCGGGAGGTAGACGAGGTAGAAGACGAGGGCCACGCCCAGCGACGTCAGCGGGCCGACGACCGAGACCCAGAACTCCCGCCGCGGCGTGTCCGGCTCGCCCTCGATCTCGGTGACGCCGCCGAGGAAGTGCAGGGTGATCGACGTGACCGGGAGCCCGTAGCGCTTGGCCATCAGCGCGTGCGACACCTCGTGGAGCAGCACGGAGAGGTAGAGCAGGACCGCGAAGGCGAAGCCGGCGACGTAGGCCCAGGCGCCGATGCCGGGCGTCACCCGCTCGATCTGCGGGGCGGACAGCACCGCGATGAACGCCGCGACGAGCAGCCACGAGGAGCGCACGAGCACGTCCACGCCGCCGATCTGGCCGATCCGGAGCGCCCCGGAGCCGCGACGGGCCCGGGTGGGGGTGTCGCGAGGGTCACCGGTCTCACCCGCGGGCGGCTGCATCCGTCGAGGCTATCGCGGCGACCCGAGCGGGACTGTCGGTCGGCTGTCCTAGGGTCGGGACCGCCGGCCCGGCGAGGGGCGAGGAGACGGGGAGGAGGACGCGATGAGCAGGGACACCGCGGAAGGCACCACGGTCGACGGGGTCGACGTCGTCGGGTCGCTGTCGCCGAGCCGCGCGGCCGACTTCATGTCCTGTCCGCTGCTGTTCCGCTTCCGCACCGTCGACCGCCTCCCCGAGCCGCCGTCGCCGACCGCGGTGCGGGGCACGGTCGTGCACCAGGTGCTCGAGGACCTCTTCGACCTGCCGTCGGGCGACCGGACCCTCGAGCGGGCGGCTGCGCTGGTCGCTCCCGCGTGGGAGCGGGTCCGCGAGGCCGAGCCGGACACCGACACGATGTTCGCCGGTCCCGCCGCCGCTGACGAGCTCGCGTCCTGGCTGATCTCCTGCCGCGAGCTGCTCGAGCGGTACTTCGCGCTCGAGGACCCGACGAACCTCGAGCCAGCCGAGCGGGAGGCGTACGTCGAGACGGTGCTGGACTCCAGGCTCCTGCTCCGCGGGTACGTCGACCGCCTCGACGTCGCGGCCTCCGGCGACCTCCGGGTCGTGGACTACAAGACCGGCAAGGCCCCCGCGGAGGGGTTCGAGGCCCGGGCGCTGTTCCAGATGCGGTTCTACGCGCTGGTGCTCTGGCGGGCCCGCGGGATCGTGCCCCGGATGCTGCAGCTGGTGTACCTCGGTTCCGGGGAGGTGCTGCGCTCCTGCCCCGACGAGCAGGACCTGCTCGCCACCGAGCGCAAGGTCACGGCACTGTGGCGGGCGATCGAGCTGGCCCGCGAGACCGGGGACTGGCGGCCGAGCCCCGGACGGCTGTGCGACTGGTGCCCGCACCGGGCGCTGTGCCCGGCGTGGGGCGGCACCCCTCCCCCCCGCTGAGCGTTCTACGGCCACGGGGAGGCCGGAGGCGCACATGAGTCCCAGGCCGAACGAAGACCCCCCGCAGCCGTACTACACGCACGGCTACCCGCCCAGCCACGACCGCGTCGCCCTGGGCGACACCAGGTACGCACCGTTGGTGTCGCTCACGTGCTGGGCAGGCATCGCGCTGGCCGTCGTGGCCGGCGTCGTCCTCGTGTCCCGCTCAGCGGACGCGGCACGGCCGGGTAGGGCGACCCTCAGAGGTTCCGCTCGGCCCACAGCGCGGCCTGCGTGCGGTCGGCCACCCCGATCCGCGCGAACACCGACGTGAGGTGCGCCTTGACCGTGCGCTCGCTGATCCCCAGCCGCCGGGCGACCTGCTTGTTCGACAGCCCCTCCCGGACCAGCCCGAGCACCTCGGCCTCGCGTGGGGTGAGCCCGGCCCGGGCGCCGGGGTCGGCGAGGCCCGCCGACCCGCCGGCGGACCGGGCGGCGAGCAGCTGCCGGGCCACCTTGGGGTGCAGCGGCGACTCGCCGCGGCTCACCGCGCGGACGCCGTCGAGGACCTCCTCGGGGTCGGCGTCCTTGAGCAGGTAGCCGACCGCCCCGGCGTCGAGCGCGGCCTCGATCCGGGCGCCGTCGGAGAAGGACGTCAGCACGACGACCTCGGTGCCGAGGCCCTCGGCCATGATCCGACGGGTCGCCTCCACCCCGTCGACGCCGGGCATCTGCAGGTCCATCACGACCACGTCCGGGCGCCGCTCGCGGACCACCTCGACCGCTGCCGCGCCGTCGGCGGCCTCGCCCACCACCTCGAGGTCCTCGGCGCCGTCGAGCAGCTGGGCCAGGCCGGAGCGCACGAGCGCATGGTCGTCCACCAGGACCACCCGGACCCGGCCGGCTCCGCCCTCGGTCATGCGCCCACCTCCAGGTGCACGGTCGTCCCGCTGTCCGGGGCGCTGCGGACCTCGAGCGTGCCGCCCGCCTCGCGGATCAGGTCGCGCAGGCCGCGCAGCCCGATCCCCGAGCCGGTCGGGTGCGGGCCGCCGGCGGCCGGATGACCGCCAGGTCGGAGCCCCCGGCCGTCGTCGTCGACGTCGAGGAGCAGCCGGTCGCCCTCGCGGCGGACGTGGACGTCGAGTCGGGAGGCTCCCGCGTGCCGCAGGGTGTTGCGCACGGCCTCCTGAGCCACCCGCCAGACGAGCCGGACCGCGTCCTGGGAGGCGGCGTCCACCTCGTCGACCCGCACGGACGCGGACACGCCCGCGCCGGCGGCGGGCGCGACGAGGTCGCCCAGGGCCGCGGCCAGCCCGTCGGCGCGCAGGTCGGGCGGGTAGATCTCGACGAGCAGGGACCGCAGCGCCCGCAGGCTGCGACGGAGCGAGGCGGTCAGCGGCTCCAGCCGCGCGCTCGTCACCGGGTCGGTGGCCGGGTCGCGCAGCGCCGCCGAGAGCGCGAACGAGGTGCCGGCGAGGTCCTGCACCACGCCGTCGTGCAGGTCCCGGGCGATCCGGCGCCGTTCCGACTCCGAGGCGTCCGCGGCGGCGAGCAGCAGCCGCTCACGGTCGCGCCCGACCCGGTCCAGGCGCCGGGTCAGCATCCACAGCAGCGGTGTGGTCACCGCGACCAGGGCGAGCAGCCCACCGACCGTGATCGGCGAGAACGCGTCGTACACGTCCTGGCGGCGGCGGGCGATGTCGGCCGAGGAGTAGTAGACCTCGAACAGCAGCGGCTGGCCTTCGGGCGAGCGGACCCGGGTGTAGACCTCGAGCAGGCCTCCCAGGCCCCGCTCGTAGCGGTTCTCGGGGCGGCTGAGGTCGGAGATCTCCGCGTCGCTCGTGCCGCGGTGCAGCACCTGGAGCTCGTCCTCGCCCAACGGGTACCGGCTGCCGATCAGCCGGGTCTCGTCGGAGTAGACGATGCGGCCGTCGCCGCGCCAGATCTTGATCCGCTGCACGTCCCCCACGAGCAGCCGGCGCAGCATCGTGCGGTCGAAGCGGTCGACGGCTCCCGCGTCGCCCGAGACGAGGCCCCTGGGCAGCGCCGGCTGCGCCACGGACCGCGCGAGCAGCTCGGTCGTCGCCCGCGCGTCGCCGACCGCCTCCCGGTCCGCAGCGCGACGGCTCAGCCGCAGCGACCCGACACCGACGACGAGCAGCACGACGAGCCCGGCGGCCAGGAACTGGGCCACCGGGCTCGTCGCCGCGCGTCGCAGGGTCGCTCTCACCGTCGCGTCAGTATGCGGGTGCCGGAGGTCAGATGCGGACGGTTCCGGAGCACAGGGCGCCGCTCCTGGCGTTGCGGGCCCGGAACGTGACGGTGTCGGTGCCACGCAGGTTCACCACCGTGCGGCGCACCTCGAACGAGCCGCTGGGAGCCTTCGTGGTGGCCGTGCCGCGAGCCGAGGTGGACCCGTTGTGCAGGATCCGCCAGTTCCACGACTGGCCGACGTGGTTGCTGTCGATCTCGCCCTCGACCTCCAGCCGGCCGTCGTCGGGTCCGACCTTGAGCTTCCAGTGCGTCGACCCGGCGCAGGTGCCGCGGTGCACGACGTCGTCGCCGCCCTTGGCCTGGGCCGGGGCGGCGGAGAGGGCGCCGACGGCGGCGACGGCGGTGGCGACCGCCGCGACGGCCAGGCGCCGGGCGCCGCGGGTGGGCCGGTGGGTGGGCCGGTGGGTGGG
>JAICLD010000102.1 GCA_025927595.1 Nocardioidaceae bacterium | reverse complement strand
GGCGTGCCGCTCACCGGTCGCAGGGCGGCCTGAGGGCTGGTCACGGGGGATCACGGTATGCCTGCGAGAATCCGGCACTGTGAGAACCCCGGGGCCGACGCCCGCCCAGTGGCTGGAAGGGGCCCGTCCCCGCACGCTGCCCGCGGCGATGTCGCCCGTCCTGGCCGGCACCGGGGTCGCGGCGTACGTCGACCAGGCGGTGTGGTGGAAGGCGGCGCTCGCGATGGTCGTCGCCCTCGCGCTCCAGGTCGGGGTCAACTACGCCAACGACTACTCCGACGGGATCCGCGGCACCGACGCGGACCGGGTCGGGCCGCTGCGGCTGGTCGGGTCCGGGCTGGCGCGGCCGGCGGCCGTACGTGCCGCGGCGTTCGCGTGCTTCGCGGTGGCGATGCTGGCCGGGCTGGTGCTGGCGGCGACCACCTCGTGGTGGCTGGTGCTCGTCGGCGCGCTGGCCGTGCTCGCGGCGTGGTTCTACACCGGCGGCTCGTCGCCCTACGGGTACATGGGGCTGGGCGAGGTGATGGTGTTCGTGTTCTTCGGCCTGGTCGCGGTCGCCGGGACGACGTACGTGCAGATCCAGCGGGTGCCGCTGCCGGCCTGGTACGCCGCCGTGGGCGTGGGGGCGCTGGCGTGCGCGATCCTCGTCGCGAACAACCTGCGCGACGTGCCGACCGACCGTGACGCCGGCAAGCGCACGCTCGCGGTGGTCCTGGGCGTGACCCGCACCCGCGGGCTCTACGCGCTGCTGCTCGGGCTCGCGGTCGTCGCGCTCGTCGGGGTCGCGCTGACCACCAGCCGGCTGGCGTTCCTGGGCCTGGCCGCGGTCGGTCCCGGGGTGCCCGCCGCCGGCACCGTCCTCGGCGGGGCCGTCGGACGCGACCTGGTGCCGGTCCTCCAGCGCACCGGTGTCGCGGAGCTGCTCTACGCCGCCGGCCTCTTCGCCGGCCTCCTCCTCGCGTCCGCGCTCTGAGGCCCTCAGCGGCTGCCGGGCTCGGCCCAGGTGCCGGTGTCGTGGAAGGTCTCGAGGGTCGCGGTGTACGGCGCGATGTCGATGCCCTGCCCGGCGAGCCAGCCGTCCTCGTAGTAGGTGTCGGCGTAGCGCTCGCCGCCGTCGCAGATGAGCGACACGACGCTGCCGGGCTCGCCGCCGGCCCGCATGGCCGCGATCAGCCGCAGGGCGCCCCACAGGGCGGTGCCGGTGGAGCCGCCGACGAGCCGGCCGGTGAGCGCGCTGCACCAGCGCATCGCGGCGACCGAGGCGCCGTCGGGGACCGAGATCATCGCGTCGACCACCGAGGGCAGGAACGACGGCTCGACCCGGGGCCGGCCGATGCCCTCGATCCGCGACCCGCGCCCGCCCGGTGGGAGGGTGACGTCGGGATCCGAGGTGGACCAGCCCTCGAAGAACGCGCTGTTCTCCGGGTCGACGACGCAGACCCGGGTGTGATGGCGGCGGTACCGCACGAACCGGCCGATCGTGGCGGAGGTCCCGCCGGTGCCGGCTCCGACGACGACCCACTCGGGGACCGGGTGCCGCTCCCGCGCCAGCTGGGCGAAGATCGACTCGGCGATGTTGTTGTTGCCACGCCAGTCCGTCGCGCGCTCGGCGTAGGTGAACTGGTCCATGTAGTGGCCGCCGGTCTCGGTCGCGAGGCGCCGTGCCTCGTCGTACATCGTCCGAGGGTCGTCGACGAGGTGGCAGCGGCCGCCGTAGAGCTCGATCAGCTCGATCTTGTTCCGGGACGTCGACCGCGGCATCACCGCCACGAACGGGAGACCCACCAGGCGGGCGAAGTACGCCTCGGACACCGCGGTCGACCCCGACGACGCCTCGATCACCGTGCTGTCCTGGTGCAGCCAGCCGTTGCACAGGGCGTACAGGAACAGCGAACGGGCCAGCCGGTGCTTCAGCGAGCCCGTCGGGTGCACCGACTCGTCCTTGAGGTACAGGTCGACGTCCCAGCGTTCGGGCAGCGGGAACACGTGGAGGTGGGTGTCCGCGGAGCGGTTGCTGTCGGCCTCCACCTTGCGGACCGCCTCGTCCACCCACGACCGGTCGACGGTCCGCCGTAGCTCCCGGGCGGCCTGCGGCCCGCTCGTCATCGGGTCAGTCCTCGTCTTCCTTGGCCCGCGCCTCATCGAAGCGACGGGACATGGTGGTCGCGCGGGCGTCGACGCGGGCGGCGAACCGCTCCCGCGGGCCCCGCAGCAGGTAGTACGAGGCCACCGCCGAGACCGCCGCGGCGATCAGCAGCGGCCACAGCCACGGGATCGCCGTCGTGCCGGCAGCGAGGACCCACACTCCGCCGACGACCACGAAGCAGGCGAGGAGCAGCGCCAGCCGGGCCAGCGTGTACACGGCGAAGTCCTTCACGTCGCCACCCTACGAGTCGTCGGCGATCCTCGAGGCCGCGGGACCGGCGACACCGTTGCCGCACATGCCTAGGCTGGGGACGTGGGTAAGTTCCTGCTCGTCGTGATCCTCTTCGCGGCGCTCGTCTACACGGTGCTCTGGCTGCTCGAGCGGCGCCGGGGTGCCGCCTCCCCCGTCCGTCGTGCGCCGGGACGACCCAGGCCTCGGCCCCGGATGGTCGCGCCCGACGACGACGAGGAGTTCCTGCGCAACCTGAACCGGCACCCCCGGCCCGACCAGGGTCGGGACACGTCCGGCGACTGACCGGACCGTCGGGATCCGCACGGCCAGCAGCCGGCGTCGGGCATGCCGGTGCCCCGCCGCGCGCTGGCTGATCAGTGGTCCGCCGCGTTCCTGTGCATGACAACCGGCCAGGCACGCACCCGCAGCAGCAGCCGCGGCTCACCCTCCATCGGAGGCGTCGGCGAGCACCGCGCGCGCCATGACGAGCCGGGCCGCGCACCGCTGCGGCATCGTGCGCCAGTAGTACGGGAACGTCATCAGCGCCACCGCGAGCGCCCACGCGCGGCCCCGGAGCCAGGACACGTCGTCGACGCCCGTCGCCTGGCGGAACACCCGCCGGGAGCCGGCGTCGAGCAGCTCCCACGCCACCATCAGGTCGACGGTCGGGTCCCCGACGCCGAGACCGCCGAAGTCGAGCACGGCCGCAAGGCGCCCGCCCGAGACGAGCAGGTTCTCGGCCAGCAGGTCGCCGTGGTACCAGCCGACCGGCTCCGAGGAGCCAGGCAGTCCGACCGCCGCCTCCGGCACCTCGAGCCCGCGCAGGGAGGTGACCACCGCGGCCAGGTCCCGCGCCAGCGCCTCACGGTCGAGACCTCCCGGGCAGCCGGCGACACCGGCGACGTCGGGGACCTCCCCGTCGAGCCACCGCAGCACGGACCACCGCTCGGGGTAGTCGGGACCGGGCGCACCCACGGCCACCACCTCGGGCACGCGCACCGGCAGCGCCGGGGCCACCCGCGGCAGCCAGCGCGCCTCCTTCTCGATGGTGACGGACCCGCCGCGCTGCCGCGGCAGCCGGACCACGAGGTCCTCCCCCAGCCGGAAGAGCGCGTTGCTCGACCCGGTCCGGGGCAGCGGTGACAGCGGGAGCGCCGCCCACTCCGGCCGGGCCCGGTCGACCAGCCCCCGCACCAGCCGTACGTCGATCCGGTGCTCGTCCGCGTGCACCGACGGGTCAGCCGCCGGCGTACGAGTGCAGGCTGCCGCCACCGAAGAAGTAGTTGATCCCGACGAAGTTGAACAGCAGCGACGCGAAGCCGACGAGCGCGATGATCGAGGCCGCCTTGCCGCGCCAGCCCGCCGTGGCACGGGCGTGCAGGTAGGCGGCGTAGATCACCCAGGTGATGAACGCCCAGACCTCCTTGGGGTCCCAGTTCCAGTAGCTGCCCCAGGCGTACTCCGCCCAGATCGGCCCGGCGACCAGCGCCGCGAAGGTCCAGATCGGGAACGCGAACGCGTGCACGCGGTAGGCGACCCGCTCCAGCGCCACGGCCTCGGGCAGCCGCGCGAGGTAGCCGCGGGGCTGCAGCGTGCCTCGCTGCACGGCGCGGCTCTTGACCAGGAACAGGACCAGGGTGAGGGCGCCGACGGCGAAGGCGCCCGACGCGATCACGGCGGCGAGGACGTGGATCATCAGCCAGTACGAGTGCAGCGCCGGGACCAGCGGGCCGGCGTCCTGGTAGAGCTCGAGCTGGTCCAGCATGAGGATCACGACGAGGAAGCCGGTGACGAGCACGCCCATCCAGCGCAGCTGGTAGCGCTTGAGCAGCACGAGGTACATCAGCGCGACGCCGAACGTGCCGGCGAGCGTGAACTCGTACATGTTGCCCCACGGCACCCGGATCGGGTCCGACCCGAGCCCGCGACCGACGAGGCCGGCCAGGTGCAGGGCGCAGCCGAGGATGGTCAGCGACAGGCCGATCCGGCCGAGCTTCTCGACCCGGAGCTCGCGGTCCTCGTCGCTGCCGCGTCCGTGGGCACCGGCTGCGGCGGGCGCGTCCGGCCGGTCGGCGAGGTCGACCCGGGCCGCCGCCCGCGCGAGGCCGCCTCCGGCGCCGACGGCGACCGGCTCCGCGACGGCCGGCAGCGGAAGCGAGCGGACGAACGCCCACTCGGCCAGGTGCGCCAGGAAGGCCAGCGCGTAGACGATCGAGGCGAACATGACGGCGTTGTCGCTGAACGCCGCGAACTGCGCGTGGGTCACGCGTGCTCCTCCTGGGTCTGGTGCTCGACGTGCTGCGGGTCCTGGTCCGGCGCGGTCGGGTCGCCGCGCACGAGCCGCTCGATCTCGTCGACCTCACCGGAGAGGTCACCGCCCGAGCTGCGGTCGAGGCCGCCCAGCTCGACCACGGTACGCCCGCCGCCGGGACGGGCACCGCTGCCGTCACCGGGCCCACCGTCGGGCCCGTCACGGCGGACCCGCACCCAGGCCCGGCGCGGCCGCACGAACAGCGACAGCATCAGCCCGAGGATGCCGACCAGCACGCCGGCGAGCGCGACGTCCTTGCCCGGGCTGTGGCTGACCTGGAGCTTGACCCAGCGGCGCACCCCGTCGAACCGGATCGAGCCGTCGCCGTTCGGCAGCCCCACCGTCTGGCCGACCGAGAGCTTGATCCGCTTCACCGGACCGAGCGCCTTGTCGGTGTTGGGGTAGGTGCTCAGCCGGGACTTGTCGAGGGTGTAGACCGACTGCGAGCGGCCGTCGTCGAGCCCCAGGTCGCCGTGGTAGGGCACCAGGGACAGCACGGGGTCGAGGTCGTCGGGGAACTGCGAGAAGGGGCCGCGCTCCATCGTGAAGCCGTACGTCGGCAGGAACAGGCCCTCGAACCCGAGCTGCTCGGGCGCCGCGTCGGGGACCTTGACGACGCCGAACGAGGCGAACGAGCTGTCCTGCGGCAGGAACACCGCGGGGCCGTGGTAGGCGACCTGCCCGTGCCCGTCGCGCACCGTCACGACCGGCGCGTAGCCGTGGCCCACGAGGAACACGCTGGTTCCGCCGGCGTCGAGCGGGTGGTTCACCGCGAGGTCGTGGTGCCGCGGCCGCGCGCCCGGCGTGGTCCGGTAGGTGATGGGGGCGTCGAAGGACGTCGGCTGTCCCATCTGCGGCCCGCTGGTGAGGAACGAGACGTGGAAGTCGTCGACGGTGAAGCTGAGCGGCGAGAGCTGGTCGGGGTCGAACAGCGAGCCGGGGTCGAAGTCGTCGTACTGGCTCAGGGAGTTCGAGAACCCCTGACCGACGATCGTGATGACGCTGCCCTTGTACCCGAGGAGCTGCCCGAGGGCGAAGCCGACGAGCACGACGAGCACCGACACGTGGAACAGCAGGTTGCCGGCCTCACGCAGGTAGCCCTTCTCCGCCGAGACCGACGAGCCGTCCACTGCGACCCGGTAGCGCCGTGAGCGGAGCACGCGGCGGGCCCGCTCGAGCACCGCGTCCGGGTCCTCGTCGACCTCGAAGCGACGCGACTGCGGCAGCCGGTCCAGGTGCCGCGGGACCTGGGGTGGGCGGGCCCGCAGCGCGCGCCAGTAGATCCGCAGCCGCGGGACCACACAGCCCACGAGCGAGACCATCAGCAGGATGTAGATCGCGGAGAACCACACCGAGCCGTAGACGTCGAAGAGCCCGAGCCGGTCGTAGACCGGGGTGAGCGAGGGGTGCGCGTCCTGCCAGCTTCGGACCCGTACGGCGTCGATGTTGCGCTGGGGCACGACGGATCCCGGGACCGCCGCGAGCGCGAGCAGGAACAGCAGCACGAGCGCCGTGCGCATGGACGTGAGCTGCCGCCACGCCCACCGGGCCAGCTCGACGGGACCGAGCGCCGGTGGGGAGGCGGGCGGTGCGGGGGGCTGCGTCGCGGAGCCGCCAGCCTCGGTCTCGGGCACCGGCACGCCGGTCTCGAGGCGACTCACACCGCCACCTGGAACCCGCCGATGAGGGACTGCAGGTCGACGACCCACCGGTCCCAGACCCCGGTGACCAGCAGCAGCCCGACCGCGACGAGCATCACCCCGCCGAGCCGGGTCACCCACGCCTGGTGCCGGCGCACCCAGCGCACCGCGTTGAGCATGCGCGGGAAGGCCAGCCCGGCCACGAGGAACGGGATGCCGAGCCCGAGGCAGTAGGCCACGCTCAGGACCGCCCCGCGCGAGGCCGTGCCCTCGTTGAACGCCAGCGTGCTCACCGCCGACAGCGTCGGGCCGATGCAGGGCGTCCACCCGAGGCCGAAGAGCACGCCGAGCAGCGGCGCGGCGGCGAGGCCGACGGCGGGCACCCGGTGCACGCGTACGTCGCGCTGCAGCCACGGGACCAGGCCGAGGAAGGCGACCCCGACGAGGATCGTGAACACGCCGAGGACCAGGGTGATCTGGCGCTGGTAGGACCACAGCCAGTCACCGAGCGCGCCCGAGAGCGTGCCGAGGGCGACGAAGACGAACGAGAACCCGAGCACGAACAGCAGGCTGCCGACGAGCATCCGGCCACGCCGCGCGTCCGCGAGGTCGACTCCCGACAGGCCGGTGGCGTAGGACAGGTAGCCGGGCAGCAGCGGCAGCACGCACGGGGAGAAGAACGACACCAGCCCGGCGACGAGCGCGACCGGGAGGGCGAGCAGCAGCGACCCGGACAGCACCGTGTCCTGGAACCAGCCGCCGAGGTCGAGCCCGCTCACGCCGCGCCCGTCCCGGTGCCGGCGCCGCCCGACCCGTCACGGAGCACGTCGCCGACCAGGTCGTCCAGCGTGGTCCGGCTGATCTCGCCGATCACGCTGGCGGCCACCCGGCCCCGCCGGTCGACGACGACCGTGCTCGGGATCGAGTTGGGCGCCAGGGTGTCGTGGAACGCCAGGAGCGTGCGCCCGTCGGGGTCGTAGATGGAGTCGTAGGGGATCCGGTAGCGGCGCACGAACGCGCGGGGGCCGGCCTGCTCGGGGTTGCGGGAGTTGATCCCGAGGAACACCACGCCCCGGCGGCGCAGCATCCGGGCGGCGTCGGCGAGCATCGGCGCCTCGGCCCGGCAGGGCGGGCACCAGGAGCCCCAGACGTTGACCACGACGACCTTGCCGCGGTAGTCCGACAGCGACACGTGGCGGCCGTCCAGCGTCGTGCCGGTGACCGGGCCGGGCTCGCGGCGCTGCCCGGCGGCGAGCGAGGTGATGACGCCCTTGCCGGCGACGTACCCCTGGGAGCCGGAGCTGCCGACGTCACCGCGCGAGCAGCCCGCCAGCGCCACCAGCGGGAGCGCGAGGGCCAGCGCGGTGAGCGCCCGGGGCAGCCTCCTGCGGGCACGGGGACCGGTCACGACGGGTCGGTGGCGTCGGGGACCGCGTCGGGGGGCGGCTGGCCGCCCGCGGAGAAGTTCTGGCGCCGGTCCTTGACCGGGATCAGGTCGGCGGCCGGCTCGGAGTAGCGCAGCGTCGTGATCCGGTCGCCGTCGAAGACCAGCGAGGTGAGGCTGCACAGCGTGCACTGCCGGCTCCGCGGGTTGTGCAGGAACGAGCGGCCCTCGACGTGCAGCCGGGTGACCCAGATCGGCAGCTGGTGGGAGACCAGCACGGCCTCGTGCCCGCGGGCCGCGTCGCGGGCGTCGTGCACGGCCGCCATCATCCGGGCCACCACCTCCCGGTACGGCTCCCCCCACGAGGGTCGGAACGGGTTCCACAGGTGCGGCCAGGTGCTCGGTCGCTTGAGGATCCCGTCCCCGACGCTGAACCGGCGGCCCTCGAAGACGTTCGTCGACTCGACGGCCCGGGGGTCGGTGTCCACCTCGAGGCCCCGGACGGCGGCGAGCGGGCGGGCGGTCTCCTGCGCGCGCTCGAGGGGCGAGGCCACCACGTAGGTGATGTCGCGGTCCCCCACCGACTGCGCGACCCGCTCGGCCATCTGCCGGCCGAGCGCCGACAGCCGGTAGCCCGACATCCGCCCGTAGAGGATGCCGTCGGGGTTGTAGACCTCACCGTGGCGCAGCAGGTGGACGGTCGTCCGCTCGGCCATCACTGTCCCCGGCCGGCGGACTCGTCGCGGGCCGGCTCCCGCGGCGGGACGGCCGCGGCCGCGCGAGCCGCGGCGGGCAGGGCTGCGACGACCCGGTCCACCGCCCGCCCGTCGTGCGCCGCGGAGAGGAACCACACCTCGAACGCGCTCGGAGGCAGGTGGACGCCCTGGTCGAGCATCGCGTGGAAGAAGGCCGCGTAGCGCTCGAGGTGCTGGGCGCCGGCCGCCGCGAAGTCGGGGACCTCGGTGACGCCCTCGTCGGTGAGGAAGACGCTGAACATGCTGCGGGTGTGCTGCACGACGTGCGGGACCGAGGCCTCGGACAGCGCCGCCCCGACGGCCTCGCGAAGCACGGCGGAGGTCGTGTCGAGGTGGGCGTACACCTCGTCGGTGGCCAGCCGCAGGGTGGTGAGCCCTGCGGTCGCCGCGACGGGGTTCCCGGCGAGCGTGCCGGCCTGGTAGACCGGCCCCTCCGGCGACAGCAGCGACATCACGTCGGCGCGACCGCCGAACGCGGCGGCCGGGAAGCCGCCTCCCATCACCTTGCCGAACGTCATCAGGTCCGGGGCCCAGCCCTCGACGGCGCCGTCGACGCCGTGGTGGCCCGAGCGGGTGACCCGGAAGCCGGTCATCACCTCGTCGCTGACGAACAGCGCCCCGGAGCCGCGGCACAGCTCGGAGAGCAGCCGGTTGAAGCCGGGGGCCGGCGGCACGACGCCCATGTTCCCGGGGGCCGCCTCGGTGATCACGCAGGCGATGTCGTCACCGCGCTCGGCGAAGACCGCCCGCACCGCGTCGGGGTCGTTGTAGGGCAGGACGAGCGTGTCGGCGGTCGCGGCTGCCGGCACGCCGGGGGTCCCCGGCACGGACGGGCGCCGCCCTGAGGAGCGGACGGCTTCTGCGGCTTGTCCTGAGGAGCGAACGGAGTGAGTGTCTCGAAGGGCTCCAAGGGTCGCCAGGCCGGAGCCCGCCTGGGCCAGCAGCGAGTCGACGTGGCCGTGGTAGCAGCCGGCGAACTTGACCACGAGGTCGCGGCCGGTGAAGCCGCGGGCCAGCCGCACCGCGGACATGGTGGCCTCGGTGCCGGAGGTGACCAGACGCACCTTGTCGACGGGGGTGCGCGCGACGATCGCCTCCGCGAGCTCGACCTCGGGCCGCGTCGGGGTCCCGTACGACGTCCCGCGACCCGCGGCCGCGCGGACCGCGTCGAGCACCTGGGGGTGCGCGTGCCCGAGCAGCATCGGGCCCCAGCTGCAGACCAGGTCGACGTACTCGTTGCCGTCGACGTCGAACAGGTAGGGGCCCTGCGCCCGCTCGATGAAGCGGGGCGTGCCGCCCACGGCGTTGAACGCGCGGACCGGCGAGTTCACGCCACCGGGGGTGACCGCCTGGGCGCGGGCGAACAGCGCGGCCGAGCCGGCCGTGCTCGCTGCCGTGCCCGCCGTGCCGGCCGACGTGGTCGTGGTGGTCGCAGCAGTCACCCGGGCATTCTCCCTCTCCGTCGGACCGGACCACGAACGCGTTCCGGCGTGAACCTGCTGAGTCGCGCCTCAGCGCAGGCGGGCAGCGACCTCGGCGGCCCAGTACGTGAGCACGACGTCGGCGCCCGCGCGCCGGATCGACACCAGCGTCTCGAGGATGGCGGCGTCGCGGTCGATCCAGCCGTGGGCGGCGGCCGCCTCCACCATGGCGTACTCGCCCGAGATGTTGTAGGCGGCGACCGGCACGTCGACGGCCTCGCGGACCGCGCGGAGCACGTCGAGGTAGGCCAGCGCCGGCTTGACCATCACCAGGTCGGCGCCCTCCCCGACGTCGAGC
>JAICLD010000145.1 GCA_025927595.1 Nocardioidaceae bacterium | reverse complement strand
TTGTAGTCCTGGGGCGAGATCGCCTTCTGCGGGTCCTCGACGACCGCCTCCGCGTAGATGTAGCCCTGCCAGCCGCTGATGTCCGCGTCGAGGTAGCGCAGCTCCTGCACCTGCTGGCGCAGGGCCTGGAGCCGGTCCATGCCCTCGCGCAGGTGCTGCTGGCGGACGTTGCCGTTGTAGCCGGCTCCCGCGACCACCGCGAGCAGGAGGCACAGGAGCCCGAACGCCGCGGTGAGGCGGCGACCGATGGGGACCTGGGTCAGCAGCGAGGTCACGGGGGCTCCATCGGTCGGCTCTGGGACGACGCCCTCATCGGCAGGCGGGGAGCGCACCTGAGCCGGGGGACCGCCGATGTCTCAGGTCTCGGGCGCCCGGGAATGCATGTGGCGCGCCGGTGTTGGACACAGGTGTCCTTCTCGACCGGTAAAGCCGGTCGCCGTCCCCCGATCCCAGCTGAGGACCGCCCCCGTGACCACCTCACCGCCCCGCACCGTCGCCGACCCTGGGACGGAGGCGCCGACGCCGGAGGCTCCCCCCGGGGCCCCGCGCCGGCACGTCGGTGCGGCGCTGCTCGCCCTGTCGGTGGGCGGGTTCGCCATCGGGACCACGGAGTTCGTGACCATGGGGCTGCTGCCGGAGATGGCGGACGGCGTCGGCGTCGACATCCCGCAGGCCGGTCACGTGATCTCCTGCTACGCGCTCGGCGTCGTCGTCGGCGCGCCGCTGATCGCGGTGCTCGGCGCCCGGCTGCCCCGCAAGGGCCTCCTGCTCGTGCTGATGGCGGCGTACGCCCTGGCCAACCTGGCCACGGCCCTCGCCCCGTCGTACCTCTCGCTCGCGGGGTCCCGCTTCGTCGCGGGCCTGCCGCACGGCGCCTACTTCGGCGTCGCGTCCCTGGTCGCCGCGGGTCTGGTCGACCCGGCCCGCCGCGGTCGGGCGGTGAGCCGGGTGATGCTCGGGCTCGCAGTCGCCAACCTCGTCGGCGTCCCGGCAGCCGCCTGGCTGGGTCAGCACCTCGGCTGGCGCTCGGCGTACGTGGCGGTGACCGGCCTCGCGCTGCTCACCGTGCTGCTCGTCGCGCTCCTCGTGCCGGTGGTCCCCGCCGACCGCGAGGCCACCGGCCGTCGCGAGCTGCGGGCGTTCTCCCGGGTGCAGGTCTGGCTGACGCTGCTGGTCGGCGCGGTCGGCTTCGGCGGCATGTTCGCGATGTACAGCTACATCGCCCCGACGGTCACCGACGTGACCGGGCTGCCCTCGTCCACCGTGCCGGTGTTCCTGCTGGCGTTCGGGATCGGCGGGATCCTCGGGACGACGCTGGGCGGCATCGGCGCCGACTGGTCGGTGCTGCGCACGATCCTGGTGGCGAACGTGGCCATGGGACTGGCGCTGGTCGGCTTCACCTTCGCCGCCCACCAGCCGGTCACGGCCTGGCTGGGGGTGCTGGTCGTCGCGCTGGTCGGCTCGATGCTCGCGGTGACGCTCCAGCTCCGGCTCATGCAGGTCGCGGGCGACGCCCAGACGCTCGGCGCGGCGATGAACCACGCCTCGCTCAACACCGCCAACGCGCTGGGGGCCTGGCTGGGCGGCGTCGTGATCGCCGCCGGCCTCGGCTACACCGCCCCGAGCTGGGTCGGGGCCGGACTGTCCCTGGCCGGGCTCGGCGTCTTCGCGCTGTCCCTGCTGGTGCACCGCCGCGACACCCGCTGAGCGGGCTACCCGCCGTGCCCCTCACCGTGCTCCTCGAGCAGCTGGTCGTACGTCAGGCAGTCGGCCAGGCTCCCGTCACCGAGACCCAGCGCGCGCCGCTCGCGGCCCACGCGCGTGAAGCCGGCCGCCTCCAGGACGTGCTGGGAGGCGGTGTTCCCGACGGCCGCGCCGGCGTGCAGCCGGACCAGGCCCAGCCCGCCCGCGTCGTACGCCGTGAAGCAGTGTGCGACGACGAGCCGGCACGCCTGCGTCATGAGGCCACGGCCGCGCCCGTCGGGATGGCTCCAGTAGCCGACCTCCGCCTCTCGCCGGGGCTTGACCGCGAAGGCGTTGAGGGCACCGACGAGGAGGTCCGAGTCCCGCTCGGTCAGGGCCCAGGTCACCGCGGTGCCGGCCGCGGACTCCTCTCGCGTCTGCAGGAGCCAGGCCCGCGCGTGGTCCTCGGTGTACGGCGCCGGCATCCGCAGCCACTGCGCGGTGCGCGCGTCGGAGCAGGCCTCGACGATGCGAGGCACGTCGCCGTCCCGCAGCGGCCGCAGGGTGACCCGCTCGCCGGCCAGCTCGGGCGCCCGCAGCCACGCGTGCCGGGGGCCGCGCGGGTCGTCGACGTGCAGCACCCCGACCCAGGCGTCGAGGAGGTCCCCGCGCTGCGGGAGCCAGCGCGCCAGCGTGCCGTCGCAGCCGAACCCGAGCCGCCAGGCGGTCCGACGCGACGCCCAGTTGCCGACGTTCGCCCACCACACCACGGTCCGCAGCCGCCGCTCGGTGAACCCCCACTCCAGCAGCAGCCGCAGCGCCCGCTCCACCAGGCCGCGGCCGCGGGCCCAGGGGTGCGCTCCGAAGGCGATCTCGGCGCGGCGGTTGCCCTCGTCGCGCAGCTCGACGGTCCCGCAGAACCGACCGTGGCCGTCCTCGTCCGCGGCCTCCACGGCGAACGCCCACGCCCCGGCGGCCCAGCCTGCCGGGACCCGCTCGGCGACGAACGCCTCGGCGTCGGCGCGGGTGTAGGGCACGGGAACCGTCGTCCACTGCCGGCTGAGGGGGTCGACGCACTGCTCGAGGACGCCGAGGGCGTCGTCGGGGCGGTGGGCCCGAAGCGTCACGGTGCCGTCGGTGAGCACGGGGACGTCGTGGGGGAACCTCACGGGCGCCACCCTGCCGAGTCGGTCCGGCCGCTCGCAAACCCTTATCGTGGGCGCATGGACGAAGGCCACAGACCCGTGACAGCCCGGTGAGCGGCACCCTCGCCAACGTCGGGCTCGTGATCGTGTTCGTCCTGATCGGCAGCCTGTTCGCGGCCGCCGAGATCGCCCTCGTGTCGCTGCGCGAGAGCCAGGTGCGCGCCATGGCCGGACGCGGCCGCCGGGGCCAGGCCGTCGCACGGCTGGCCGAGGACCCGAACCGCTTCCTCGCCGCCGTGCAGGTCGGCGTCACGCTCGCCGGCTTCCTGTCCGCCTCGTTCGGCGGCGCGACGCTGTCGCGGACCCTCGCCCCCAAGCTGGAGGGGTTCGGGCTGTCCCCGGGGGTCGCCGGGCCGGCGGCGCTGGTGCTCGTCACGGTGGCGATCTCCTACCTGTCGCTCGTGCTCGGCGAGCTGGCCCCCAAGCGGCTGGCGCTGCAGCGCACCGAGGGCTTCGCGCTGGCGTTGGGGCCCTCCATCGACCGGGTGGCACGTGTCTCCAGGCCGGTGATCTGGCTGCTCTCGCGCTCGACCGACCTGGTGGTGCGGCTCGCCGGTGGCGACCCCAACGCGCAGCGCGAGCAGATGTCCGACGAGGAGCTGCGGGAGCTGGTCAACGCGCACGAGACCCTGGGCGAGGAGGAGCGGCGGATCGTCGAGGACGTCTTCCAGGCCGGGGACCGGCAGATCCGCGAGGTGATGATCCCGCGCACCGAGGTCGACTTCCTCGACGCCTCGACGCCGGTGTTCAAGGCGGCCCGGGAGGCGCTGCACCAGCCGCACTCCCGCTACCCGGTGATCCGCGGCTCGGCCGACGACGTGATCGGGTTCGTCCACGTCCGCGACCTGCTCGACCCGGAGATGTCGGGGCGCACCGTCCGCGTCGGCGAGCTGTCCCGGCAGTGCCTGGTGCTGCCCTGGACCCGGCAGCTGCTCGCCGCCCTCGCGGACATGCGGCGGGAGGGGGTGCACCTGGCGATCGTGGCCGACGAGTACGGCGGCACGGCCGGCATCGTGACGATGGAGGACCTCGTCGAGGAGCTGATCGGCGACATCCGGGACGAGTACGACCTCGCCCAGGCCGAGACCACCGTCCTGAGGGGCGGCGACGTCGAGGTCGACGGGCTGCTCAACCTCGACGACTTCGAGGACGAGACCGGGCTGGAGCTGCCGGAGGGGCCCTACGAGACGGTCGCCGGCTTCATCATGGCGCGGCTGGGCCGGCTGCCGATGGTCGGTGACTGGGTGGACCACGCCGACCGCCGGATCACCGTGCAGGAGATCGAGGGACGCCGGGTGGGACGGGTGCTCGTGACCGCCGTGCCCGCGGTCGCCGTGGTCGACGCCGAGCAGCCGGTCACGCCGGACGGGACCGGTGGCCTGCCCGAGGAGCCGGACCAGGAGGGCTGAGCAGTGGCCGAGGCGTCGGCACGGTGGACGTCTGGGAGGATGTCCCTCATGTCCGACGCACCCTCCGCCGCAGCCCGACGTCCTCGGGTCCTCTCCGGCATCCAGCCGACCGCCGACTCCTTCCACTTCGGCAACTACCTGGGCGCGATCCGGCAGTGGGTGGGCCTGCAGGAGACCCACGAGCCCTTCTTCTTCATCGCCGACCTGCACGCGATCACCATGGGACAGCCGGATCCCGCGGTGCTGCGGGAGCGCTCCCGTCGCTGCGTCGCCCAGCTCGTGGCCGCGGGGATCGACCCGTCCCGGTCGGCGATCTTCCTGCAGTCCCAGGTGCCCGCGCACGCCGAGCTCGCGTGGGTGCTGCAGTGCCTCACCGGCTTCGGCGAGGCGCGCCGGATGACCCAGTTCAAGGACAAGTCGGCCAAGGACGGGGAGGGCAGCGCGTCGGTGGGGCTGTTCACCTACCCGGTCCTCATGGCGGCCGACATCCTGCTCTACCGTCCCGAGTTCGTCCCCGTGGGCGAGGACCAGCGCCAGCACCTCGAGCTGACCCGAGACCTCGCGGGCCGGTTCAACCACCGGTACAAGAAGACGTTCCGGCTGCCGGAGCCGTACATCCTCAGGCAGACCGCCAAGATCCTCGACCTCCAGGAGCCGACCGCGAAGATGTCGAAGTCGGCGTCCTCGCCGGGCGGCATCATCGAGATGCTCGACGACCCGAGGGTGTCCGCGAAGAAGATCCGGTCCGCGGTGACCGACTCCGGCTCGGACGTGCGCTACGACGAGGAGCACAAGCCCGGGATCTCCAACCTGCTGACGATCTTCTCGGCGCTGACCGACCGCAGCGTCGACGACCTGGTGAAGGCGTACGACGGACGCGGCTACGGTGACCTCAAGCGCGAGCTCGCCGACGCCGTGGTGGGGTTCGTGACGCCGTTCCGGGACCGGACCCTCGCGCTGCTGGACGACCGCGCCGGGCTCGACGCCATCCTGGGGGAGGGGCGCGAGAAGGCGGTCGCCGTGGCCGAGCGCACCCTCGCCGACGTCTACGACCGCGTCGGCTTCGTCCCGGCCGGCCGCTAGGCCCCGCCCGATGACCGAGCGCACCACGATCGGCGTCGCCGTGGCGGTGCCCGAGCCGTGGGGCAGCCAGCTGCAGGGCTACCGCGAGGAGCTCGGCGACGCGACGGCCGCCGGCATCCCGACCCACGTCACGCTGATGCCGCCGTACGCCGTCTGCCGCGAGGACCTGCCGGCGATCGAGAGCCACCTCACCGACGCGGCCTCGCTGCACCGGGCCTTCTCGATCCACCTGCGCGGCACGGGCACCTTCCGGCCGATCTCGCCGGTCGTGTTCGTCACGCTCGCCAAGGGCATCTCGAACTGCGAGCAGCTCGCCTACGCGGTGCGCAACGGCCCCCTCCGCACCGACCTGTCCTTTCCCTACCACCCCCACGTGACCGTGGCCCACCACCTCTCCGACGACCTGCTGGACCGGGCCTTCGACGACCTGTCGCGCTTCGAGTGCGCGTTCGAGGTCGACCGGTTCTCCCTCTACGTCCACGACGAGGAGACCGGCTGGGTGCCCACCCGCGACTTCGCGTTGCGGCCACCGCTGCGCGGGTAGGACGCCTCGCATGGCCTCCCTCAAGGACCGCGTCTCCGCGACCGTCGAGCGGCTGCGCGCACGCGTCGGCTGGCTCGACCACCTGCTCCGCATGCTCGGTCACTACGGGTCGGTGAACGGCAGCGGGCAGGCCGGGGCGGTCACCTACTTCGCGTTCCTGTCCTTCTTCCCGATCCTCGCGATCGCGTTCTTCTCCGTCGGCCTGCTGGCCCACGTGTACCCCGACATCCGCCAGCAGATGACGACCGAGATCCAGAACCTGGTGCCGGGCGTCCTCGGCAACGGCCGCGGACAGGTCCGGCTCTCCACGATCGAGAGCAAGTCCGGCACGGCCGGCCTCATCGGCCTCGTCGCGCTGCTCTACTCCGGCCTGGGCTGGCTCTCCGGGCTGCGCCAGGCCCTCGAGGTGATGTTCGCGGTCCCGCGCCGTGAGCAGCCGAGCTTCCTGGTCGGCAAGCTGCTCGACCTCGGCACGCTGGCGCTGCTCGGCGTGATCCTGGTCGTCTCGGTGACGCTCTCCGGTGCCGTGACCGGCTTCACCGGCGCGATCCTGCGCTGGCTGCACGTCGACGAGCAGGCGCTGCTGCCGACCCTCGCCGTCGCCGTCGTGGGGCACGCCCTGGCCATCGTCGCCTCCACGTTGCTGCTGCTCACGATGTTCAAGCTGCTCGTCACCGACTCGCACGTGCCCCGCTCGGCGCTCGTGCGGGGCGCGCTCCTGGGCGCGGTCGGGTTCGAGGTGCTCAAGCTGGCCGCGAACCTGCTGCTCGCCCAGACCCGCGGGCAGCCGGCCTTCCAGGCGTTCGGCGTGGCGCTGATCCTGGTCGTCTGGATCAACTACTTCTCCCGGCTCGTGATGTACGCCGCGGCGTGGGCCTACACCTCCCCGGACGCGCTGGCACAGCGGACCGCCGACGCCATGCGGGCGCCCGGTGCGGCGCTGACCGAGCAGCCGGACCCCGACGTCCGGGTCCCCGGGGACCCGCCACCCGGTCGGGGTCCCGGGTGGCTGCTCGCCGCGGGAGCCGCCGTCGCGGCCGGGGCCGTCGGCTGGCTGGTCCGGGGTGCCAGGTCCTGACGCCCGGGCGGTCGAGCGGCCCCCTCAAGCCGGTGTCACCGGGCTTGGTGACGTCGGGAAGGATGGCAGCGTGAAGCTCCAGCGCAAGCACGCCGTCCTGTTCCTCGCGATCGCCGCGTGGAACGTCCTGACCTACGCGATGTTCACCAAGAACCTCGCCTCGGCCCACGCCGGCGGGGAGGACCGGCCGACCGGCTACTGGGTCGCCCACAGCGTCCTGATCGTGGTCAACCTCGTGATCGCGGTCGTCCTCGCGCGCCTCGGGGCCCGGTCGTGGCGCGCGACCGCGGCGCCCGAGCCTGCCGCCCTGGGGCGCTGACGCGCCTGCCGGTGCTGACGCGCCGGCCGGTTGACCAGGGGCCCCTGGTAAACCGGCACACCCCCGCTGTTACAACATCAGGGGTGTGACAGTTCCCCCAGGGCCCCTGGGAAACTGGCACCGCCAGCCACCACCCAGACGGGTCAGCGACGGAAGATCAGCGCCCGCTTGACCTCTTGGATGGCCTTGGTGACCTCGATACCGCGCGGGCAGGCCTCGGTGCAGTTGAACGTCGTGCGGCAGCGCCAGACACCCTCGCGGTCGTTGAGGATCTCCAGGCGCTGGTCGGTGCCCTCGTCGCGGCTGTCGAAGATGAACCGGTGCGCACCGACGATGGCCTGGGGGCCGAAGTACTGCCCGTCGGCCCAGTAGACCGGGCAGGAGGTCGTGCAGGCGGCGCACAGGATGCACTTGGTGGTGTCGTCGAAGCGCTCGCGGTCCTTCTGGGACTGGATGCGCTCCCGCGTCGGCTCGTTCCCGGACGTGACCAGGAACGGCATCACGGAGCGGTAGGCGTCGAAGAACGGCTCCATGTCGACGACGAGGTCCTTGAGCACCGGCAGGCCCTTGATCGGCTCCACGGTGATGGGCTGCGAGGGGTTGACGTCCTTGAGCAGCGTCTTGCAGGCCAGCCGGTTCTTGCCGTTGATCCGCATGGCGTCCGAGCCGCAGACGCCGTGCGCGCAGGAGCGCCGGAAGGTCAGCGACCCGTCGATGTCCCACTTGACCTTGTGCAGCGCGTCGAGCACCCGGTCGGT
>JAICLD010000065.1 GCA_025927595.1 Nocardioidaceae bacterium | reverse complement strand
TGCTGCCGTCGTCCACGCCGCAGTCCGAGGGTCCGGTGCAGTAGTTCGCGCCCTGCCAGATCCGTCCGAGGTCGAGCTGAGGCCCGGGGTACTCGCCCGCGCCGTCCTTGGCGTCCACGGTCGGGGCCTGGCCCGCCTGCGGGATCGCGGTGACGGGTACGACGGACAGCTGCAGGGTCTCCGAGGAGGAGCCACCGCTGCCGAACGTCGTGGTGATCGGCATCGTCGCCTGCTGGTTCGCCGGCAGCGACGAGTCGGTGTTGGTCACCTGGAAGTCCACGGTCGTGGTCTCACCGGGGGCCAGCGGACCGTACTGCTGACTGGCGTCGTCCACGGTGAGGTCCGACGGCGGGCTCAGGGTCACCGAGCCGCTCTGCGGGGTCGACCCCCAGTTGTGCACGTCGACCGGAACCGTGATGGTCTTGCCGACACCGATGGACTGCACCGCGTCGGAGCGGCCGAGCCGACGCGCGGCCGGTGCGGTCTGCTCGAGCCACTGGTCGTACTCCGCCCACTTGCCCCAGCGGTGGAACCGGCCCTCGACGGCGGGCACGACCTGCACCACGGACTCGGTGTAGCCCGAGAGGTGGCGGTGCCTCCACGTGGCCGCGACCCGGGCGAGCTGCTCGGTCGTCGCGTCCGCTGGGGGCGTGACCGTGAACGTCACCGTCCGGGCCTGGCGCGGCGCGAGCCGCCCGAGGTGGCGGGCACCGTCAGCGGTCCAGCCGGCGGGCAGCGAGAGCCGCACCGTGCCGGCCGGGACCGCCCTGCCCGGCGCCTGGAGGCGCAGCGTCGCCTTGAACGGCGTGCCGGGCACCACGTAGAAGCTCGAGAGGCTGAGGTGCTCGAGGGTGCCGAGCGGCAGCCCGCCCGGGTCCCTGCGGGTGGCGCCGAACAGGATCGCGTCGTCCCTGCCGGCCCGCGGGTTCGCGGTGCCGTCGGGAAGCGTGTTGGGCTGGAAGGGCACGAACGCGTCGGTCTGCGCGAACATCGGGCAGGCCGGCTGCGAGGTGCCCTGGTACATCACGCGGCTCTGCGTCGGGTAGGCCGACCGGCCCTCGTCGGCGACCTGCTGCCAGATCTTGGCCGTGCCCGCGGGCTGGTCCTGCACGTTGCCCTGCGGCCACTTGTACGGCGAGTCGTAGCCGGTCCACACGCCGGTGACCGTGCCGCCGGTCGGGCTGGCCGGCACGAAGCCCGTCAGGCAGTTCCGCGAGGTCGTGGTGCTCCCGGTGCCGGTGGTGCTGCCACCGGAGAGGACCTTCTTGACCTGCCAGGTGCTCAGCGCGCGCCGGCCGCGCAGCTGCCCGGGGAACATCTGCGGGTCGGCGGCCGCCTTCATGCCCTCCCAGATCAGCCGGCCGGCGACCTGGTGGTTGCCGTGCCCGGCGGCCAGCGTGGGTGTCCAGCCGACGTACACGTCGGGCTGGGTGGTGCGGATGATCCGGGTCACCCGGCGCAGGGTCTCCGTGTGGTCCCAGATCTCGTTGGTCAGCGGCGCGCTCTGGTTGTAGAAGAAGTCGACGCGGTCGATGTAGAAGATGTCGACGGTGCCCGACCGGTAGTGCGCCACCCGGTCCTCGTTCTCCCGGCGCAGGCCGAGTGCGGGCCCGCTCTCGGTCCCGGTGGCGTTGCCACCGCCCTCCCCGCGGGTGACCTGGATGACCCCGCACTTCGTGCCGTAGCGGTGGTGCCACACCCCGCATGGCCCGATGATGCCGGTGTCGTCGTCGGGGTGGGCCCACTCCCCCATCACGTTGATCTTGGTGCCCTCGGGCGCGACGTACGCGTGCCCTGCGGCGCGGTGCGCGACATGGTGTGCCTGGAGCGTGCTGCTGCTCGCCCCAGTCGCCGCCTGCGCCGGCACGCCGGCCAGCCCGCTTCCTCCGAGACTGACGGCGGCGGCCCAGGCGGCCGCGATCGCGGTCCTGCTCCTTGCCGATCTGCTCATCCGAGATCCCTTCCGTGATGGGTCGTGCCTACTCCTTGACCGCGCCCGACAGCATGCCCTCGATGAAGCGGCGCTGGAAGACGAGGTAGACGACGACGACGGGCAGTGCGACCAGCACCGCCCCAGCGGCCAGCAGCGCGACGTCGGAGGAGTGCTGGCCCTGGAAGAAGGCGAGGCCGAGCGGGACGGTACGACGGGCGTCGCTGCTGACCATGACGAGCGCGAGGAGGAACTCGTTCCAGGTCCACATGAAGGTGATGACCACCAGCGTGGTGATCGCCGGACGCCCGGACGGCACCAGCACCCGCCACAGGATCGACCAGGTGGACGCCCCGTCGATCCGCGCGGCCTCGGTGATCTCGCGCGAGCTGCGGCTGAAGTAGGTCCGCATCCAGTAGGTGCCGAAGGCCACCGACTGTGCGGTCTGCGGCAGGATCAGCGCCCAGTAGGTGTCGGTGAGGCCGAGGCCGCGGAAGTCGTAGTAGAGCGGGATGACCAGGGCCTCCTCGGGAACGGTCAGCCCGAGCAGGAACAGGTAGAACAGGACGCTCACGCCCGGGAACCGCATGGTGCCGAAGGCGTACGCGGCCGTCGTCGAGAGCACCGCGGCCGCCACGACGACCACCACGGTCACGATCACCGACGAGCGCAGGTAGGTCCCGAAGTGCCCGCGCTGCCAGGCCTCCACGAAGTTGTGCCAGTGGAGGCCGTCGGGCAGCAGCAGCCCCGGCTGGGCGTGCTCGTTGCTGGACAGGGCCGTCGAGACGATCTGCAGCACCGGCACCAACGCGATGACGACGAAGAGGACCAGCACGGCGTAGGTGAGGGTGCGGTCCAGCCGCGAGCTGATCACTGCGTGCCCTCCACCAGGCGCGAGACGACCACGGTCAGCAGGAAGATCAGCACCGTCAGCCCGATGCCGACCGCCGCGGCAGAGCCGACCTGCCCGATCTCGAAGGCGCGGTGGTAGACCTCGTAGGCCGGCACCGCCGTGCTGTTCCCCGGCCCGCCCGCGGTGGTCAGGTAGATCAGGTCGAAGTTGCGAAGTCCCGCGACGATCGTCAGGGTCGCCGCGACGGCGATCTGCGGACGCAGTGCCGGCAGCGTGACGGCCTTGAACTCCTGCCACGGCCCGGCGCCGTCGAGGCGGGCCGCCTCGTAGCGCTCGCGCGGGATCGACTGGACGCCGGCCAGGAACAGCACCATGCACAGGCCGAAGCCGACCCAGGTGCCGGCCACGCCGATCGCCGGCAGCGCGAGGGTGAAGTCACCGAGCCAGGAGTGCGCGAGCCCACCGAGACCCACCAGCCGCAGCGCCTCGTTGAGCAGGCCGGAGGGTGCGTAGATCCATCGCCAGGTCACCGCGACCACGACCATGGCGAGCACCTGCGGCAGGAACAGCACCGTGCGGAAGAAGGTGAGCCCCCGCAGCCGCACCCTCGACATCGCCGCGGCCAGCAGCAACCCCAGGGCGATCGGCAGCAGGGAGTAGAAGACCAGCAGCACCAGAGCGTGCAGGAACGGGCCCCGCAGGGTCGGGTCGGAGAACAGGGCGCCGTAGTTGCCCAGCCCGACCCAGGTCGCGACCGAGAGCCCGTCCCAGCTGAACAGGGAGTACCAGACCGACTGCCCCAGCGGCACGATGACCATGGCCACGAAGACCACCAGCGCAGGCGCGATGTAGAGGTACCCGAGCGCTCGAGGCTCCCCGGGCGCGCGGCGACGATAGGCGGCGCGCACCCGGTCGGCCATCGAGGAAGCCCTAGCCCTGGTGGAACTTCGAGTAGTCGGCCTGGAGGGTCTGCGTGAACTGCTGCGGCGTCGCCTTGCCGCCGATGAGGTTCTGCAGCGCCGCGGTGATCGTGTCGTAGAACGTCGGCGTCGAGTAGTCGAGGTAGGGCACCAGGCCGTCGGCCGAGCTGATCTTCTGCCAGCCCGCGACCATCTGGCCCTCGATGCTCGACGACGACAGCTTGCCGACGGCCTTCCCGGGCACAGCGGGGAGGTTGCCGGTCCGGAGCATCACGTCCGCGGCGTGCGCGTCGGTGATGAAGTCGATGTAGGCGGCGGCGACGTCGGGGGTCTTCGACTTCGAGGTGACGCTGAAGGCCAGCGACTCACCGCCGGTGGTCGCCAGACCCTTGCTCGACGGCGGCGTCGGCATCAGGCCGAGCGAGCTGCCCATCGGCCCCTTCAGGGCGGCGGCCTCCCACGTCCCGGTGATGTCGAAGACCCCCTTGCCCTGGGCGAACTGCTTGTTGGCGTCGTCGTAGCCGATGCCGTTGACGCCCGAGGGGAAGTAGCCCTTCCTCGCCCAGTCCTGCAGGGTCGTGGCGGCCTGCACGGTCGAGGCCGAGGTCCACTTCGCGCCGCCGGTGCCGAAGACCAGGTTGCGCACCTCCTGCTTGCCGGCGGTCGCGGCCTGGATGACCCCGAAGGTGTGGATGGCCGGCCACTTGTCGAGGTTGCCGAACTGGATCGGCAGCTCGCCCTTGGCCTTGGCCTTCGCGAGGTCCGCGGTGAGCTCCGACCAGCTGGTCGGCGCCGCCAGGCCGAGCCGGTCGAGCTTCGCCTTGTTGTAGTAGACGCCGATGTACTCGCCCATCTGCGAGAGGCCGTAGAGCCTGCCCTCCCCGAAGTGGGAGGCGTCCGCGCTGACCCTGTTGAGCGCCAGCAGCGAGGACGGGTACCGCTTGGCCCACCCGTAGGCCTGGGCGTAGGAGTCCAGCGGCAGGAGCATCCCGGCCTTCACGAACGTCACCATGTCGGGGTAGCCCTGGTTGGCCTCCACCACGTCGGGCGGGTTGTTGCCGGACAGCGCCAGCTTCAGCGTGGTCTTGAGGTCGGAGAAGCTCTTCGACGTCCGCTTGATCGTGACGTTGGGGTACTTGGCCTGGAACTCCTTGTTGAGCTGGGTGATCTCGGCGTTCTGGCCACCCCGGACCTCCTGGTCCCACACCGAGAGCGTCACCTTGCCGGCCTTGGCGGGGTCGGTGGAGATGCCCGAGGCCGACTTCGTCCTCGGCTGCGTGGAGCTCCCCGACCCGGGGGCGCTGCAGGCGCTGAGGGCGAGGGCACCACACACCGCCGCGGCGGCCAGGGCCCGGTAGGGGAGCGAGCGCCGCGGCGGACGCGGGGCGGTGGTCGTCATGGGTGTCTCCTCGTTGTCGTCATGCCGGGTCATGCCGGGTCACGTCGGGTCCCGTCAGGCGACGGGGTCGTTCCCAGGTCGGACAGCCGGGCGATGGTGGCCGCGGCTCGTCTGCGGTCGCGCACCGGCGTCGACGGAGCCAGGTCGTCGAGGAACGCGTAGCGCCGTCGCAACGATGCAGCGTAGGCACTCGGGCCGGTGTCGGAGCGGACGACGCGCCACCAGTCGAGCACGTCGCCGAGACCGGGAGCGGCCAGCGACCCGCCGAACTGCTGCACCGCCAGTGCGGAGCAGACCGCGCCGAAGGCCAGCCGGTCGGCCAGCGGCCAGCCCGACAGCGTGCCGAGGACCATGGCGCTGCCGAAGACGTCGCCGGCACCCGTCGGGTCGGTCGCGTGCACGCGCAGCGACGGGACCTCGGCCTCCTCCCCCGTCGTGGAGTCGATCGCCATCGCCCCGTGCACGCCGTTGGTCACCACCGCCAGGGGGACCAGGTCCGCCAAGGCGTAGAGCGCCTCGCGGGGGGTCTCGGTGCCGGTGTAGGCCATCGCCTCCACCGCGTTCGGGAGGAAGGCGTCGCACACGGAGAGCTGGTCGAGCACGCTGCGCGACCACACGCCGGAGTCGTCCCACCCGACGTCGGCGAAGACCCGGGCGCCGTCGGCGCGCGCCAGGTCCACCCAGGAGGGGTGGTCTCCCCCGACGATGCGGTTCTGCGAGTCCAGGTCCACCATCACGGCGCGCGACCTCGGCGGGTGGCCGATCATCTCGTCGGCCGGGATGGGTGCGGGGTGCCCGTGGGTGACCATCGTGCGGTCGCCCTCGGCGGAGATCGAGACCGTCACCGGGGAGTGCCAGTGCGGGAAGGACCGGGACCGGGACAGGTCGACGCCTTCCTGGTCGGACAGGGTCCGCCAGCAGAACTCGCCGTAGACGTCGTCGCCGAAGGCCGCCGCCAGCGACGTCTGGAGGCCCAGCCGTGCGGCGGCCGTGGCGAGGTTGGCGATGCCGCCGGGCGAGGAGCCCATCCCGGTCGCCCAGGTCTCCACGCCCGGAGGCGGCAGGGCCGGCAGGCCGGTGAAGATGATGTCCAGGAAGACCATGCCGGACAGGAGCAGGTCGAAGGCCGCCCCGGTGGTGGGCTCGTCGGCCGGCACCGGCTGGTCCTCCACGGTCATCCGTCACTCCCCTTGCCGTCCGGCGCCATCACCCTAGTTGCCCGTGCCGGGCCGTCGGCAACCACCCGCCGTCAGGCTCGCGCGGTAGGTTCCGCGCATGGACGTGGCGCGACGTGAGGCGGAGATCGTGCGGGTGCACGCGTGAGGCTGACGATCCTGGGCGGCGGTGGCTTCCGCGTGCCCCTGGTGTACGGCGCGCTGCTGCGCGACCACGGCGACCCGCGGGTCGACGAGGTGTCGTTGTACGACGTGGACCCGCGCCGCCTGGAGGCCATCGGGCACGTGCTGGAGCAGATGGCCGAGCAGACCGCCCAGCAGACGGCAGCCGGCCACGGCGACGCACCTCGCGTGCGCGCCACCACCGACCTCGACGACGCGCTGTCCGGCGCCGACTTCGTCTTCTCCGCGATCCGGGTCGGCGGCCTCGAGGGACGCACTCGCGACGAGCACGTCGCGCTCGACCTCGGCGTGCTCGGCCAGGAGACGACCGGCCCGGGCGGCGTGGCCTACGGCCTGCGCACGGTCCCCGAGGCGGTGCGCATCGCCGAGGCCGTCGTGCGATGCGCGCCGCAGGCATGGGTCATCAACTTCACCAACCCTGCCGGCATGGTGACCGAGGCGATGCAGTCGGTGCTCGGCGAGCGCGTGGTCGGCATCTGCGACTCCCCGATCGCCCTGGCCCGGCGCGCGGCGACCGCCCTCGGCCTGGACCCCGCCCGCACGCGTGCGGACTACGTGGGCCTGAACCACCTCGGCTGGCTGCGCAGGCTCGTCCTCGACGGCGTGGACGTGCTGCCCCGGCTGCTGGCCGACACGTCGGCGCTGCAGGGCATCGAGGAGGCGCGGCTCTTCGGTCCCGACTGG
Organism: Nocardioidaceae bacterium; assembly: GCA_025927595.1. GTDB lineage: Bacteria > Actinomycetota > Actinomycetes > Propionibacteriales > Nocardioidaceae > Nocardioides_B. The sequence goes on along the minus strand of JAICLD010000065.1, from coordinate 6,446 downwards.
GTCCAGGCGCTGGGTGCGCTCCCGAACGAGTACCTCTACTACTACTACTTCGCGCGTGACGCCGTGGCCTCCGTCCGCTCCGAGCCCGACACCCGCGGCGACTTCCTGCTCCGACAGCAGCGTGAGTTCTACGAGTCGGTCGCCGCACGGCCGGCTCGGGCGTACCAGCGGTGGCAGCAGGTGCGCGCCGAGCGGGACGCGAGCTACATGGCCGAGGTCCGCGGCGCGGACGAGGAGCGCGACGCCGAGGACGTCGCCGGTGGCGGCTACGAGGGTGTCGCACTGGCCTTCATGGCCGCGGTCATGCGAGGCACCCCGACCTCGATGATCCTCAACGTGCGCAACGGCACCACGGTCGCGTCACTGCCGGAGGACGGCGTCGTCGAGGTGCCCTGCCACGTCGACGGCGCGGGAGCGGTCCCGCTGTCGCCGACTCCCCCCGACCAGCACCAGCTCGGGCTGATGGCCCAGGTCAAGGCGGTCGAGCAGCTCACCATCCGCGCCGCTCTCTCCCGGGACGTCGGCCTGGCGACGACGGCCTTCGCGTTGCACCCGCTGGTGGACTCCGTCACGGTCGCGCGCGACCTGGTGCGGGGATACCGCATCGCCGACGGGTTCAGGCAGCCGTCCACCCGCCGTCCATGAGGAACGAGCCGCCCGTGACCGAGTCGGTCCCCGGCCCGCACAGGTAGGCGACCAGGCCGGCGACCTCGTCGGGCTCCACGAGCCGCTTGACGGGCGTGCGGGCGAGCAGCACCTCGTCGAGCACCCGGTCCTCGCCGATCCCGTGGCTGCGGGCCTGGTCGGCGATCTGCCCCTCGACCAGCGGCGTGCGCACGTAGCCGGGGCAGACCGTGTTGCTCGTGACGCCGGTGCCCGCCGCCTCCAGGGCGATCACCTTGGACAGCCCCTCGAGCCCGTGCTTGGCGGCGACGTACGCGGACTTGTACGGCGACGCGCGGTGCCCGTGCACGGACGAGAGGTGCACCAGCCGGCCCCAGCCCCGCTCGTACATGCCGGGAAGCAGTGCCCTCGCCAGTCGGAAGGGCGCCTCGAGCATCAGCCGCTGGATCAGGCCGAACCGGTCGGGGTCGAAGTCCTGCACCGCGGCGACGTGCTGGATGCCCGCGTTGTTGACGACGATGTCGGCGTGCACGCGGCTGCCCAGGCCGAGGGCGTCGATCGAGGCGCCGTCGGAGAGGTCGGCGGCCAGCGCGGCCCCGCCGACCTCGTCGGCGACCCGCCGCGCGCCGGCCTCGTCGCGGTCCAGCACGACGACCTGGGCGCCGTCGCGCGCGAGCCGGGAGGCGACCGCACGGCCGATGCCGCTGGCCCCTCCGGTGACGAGGGCGGTGCGGCCGGCCAGGGGGCCGACGCCGGACGGTGCGGACTCGGGAGCGGTCATGCCCCCACGCTAGGGCTTCGCCGACCCGGCCCGGCGCCGAGCCCGGGGCCGGTATCGTGGAGCGGATGCCCGCCTCGTTCCCGCGCACGCTCGCCGACCAGCTCCGCGGCTGGCCCGACGAGCGCGTCGCGCGGCTGCTCCGGGAGCGCCCCGACCTGGCCGCGCCGGCCCCGCAGGACAGCTCGCAGCTGGCGTCCCGGGCCGGCACCCGCGCCTCGGTGATGCGCGCGGTGGACCGGCTCTCGCACCTCGAGCTGGCCGTCCTCGACGCGGTGGTGGCGCTCGGCGGCAGCCCGTCCGCGGACGCCGTCCACGCGGTCCTGCGCGCCGAGCCCGGTCACGTCACCCCCGCGCTGGACCGGCTGCGCGACCTCGTGCTCGTGTGGGGCGAGGACGACGGCCTGCGCGTCCCGGGGACCGTGACCGAGGTCGTGGGCACCCGGCTCAGCGGTCTCGGCCCCCCGGTCACGACCCTGCTCGCCGCCTACGGGCCCGCCCGGGTCACCGCCCTCGTGCGGCAGCTCGGCCTGACGCCGAGCGGAGACCGGCACCGGGACGTCGCCGCGGTCGCGGACCGGCTCGCGCAGCGGGAGACGGTGGACCGGCTGCTCGCCGAGGTCGACGAGCCGGCCCGCGCGATCGTGCGACACCTCCAGGCCGAGGGCCGCGACGGCGTCGTCGAGTCCACCGACGCCTCGACGCAGCGGGGTCCCGGCGGGCCCGTCGACCAGCTCCTGGCCCGGGGGCTGCTCGTGGCGCGCGACCGCCGGCACGTCGCGGTGCCCCGCGAGGTGGCGATCTGCCTGCGCGGGGGACGCACGACCCGAGACCCCGTCGACGTACCGCCGGACGTCGCGACGGCGCCGCGCGACGCCGCCCTCGTGGACCGGACCGCGGCCGGTGCGGCCTTCGAGCTGGTCCACCACGTCGAGCTGCTGCTCGAGCACTGGGGCACCCGCCCGCCGTCGGCACTGCGCTCGGGCGGCCTGGGGGTGCGCGACCTCAAGGCGGCGGCCGAGCTGCTGCACGTGGAGCCGCGGGCGGCCGGGGTGCTGGTCGAGGTGGCCCGCGACGCCGGCCTGGTCGCCGTCGGCAGCGGAGCCGAGGGCGAGCCGCTGTGGCTGCCGACCGACGCCTTCGACGCCTGGTCCGCGGCGCCGCCGGCGGACCGCTGGACCGTGCTCGCCGAGGCCTGGCTCGGCTCGCCGCGGCTGGTCGGCCTCGTCGGCGGCCGGGACCGGGACCCCGCGGGAGCCGGGGCGCGCGGCAAGCCGGTCAACGCGCTGTCCCCCGACCTCGAGCGGGGCTGGCTGCCCGAGACCCGGCGGACCGTGCTCGGGGAGCTGGCCGCCCTGCCACGGGGCAGCGTGCTGGCCTCCGGCACCGGCGTCGCGTCGCTGGTCGAGCGGATGGCGTGGCTGCGACCGCGACGGCCGTCGGAGCGCTCGGTCGCGGTCGGCTGGACGGTCGAGGAGGCGACCCTGCTCGGGGTCTGCGCGCTGGGTGGCCTGGCGGCCCACGGCCGCGCGCTGCTCGGGGAGGACCCCGAGCGCGACGTCCCGCCGGTCCTCGCGCCGCTGCTGCCGGCACCGGTCGACCACGTCCTGGTCCAGGCGGACCTGACCGCGATCGCCCCGGGCCCGCTCGAGCAGGAGCTGGCCCGGCGACTGGCCACGGTCGCGGACGTCGAGTCCCGCGGTGGCGCCACGGTCTACCGCTTCACCGAGTCGTCGGTACGACGGGCCTTCGACTCGGGCTGGTCGGCGGCGGAGGTGCACGAGCTGGTCGGGTCGGCGTCGCGGACCCCGGTGCCGCAGGCCCTGCAGTACCTCGTCGACGACGTCTCCCGCCGCTTCGGGACGATCCGGGCCGGGGCGGTGGAGTCGTTCCTGCGCAGCGACGACGAGGCCGCGCTCGCCGAGCTCGTCCACGATCCGCGCGCGGCCGCCCTGCGGCTGCGCAGGATCGCGCCGACGGTCGTGGTCAGCGACGTGCCGCTCGACGTGCTGCTGCCCCGGCTGCGCGGCATGGGGGCGGCTCCGGTCGTCGAGGCGCCCGACGGCACGGTGCGGCTGCCCCGCCGCGAGGTGCTGCGGGCCCGGACGCCACGGCCGGCGCCGGAGCACGGCGGCGCGGCGGCGGACCCCCGGGCGACCGCCCGGCTGGCCGCCCGGGCCGCTGCGACCGTGACCGCCGTCCGCGCCGGCGACCGCGCCGCCGCGACGCGCCCGGCGCCGGGGCTGCGGGCCGCCGAGCCGACCAGCCCCGCCGCGACGCTGGCGGTGCTGCGCGAGGCCGCCGAGGAGCAGGTCAGCGTCTGGATCGGCTACGTCGACGGGCACGGCTCGACCGTCGAGCGGGTCGTGGACCCGGTCCGCGTGGAGGCCGGCTGGCTGTCGGCCTACGACCACCGCACCGAGGACGTCCGCACGTTCGCGGTGCACCGGATCACCGCCGTCCGCCCGCTGCCGGCGTCGTGAGTCGGGCAGCGTGAAGGCCGGCAGCGTCAGGGCCCGCGGGGACGCCAGGGTAAAACCGGGGCGGATCGGGCGCGTTCCGCGGGTGCGGAGCCCGACAATGGGCTGTCACGCAGATCCGCGCGTCCAGGGGAGTCACCAGGCATGAGCAGCGGTCCCACGACGGACCCGACCGGTCCGGCGGCGCCCGCGGTCATCGTCGGCCGCCAGCCGATCGTCGACCGGGACGGCACCGTCGTCGCCTTCGAGCTGCTCTACCGCGCCCGTCACGCCGACATGACCCCGGTCAGCGGCCAGGAGATGACCGCGCACGTCCTGGTCGGAGCGGTGACGATCGGGGTCGACCAGCTCGTCGGCAGCAGGAGCATGTTCTGCAACGCCGACCGCGCGGTCCTGCTCAGCGACATCCCGGTGACGCTGCCCCCGGACCGCACGGTCATCGAGCTCCTCGAGACCGTCGAGATCGACGACGAGGTCGTCGAGGCGTGCCGGGCCCTGGTCGCGGCCGGGTTCCGGCTGGCGCTCGACGACTTCGTGTGGGTCGAGGGCGCCGAGCGGGTGCTCGAGCTCGCGAGCGTGGTGAAGATCGACGTACAGGCGGCCGGGCGGGAGCAGGTGCTGGAGCTGGCGGAGCGCTGCCGGGCCTACGACGTGCTGCTGCTCGCCGAGAAGGTCGAGACCGACGCCGACGTCGCGTGGGCGCACGAGCACGGCTTCGACCTCTTCCAGGGCTACGCGATCGAGCGCCCGGCGCTCGTGCACGGCCGCAGCGTCGGAACCTCGCTGCTCAGCCAGGCCCGCCTGGCGGCGTCGCTGCTGACCGAGGACCTCGACCTCGAGGAGATCGAGGAGATCCTGCGCCACGAGCCCGGCCTCGTCGTCCAGCTGCTGCAGCTGGCCTCCGTCGGCACCAGGCGCGGGATGCGGCGCCGGGTGCACACCGTCCACGAGGCGATGGTGCTGCTCGGCACCACCCGGATCCGCCAGTGGATGGCGCTGACCCTGCTCGACACCGGCGGGGTCAGCACCCCCGACGGGCTCGCCACGGCGCTGAGCCGGGCCCGGATGGCCGAGCTGCTCGCGCTCGGCCGCGGTCACGAGGACCCCGAGCTCGCGTTCACCGCCGGCCTGCTCTCCGCCCTCGACCTGCTGCTCGGCGTGCCCGTCGCGGAGCTCGCGGCCACGATGGACCTCTCGCCGGACCTCAAGGCCGCCGCGTTCGACCGGACCGGGACGGTCGGCTGCCTGGTCGCAGAGATCATCGCCTACGAGGAGGCCGTGCACTCGGCCGTTCCTCGACCGCGGGACGCGGTGGCCGAGGAGCTCGACGCGGCGGCGGGGGCGGCGTTCGCGTGGGCGATGCCCTACGTCTCCAGCCTCGCGGCCGCCTGACCGGCCCACCGCCCGGCCCGTAGCCTGGAGGGATGACCACGTCCCGCCGCCACGCCCGCACGAGAGGCCGCGCATGAGCGACGGCCCGCTCATCGTCCAGTCCGACAAGACCCTGCTGCTCGAGGTCGACCACGAGCGCGCCCAGGACTGCCGGAAGGCGATCGCCCCGTTCGCGGAGCTCGAACGCTCCCCCGAGCACGTCCACACCTACCGGCTCACGCCGCTGGGGCTGTGGAACGCGCGGGCGGCCGGGCACGACGCCGAGCAGGTCGTGGACACGCTGCTCGCCTACTCCCGCTACGCGGTGCCGCACGCGCTGCTCGTCGACGTCGCGGAGACGATGGCGCGCTACGGGCGGCTGCGCCTGGACAAGGACGAGACCCACGGGCTGGTGCTGTCCAGCAACGACCGCCCCGTCCTCGAGGAGGTCCTGCGCTCGAAGAAGGTCCGCCCGATGCTCGGCGAGCGGGTCGGCGAGCTCGCCGTCGCCGTCCACCCCTCCGAGCGCGGCAACCTCAAGCAGGCGCTGCTGAAGATCGGCTGGCCGGCCGAGGACCTCGCCGGGTACGTCGACGGCGAGGCGCACGCGATCGACCTCGACCAGGACGGCTGGAGCATGCGGCCCTACCAGGAGGAGGCCGTGGACTCGTTCTGGCACGGCGGGTCCGGGGTGGTCGTGCTCCCGTGCGGCGCCGGCAAGACCATCGTCGGCGCGGCCGCGATGGCGCGGGCCCGCGCCACGACGCTGATCCTCGTCACGAACACGGTCTCGGCCCGGCAGTGGAAGGACGAGCTGCTGCGTCGTACGACGTTGACCGAGGACGAGATCGGGGAGTACTCCGGCACCCGCAAGGAGATCCGCCCGGTCACGATCGCGACGTACCAGGTGATGACCACGCGCCGGAAGGGCGTCTACAGCCACCTCGAGCTGTTCGACGCCAAGGACTGGGGCCTGGTCGTCTACGACGAGGTGCACCTGCTGCCCGCGCCGATCTTCCGGATGACCGCCGACCTCCAGGCCCGGCGGCGGATCGGGCTCACCGCGACGCTGATCCGGGAGGACGGCCGCCAGGGCGACGTGTTCAGCCTGATCGGCCCGAAGCGGTTCGACGTCCCGTGGCGCGACCTGGAGCTCCAGGGGTGGCTGGCCCCGGCCGTGTGCACCGAGGTCC